>URQX01000037.1 GCA_900550175.1 uncultured Veillonella sp.
GGCAATCGAGATACGATTTTCTTAACTGCCTTTTCAAATTTCGGGCGCGGCATCAACAGTTGATGACCACAACCATTACATACGATGAGAAAATCCGTGCCAATTCGTTTGACTTCCCATTCATCACTGCCGCAGGGATGTGACTTTTTCATTTTTACCACATCACCTACGTAATATCTAACAAATGCCATAGCGCCTCCTTTTACATCGTTCAGTATTTATATACTTATTATACAAAAAATACAAGGTTCTATAAACATGTAGTAATTCTATATTTTATATAGTCATTTTATGGGTAGTTATTAGTACATGTAACGAAAATATTATTATTACGTAATCAATAATGATTTTTCATTTAGTTATCATTCTCAATATCAAAATAAGCTTATTTTATAAATCCTATACCAATCAGCCTTTAAGAAACCGCATTTTTACTACATTGATAATATTTATCATTTAGAAAATTTTCGAAATAAATTTTACAAAAACACTTGCATTTCTCATTTAGTATGTTACAATATAGTCAACAATGATTATTCGTTAAGTATACGGATACACCATTGTATATAAAACTGTTAAGACGGCAAGTGCCGAAAAAACAAAAATCAGTAAGTACTATTTTGAGAGTTAGGCAAGTGTCTATTTAGTCCAAGAATAAGTTTTCTTACTAAGGCGAAATCGCCCACGAAAATTGTAGAATAAGTATTCTATTATTTGAATTCACAACCAAGTGGTTATGAATATATAAGTTAAGTAACAAATTTGAAAATTATCGTAAGTACAAAGGAGTATTAAAATGGCAGAATTAAAAGGTTCTAACACTGAAAAAAATCTTCAAGCAGCATTCGCTGGCGAATCCCAAGCATTCCAAAAATATACTTTCTACGCAGCAGCAGCTCGTAAAGCTGGCATGAACGAAATCGCTGACTATTTCGAAGAAACAGCTCACAATGAATCCGCACATGCTAAATTGTGGTTCAAAGCTCTTCATGGTGGCGACGTATCTTCCGATATCGAAGCTAACCTTCGTGATGCAGCAGCTGGCGAAAACTACGAACACACTACAATGTACAAAGATTTCGCTGACGAAGCTGAAAAAGAAGGCTTTGCAAAAATCGCTTACCAAATGCGCGAAGTTGGTAAAATCGAAGCTCGTCATGAAGCTCGTTACCTTGCATTAGCAGCTCAAGTATCCGGTAACAAAGTATTCCACAACGACGAACCAGTTGCTTGGATCTGCGCTAACTGTGGTTACGTACACGTTGGTGAAGAAGCTCCAAAACTTTGCCCAGTATGTGCTCACCCACAAGCTTTCTTCCACCGTTTCGTGGAATCCATCTAATCTGTAAGTACGACACTAACTAAACTAACAACCTGTAAGTACAGATTTAAATTAAACACACCTGTAAGTACAATATAATCTTACAGTAAGTACTAACAACTTCCTTAACAAAAAGACGATGACTTAGGTCATCGTCTTTTTTGTGTTCTATTTAATAAGATTTTGTACGCTCATGACTAATAGTTAGCCATATATCATAACTCATCACATGGTCATATCGGCTATACAGTTCTATCAACTAATGTCTTAAATTGTTGTGCTGCTTCATAAGGACTATCTGCATGAGCAATAGCAGAAATTACAGCCACACCAGAGGCCCCCACTTCCAGTATAGGCTTCGCATTGTCTAAAGTAATTCCCCCAATACCAACACATGGTAAGGTCAAGCCTTCTGCTTGTAGTTCAGCGACACGCTCCGGCCCACACGGTTCTTGTGCATCAGGTTTACTACTTGTAGCATACATAGGACCTACACCTACACAATCAGCATAGATTACATCGGTCTTATGTAGTTCCTCCACAGAGTGAATAGAAATACCAACCACCTTATGGCCCACAAGATTACGCACCTCTTCTAGACGCATATCTTCTTGACCTACGTGAACACCATCAGCATTAACAGCCATCGCTAAGTCTACATCATCATTGATAACAAAGAGTACATTGTACTTTGCACAGATTTGTTGTAATTGTTGAGCTAACTCTAGTTTCTGTTGCCCCACTAAAGTACCTACGCCCTTTTCTCTAAATTGGAAACAAGTTATACCGCCTCGACAAGCATCCTCTACGATAGAGAGCAAACGATTTTCATTCAGTTCCACATCTTGCGTACCACTGATGAAATATACTTCTAATTGATCTGGCACAACTACAGGACGCATACGATTCTCAGACATAAGCGCCGCATCATCGAGTGTATATAAGCTATCCATAAAGGCTACACTAAAGCTACCAGGTTGTACGCCACTTACCTGCACTGCACTTTCACCGGCCAAACCATAGTAAGCCAATGCATAGGCGAGAAACTCACCGATAGATAGTCTGTTTTTACATGGATAATAAGCACTGAAAAAAGCCGCTAATACAGCCCCTAGTAGACAACCTGTACCCGTTACAGCCGTCATAATAGGGTGTCCGTGTGGCACTGCAAATACCCGAGTTCCATCGGAAACATAATCCTCTTCGCCAGTAGCTACAACAGGACAGTTGATAAGGCGCGCTAGACGATATGCGATAACAGCACTATCCTCGATTTGTCCTCCATCTACACCTTTACCGGTAGTGGATATATCTGCCTGATTATTAGGACTTAAAGCATCGTAGATAGCTTTAATTTCACTTTGATTGCCTCGCACTAATGAGATGTCACCAGTCTTAATCAAGTCTAACACCACAGATAAACGATAAGCCCCCGCATGACACCCCACTGGATCTAAAATGATAGGAACCTCATGTTTCTTCGCTAGTGCTATGGCCTCTTTGTAGTAACTAACTTTGTCTGGTGTAAGAGTACCAATATTGATGAGTAGCGCCGATGCATGGACGATGAGGTCTTTCAAATCTTCACTGCACTCACTCATCACCGGTGATGCGCCAATGGCGAGTAAACCATTAGCCGTAAAGGTCCGCACCACATCATTGGTAATACAAATAACGAGAGGATTTCTTTGGCGTAAAATTTCTAATATATTGAGTTCAGTCTCAATTTGACCATTCATATATGGATTTTCATAGGTCATATCACTATCTCCTCTCGTCATTTTTCAAGAGCTCATCCATCGTTTCAGGTCCATTAGATAAGAGGCCATAAGCCATATGATTAACGGGACCACAGCCATTTCCCAGCCCAGGATTATGTTTAATAGCAAGTGCAATATAATCCTTGGCAATACCAATGGCATCCATTACATCACGCCCTTTAGCGAGCTCCGCCGTAATCACTGCGGAGAAGGTACAACCTGTACCATGAGTATGTACCGTATCATATTTAGGGCTTGTCCAAGTACGGATGCTACCATCTTTAGTGAAAGCATAATCCGTTGCATCTTCACCGATGTGACCGCCTTTAATGATAACTACTTGAGGTCCTAAGTCCTGTAAGATACGATTCGCCGCCGTTGTTATATCACTTTCACAATCAATAGACATGTCCGCTAAGACCTCAGCCTCACTACGGTTTGGTGTAATCACTGTAGCCGTCGGAATGAGTTTGGATTTTAAGAAATTTACTGCCTCATCTGATACGAGTCGGTCACCGCTAGTGGCAATCATAACGGGATCCATTACATAAGGAATTGGTTTACTCACATAAGGATAGATAAGATCCATCATCTCAGGCAAGGCAATCATGCCCGTCTTAACGGCTTGTGGTTCAATGTCAGAATACACATCGTGTAATTGTCGGTCAATACTCTCTAGCGACAGATGTTCTACATGATGTACGCCCGTCGTATTTTGGGCTACCACAGAGGTAACAACAGCCATGCCGTATACGTGACGACTTTGGAAGGATTTCAAATCGGCCATAATACCAGCACCACCGCTAGGATCAGTACCAGCAATTGTCAATGCAGTATGTAGTTTCATTATGCCTCCTTATGTAATAGATGACGACGAGATAAGATTTGTAATACTATGAAACCAATAAAGGCACCTGCTACAGAGCTCATGGCGAAGGATGTAATCAAAGTCAACAATGCCAAAGGTTTACCTAACAAGAAATTGGCTATAGGATAACTTACGAGAGCACCGATAAGGCCGGTACCAATGATTTCGCCTAGAGCCGCCGCCCATAGAGCGTTATATTTCTTATATAAATAAGCCGATAACCAAGCACCAATCATGCTGCCAGGAAAGGCTAAAGGAGAACCTAGTGCCAATACATTGCGTAAACAAGATGTACTAAATGCGGCACCTACGGAAAATCTAGCCCCCACCACAACGGCTAAGATAACATTAATCATATGTTGAAACGGAAAAATACGAGCCGGACCAACAGGAATTGATGTAGTAGATAATACTACACCTAAGGCCACACATATGCTAGCAATAATCAGTTTTTTCATAATACCTCCAAACATATAAAAACAAGACCACTCCAAATGGAATGGTCTCGTAATAGTTTAGTATTATGTTGCACTCCACTTCCCTACGCCAGTATTATCTGGATCAGGTCTAGGGTTTTGAATGGTCAATCTCAGCAAAAGCACCCCTAGTGGCAATATATTTTTATACTCTAGTTATAACATTATTATACAATCTATGCAACAAAAGAATTGACGGCTTCCTATTATCCGCATATAATGAAGCCATAACGGGGTGCTCACAAGAGTGGGCTGAGAGTAAGCTATCGCTTTAACCCATAACCTGATTTGGATAATGCCAACGTAGGGAACATAGAGGATTAATAGCCGAGTTCCTTTTTAGACTCGGCTTTTTCTATGACTTCCTGGCAAGGAGGACGTATGAAAGATACACACATTACACAACCACAGTTCGCCATGATATGGTTTGGCGCCGCTCTATCTATAGCGGAAATTATGACAGGAACCTATCTAGCCCCCTTAGGGCTCACCCAAGGTCTATATGCCATCATACTGGGACATATCATCGGCGGTATATTGCTCTTTGGAGCTGGTCTCATCGGTGGACGTTTACGGCAAGGCAGTATGAATACTACCGCCTTTAGCTTTGGCCCACTAGGGGCTAAAGGCTTTGCCTTTTTAAATATGCTTCAACTTATCGGCTGGACTAGCATCATGATCTACGATGCTATGCTAGCCTTACAAGAGCTAGCACCTCTATCCCCTATGATTTGGACGATAGCTATTGGAGCACTTGTCATCCTGTGGCTTTTCATCGGCCTCCACAATACGGGCTATATTCAAGCCATCGTATCTGTTCTATTACTAGGGCTCACCCTCTACATGGGCGCGCACATGATATCGCAGTGGCCTAGTGAGGCTAGCCTTCTAACTAGCGGAAATATGAGTTTCATCGCTGCCCTTGAATTATCTATTGCCATGCCCCTATCTTGGCTACCTCTCATCAGTGATTATACCCGTGAAAGCAAAAAGCCTTTCTCCGCATCACTTACAAGCGCTACAGTCTACACTATAACAAGTATCGTTATGTACACCTTAGGCCTTAGTGCGGCAATCTTTGGCGGTGGCGACTCCATCATTACGATTATGATGAATGCAGGACTTGGCCTTGCGGGCCTCATCGTTATCATCTTCTCTACCGTTACTACAACCTTTATGGACGCTTACTCTGCAGGCGTATCTAGTACGACTATCTATAACGGTGCATCCAGCAAAGGCATCGCCGTCATCGTTACGCTCGTGGGCACTATTGCAGCTATTCTATATCCAATGGATGATATTACAGACTTCCTATACCTCATCGGCTCTGTATTTGCACCGATGATTGCCATCTTATTAGCGGATTACTTTATCAATCGCCAACAAGTACAAACACTTTCAGCTTATCTCGTACGAGGGCTAATCTGGGCCCTATCCGTTGGTTTATACCACTATATGTTACATAGTGAAAGCACAATAGGTGCCACATTACCAGCCTTTACAATGGCATTTGTCGTTACAGCTATCGTTGGATTTATAAGTAAAACAGCGCACATATCTACAGAAATTAAGTAGCATTAGCAAGTAACATCTATTATAAACGTACTAATTCAATGCTAAAGATTAAAGATAATAGTAAGTACACTGCTATCATTGCTATCAACTATCTAAAAAGAAAACACCTTCACAATCCACTAGTTACTGAACTATACATCTCAAAATTGTGTCCAGTTTTTGGCATGTAGTTCATAGGATTATGAAGGTGTTTTATGTATCTCTATTTAATTTTAAAGTATTTTATCACTGTATCAAAACCATACGATTTAAATGTTTATCATCATTCAGCAATCGTAATTAGCCCGTTTTCACAGGTCCAGTGTCTATCTCCTACGCTTTCTGCTTCGCTTTCATCATGGGTAACCCATACGCAAGGTACATCCCATTCACGGATGATAGATACGAGATCCTCACGAACTTGCTTTCTCAAGTTCCAATCGAGTGCAGATAAAGGCTCATCGAGGAGCAAAATAGTCGGTTTAGAGTAGAGCGCACGACCTAATGCAACCCGTTGTTGCTCACCACCAGATAAGCTACCCGCCTTAGTTTTGCGGTATTTCTCTAAACCTAAACGTTGTAACAACGTATTACACATGTCAGGTGTGCCTCGTTTGCTATAGGTAATATTACGTTCTACCGATAGATGAGGAAACACAATATTGCCTTGTGGCATATAGCCTACTTGGCGCTCTTGGGCAGGCACCCAAAGCTTTTTATCTCGATCAACCCACGTCGTTTCATCACATTGAATACTGCCAGTTGTGGGTTTTACGAGGCCCGCGATGCATTTGATAAACGTACTTTTACCACTACCGGACTGTCCAGTCAGCACAGTAATACCTGACGGCAGCGCACCATCAGCTTTCACAGTCACAGAAGGTCTAGCTACAGTAAAGGAAAATGTAATCATAGAACCTCCTAATTATTATCTGTATGGCGGAACAAGGAACCTTTTGTAATAAGGTGAATCCCGCTCAGTAACGCCAATGTAAGAACACAAATATAAATAACTAGCTCAAAGGCATCCATATACTGCCCTGCTTCTACATAGGAATAGATAGCTAATGGCATAGTACGTGTTACCTTTGGAATATTACCAGCAATCAAGATGGTAGCACCAAACTCGCCCATAGCACGGCAGAACGCTAAAATACTGCCGGTTAAAATACCTTTCCATGCGAGCGGTACAGATATGGTGAAGAAAATACGTAACTCTGAAGCACCTAAGGTGCGCGCTACATCCTCCATATTATGATCTACGGACTGCAATGCTGAACGTACTGTTTGGTAAAACAGTGGAAATGCAATAACAGAAGAGGCTATGACGGCACCAGAGGCGGCAAAGACGACGCTCATGCCATGAGCTTCAAGCCAAGCCCCAAAGGCATAGCCCGGTGTAAATACCATAAGCAGCGCAAAACCAACGACTACAGGAGGTAGTACTAGAGGCAATGTAATAAGGGCATCAAGAATAGCAATGCCGCCCCATTTACAGCGATTCATCCAGTAGCAAGCGGCTAGGCCACTTAGGATAACAATAACGAGGGCAATGCTCGCCACCCACAGCGATAGCCAGAATGGACTCATGCCACTCCCCCTTTCTATATACAACAAGTTTAGGCTATGTACAATATCTATATTGTATCATAAGAAAACGCTAGCCATGAGAGCTAGCGTTTTACCCTTATTTAGAAGCGGAGAAACCGTATTTCTCTAATACTTTTTGGCCTTCTGGGCTCATTACGTATTGGTAGAAATCTTTAGCCAATGCGTTGTCATATTTTTTGATGATACCGATTGGATAAATAACTGGATCATGAGAGTCTGCAGGTGTTACTGAGGAAATTTGAACGGCATCACCTGCCGCAATGGCATCAGTTTTATAGATGAAGCCCGCATCACCAGCACCTTGGCTAATAGATGCTGTTACAGCTTTTACGTCTTTAGCATATACTACATTTGGTTCAACTTGTTCCCAAACACCTAATTTTGTTAATACTTGTTTACCATAATTACCAGCTGGTACTGTTTCAGGATTACCTAAAATGATACGTTTAACAGAAGCAATTTGATTTAATTCAATTTTAGGTTGCCCTTTTGGAACTACAAGAACTAACTCATTAGTTACGAAAGGTTTAACATCAGTTACAAGGTCTTTCTCTTGCAACATTTTCATATTCTTTTCGTCAGCAGAGATGAATAAGCTAGCTGGTGCACCTTGTTCAATTTGTTGGCGCAATGTGCCAGAACCAGCAAAGTTAATAGCAATTTGATCATCTGCTAAATTATGGCTTTTTTTGTAAGCATCAGCCAGTTCTGTAAGAGCCCCTTTAAGACTGGCAGCAGCTTGTACAGTAATTTTTTCAGATGTGCTTGGTTTACCTGTTTCTGCCGGTTTGCTTGCATCGTTACCACAGCCTACTAGAAAAGCAAGCATGAAAACGCTCATTAATACTAATAGAATTCGTTTCATAATTCCTCCTGTGCATCCCTTTGGACGCCACACTGTGAAAGCTATGGTCAAACCTAGAGACACATCGACTAACAAAAGACTAAATATACAATATATTCACATTATACTATAAATTTATAGTCGAGGTCGTATGCAAAAACTCACATTCTGCATACATATTTCTAATGATTATGATTAGTAATCATAATAAATAAATTTTTAAACCTCAAACAATACATACTATGGTATGATAATACTATAGAGGATAATAAAGTTCTGAACAGATTTCGAAATGTATCCACTCATCATTCATATAATACTAACTGTATATTTACTCTATACAGTTATATAATAAGTTAAAACTATGTCCTATTTTAATAAGAAACTCTAGGTGAGATAATGAATTTATTAGTATTAATAGGCCATATCTTTATGAATTCCATGATACCTATTTTAATACTTATAGGGGTTGGATTTGTATTAGATAGAAAATTTAAACTCGATTTGTATACGCTGAGTAAGCTAAACTTCTACATATTATTACCTACGTTTATATTTAGAGCTATGTATGAAGCTAAACTTAACTCAGGTACATTAGAAATTGTATTTGTTGCATTCTGTGTACTTATACTAAATTCCATACTATCGGATGTAGTTGGTCGAATGCAGGGTTATGACGTAGCCAAAATCGGGACCTTAAAAAACTGTGTTATGTTTAACAATGTAGGGAATATGGGTGTCGCCCTTGCTATATTTGTATTTACAAACGTCCCCTATGTTATTGATGGCGCCACCCCCTATGCAAACTTAGGTCTTGTAAGTGTCGTATCCATCATGATTATTCAAACCATCAGCAGTAATACGTATGGGTTCTACCAAGCTGGTGCGGGCAGGCTAAGTCCTCGAGATGCACTAAAAGTAGTGTTCCACATGCCAATGGTTTATGCCATCCCAATGGCTCTACTCTGCCAGTTGCTACCCTTTGATTTACATGGTCTCTTCTTCTTTGCTCCTCTTAATATCTTTGCTAATGCCTTTGTTGGGGTTGCTATGATCGCTTTAGGAGTACAGATTAATAGAACACCGTTAAACTTCTTTAAGCTTGATGTTATGCTTGCTTCAACCTTGCGTCTTGTTGTAAGCCCACTCATAGCCGCTGCTATAACTATATTATTCATCAAGTTCTATGGTCCTATGCACCCAATAGCAGCGCAAACTATTATCATAACCTATAGCGTACCAACAGCTATCAATATGTCTCTCATTGCAATTGAAATGAAGAATAATCCTGAATATGCTACGCAAATCGTTATGGGAACTACCATATTATCAGCTGTAACAATGCCTTTATTCATCACTATAGCCTATTACCTATTCCCATTATATTAAAATAAAAAAGGGGCTGTAACAGTGAACTGCACCCCAAAAATTGGACACAATTTTTGGAGGTGCAGTTTTTCTATGTCAAAATATTCTCAAAAAACTAAAGATCAAGCTCTTTATCTATTTAAAATCGGATTTGGTATACATTCTGTAGCAAACCAATTAAATATATCAAGACACACAATAAAAAACTGGTTATTCAAATACAAAAATAATAGTTCTTTATCTAAAAAAATGAATAGACGTATATTTTCAGCAGAATTCAAACGTAAAGTTATTGAAACTAGGTGGCAGAATAAGTTATCCTTTAAAGAAACAGCAGAATTATTTAATATAGATAATCCAAGTCTAATTGCAGCATGGAATAAAAAATATTTAGATGAAGGTTTTTTAGGATTGCAACCTAAGCCTAAAGGCAGGCCACCTATGAAGACTAAGAATGAAATAAATGTACAAATAGATTCAACAAAAAAATCAGATAAAGAACGGATTAAAGAACTAGAAGCTGAAATCGCTCGGTTGAAATATGAAATGTCTTTTTACGATGACTTCATGAAAGAAATGCGTGAAATTGTAAAACCCAATAGAGCTGTAAAAAAAAAGCACAAACAATTGCCATCGAAAGATTAAGAAAAATATATCCCCTTCAGTTTATGCTCGAGTACTTTTGCATTAGTCGTAATACATATTATGCACGCTTAGCTAGCATAAAAAAGGGGGACAAATATGCAGAGGAACGAGAAGCTATTCGCACACTTGTGGCGATGAATAAGGGTCGTTATGGGTATCGCCGAATTACAATAGCACTGCATAAATTAGGCATTCATATAAATCATAAAGTTGTAATGCGTATTATGAAGGAAGAAAACTTAACATGTAAAGTTCGTCTAAAGAAATATCGCTCATATAGAGGTACGGAAGGAAAAATCGCTCCCAACATTATTAAGCGAAACTTTACTGCAACAAAGCCAGATCAAAAATGGGCTACAGATATTACAGAGTTTCACGTGTTTGGACGTAAGATTTATTTATCACCAATCTTAGACCTATATAACGGTGAAATTGTATCTTATGAAATATCTGAAAGACCTGTATTAGCGCAGGTATTATCTATGCTAGATAAAGCGTTTCAGAAAAGGCCTAATAGCCAAGGGTGTATACTGCACTCAGATCAAGGTTGGCAATATCAACATGCAGTGTATCAGGAGACATTAAAAAATCACGCTATCATCCAAAGCATATCCCGTTAAGGAAATTGTTTGGATAATAGCGTGATAGAAAACTTCTTTGGCTTGTTGAAGTCAGAGTTGTTATATTTAGAAAAGTTTGCTTCTTATGAAGATTTTATCAGTAAATTAAAGGATTATATTACTTATTACAATACAAAACGCATTAAGCTCAAATTAAAAGGAATGAGTCCGGTAGAATACCGAACTCATTCTCAAAAAGTAGCTTAATTATATCTGTCCAAGAAAATTGGTGCAGATCAAAGATGTCTTTTCTTATATATACACAATTCTACTAATTATAAGGTAAGTGTTGAGATTTCACGAGCTACTTCTGGTGATACATCGCCTTTTATGTCTTAGCATTTAGTCTCGTCAAACAAGTCACACAAAGTGTAACTATTATAGCACCTATAATTTCATTTAATCCTAAGTGATGATTAAGAATAACTACATCTAAACCCAAAGTAACTATTGGGCCCATTGCACTAATAACTGCTGCAAGAGATGCACTAATTTTCTTTAGCCCAAAGGACATTAAGTATGATGGAACTATAGAACAGAAAATAGCCAAGAAAATTAAATAAATTATAGTATGAGGTTGGAGTGCTACAATCTCCGAAAAGCCCCCACTATTTAGTATAAAACCCAAAAGTAAAAACACTGTAGTTATACACATATATGTACTAGTAAATATAGTAGGACTAATACTTAAAACGACCCACTTACTATAAATCATGAATAAAGCCCAAAATATAGCAGAAACTAAAACTAATAACACGCCTATTAAAGTATTAGTAAAATGACTGTCAATAGTGGGATTAAACATAATCCCTAATCCTAAAATAGTAAGAATAATTAACACAATCTTTGAAATCGTAATTCTGGATAAATCTGATGATAGTAAAAATACATAGATAGGAAATGTAAATAAAACGGCACGTTCTAAAGAAGCAGAAATATATAATAAACCTATAAAGTCTGCCATAGACGAAATTAAATAAAGAACTGCTCCAACAAAAGAATAATAAAAAACTTGTTTTTTATTCACACTCTGCCAATTAAAATGAATCATTGGTAGGATAAAAAAAGGTAATGATAAAAGCGCTCTATATGCCAGAACACTCAAAGGACTTAATGAATCTAGATAAATTAACTTTGCCCAAATTGATTTGGTTGATAAAAATACCGTGGCAATAAATACCACAAATATACCTATATTTTTCATCAATAGGTTCACTATATATACATCTCCACTCTCACATCTAACATAACTAAAAACACCTTTCATTCATAATATGATGAAAGGTGTTCATTGTAATAAAATGTATTATTGATGAGATACGTGTTCCATCCCCATTCTTACGAGACCTTCCACATGATCATCGTTCAGAGAGTAGTATGCAGTTTTCCCTTCCTTGCGATAGGTTACAAGACGTGCCTGACGCAGTACACGCAATTGGTGAGAAATAGCAGATTGTCCCATTCCCATTGTTTCAGCAATATGGTTTACACACATTTCGTTTTCTAGTAATAATTCTACTATTTTAAGGCGTGTAGGATCTCCCAAAATTTTAAACAGTTCTGCTAGCTTTAGCAATGATTCTTGTTTGTCGCTCATATAATCCCCCATATCTTAAATCACTATTCATGTTTATGTATCATTCTTATATTACTTATGTTCTTACTCATTTGTAACCCCGTGGGACATACATATAAATATTATATCATTTTTATTATGATGAATTGTAAAATATATTGCGACAAATAAAAAAACTCATATTGGAGATCTCGTGTAAAATGTAAATAACCACAAATACATGACACGGAGGTCTCTAATATGAGCTAT
>URQX01000038.1 GCA_900550175.1 uncultured Veillonella sp.
ATACCAGCTTCTTCAAGAACTTCGTTCAAACCAATTTCTTCAGTTAAGATAGTTTTGGATTTAACGATCATTTTAGCTTCCCGTTCGCGAAGGATATCCAAAGCGATTTGAGTTGCTTCTTTATCGTCGAATGCAAAGTGAACTTTAGAACCAGCTTTTTCAGCGTTTTCAGCAAATTGGTTTACATAGTAATCCAAATGATTAAGTACGTGATCGCGAATTTCAGCTGCTTCAGCGCGGAAATCTAACCATTCAGGAACATCCGCAACTACTGTATTACGTTTATCATAAAACACGTCTTGTGCTTTTTTGATAGCTGCAACCTTGAAATCGTCAGCCAAACATTCTTTTATACGTGTCTTATAGGGGCGATTGTCATATATAAGTGCCATGTCGTCTCCTCCTTAACGGCAGTTTAAGATTTCAGCAATATGCATTACTTTGATACGGCGATCGATTTCGCCTTCTTTATGAAGACGATCAAGCATACCAGCGATGTTCATCAAGCACGCTTGGTCAGAACCGGAAATAACGTTAGCACCTGTACTAGCAATTTCCAATGCTTTTTCGCGTGTCATAACTTCACTAATTTCAGGGTTTTTAACGGAGAAAGTACCGCCGAAACCACAGCAACGGTCTGCACGTGGTAATTCGATCAAGTTGATATCTTTAACGTTTTTAAGGAGTTTGAAAGGAGGCTCTTTAATGCCCATCAAACGAGTTACGTGGCATGATGTGTGGTATGTAACGGAGTCGTTGAAACGAGCGCCTACATCTTCTACACCTAATACGTCAGTAATGAATTGAGTGAACTCGTAAATTTTGCCGCTCAATCGTTCTGCACGTGCCAACCACTCAGGTTGATCTTTCAAGAAATGATGATATTCATCACGGATTGCAAATGCGCAAGAGCCGGACATGCTGACTACATATTCAGCGTTCTCGAAGCATTCGATTGTGTTCTTAATAGCGTCCATAGCCGCTTCATTGTAACCAGAGTTAGTGAACATTTGGCCACAACATACTTGTTTCTTAGGAACTACGAGCTCGCAGCCTAATCTTTCAAGTACTTCTACACCAGCCATGCCCACATGTGGGTAGAACATGTCAATCAAACACTGTTGGAAAAGATGAATTTTCATATTATCGTCCTCGTCTTTTCTAGTACTTAACCTAATAAAAAATTTTGATATGTATGCGTTATGGCAAGAATTCTAATGAAAGTTTTTCAATAATTTTCTGCCCGAAACATTACTTATGCTTCCAAATAAATATTCAAAAGCTTTATCGATACAATTATAAATTAATCCTATAGAAAATGTCCAAAGGATTGCTATATTCGTATGTACCCTTTTATTTCTCATATCGTTATGACTTTTTGTAATAACAAACATTGCATTTTATCACATACACCTACTTATTTATAAATTATTCTTGTGAAAGTCCCTCAAACTCTATATTTTGGGAATGTTTATCATTTTGTATTCTTCAATGGTTCTCATATCGTTATCTACCTATAATTCATTGAATATTTATATAAATAGGCTTTAAATTTCAAATTCATGTAATTTTTATCCTTATATATTACATTTTCTTATAGTAGTGTATAAATTTAAAAAGTGTTATAATTTATTTTATATAAGTATAGTTTGAAAGGAGCCTTTTCAATGAAACTAAATAAATTATCTTTATCCTTGGCAATTACATTGGCCCTTGGTTCCACATTCGGCATGGCTCACGCTGAAACAACTGCGGCTCATGTAAAATCTGAAGTATCTAGTACAGCTACAAAAGCTGAAGTAGCTGCTAAAGCTGACGAACATCGCGTTGATACATCTGTTAAAAATGATGCTAAACGTGTTGATACATCTGTGAAAAATGACGCTAAACATGGCACTACAGTAGTAAAACATGATGCAAAACATGCAGATGCATCCGCAAAACACGATGCAAAACATGCAGATGCATCCGCAAAAAGCGATGCTAAACGTGTAGATACATCCGTTAAAAACGACGCAAAACGCGTTGATACATCTGTAAAAAATGATGTAAAAGAAGATGCTGCAAAGGTAGAAGGTAAAAAAGCTGTAAAAGCTAAAGAAAACTTACCTGCTGGCGTATATCCTGACACTAAAGATAACTGGGCTCGCGATGCTATCCAAGCAATGACACAAGCTGGTTACCTTTCTGGTTATGCTGACAACACATTCAAACCTAGTGCACAAATCACTCGTGAACAAGCTGCGGCTATTTACGGTAAAGTATTACAACATAACTTAAACGAACAAGAATTAGCTGATATCGTAACAAAAGAATCTTCTACATCCTACTCTGACGTAGAAGCAGATCGTTGGTCTAGCTCTGCTATCAAATTAGTAAGTGCGGCAGGCGTAATGGAAGGCACATCTAAAACAGCTTTCACACCTAGCAAAACTATGGACCGCGAACAATTTGTTGCTTCCGCAGCAAGCTTGGCTAAGAAATTAAACCTTTCTACACCTGTAAAAACAGAAAAGGTTACTTTCAAAGACGAAGCTAGCATTTCCTCTGCTTACTTGGCAGATATTCAATACATGGCACAACGTGGCATTGTAGCATCTGGGGCGACTGAAAACTTTAACCCTAAACAACCTGTAACAAGAGCACAAGCGGCTACAATTTTGAACCGCATGCTTAATGGTGCTGGCCTTGCAACACCAAAACATACTACAACTGAAGCTAAAGCTGAAACAGCTGTAAAAGAAGATGTAAAAAAAGCTGATACAGCAGCAGAAAAAGAGGCATTCAAAGTAGGCAAAGATGCTAAAAAAGATGTAGCTAAAGCTGACAAAGCCGTAAAAACTGATGCCAAAAAAGTTGAAAAAGATGCAAAAGGCAATAAAAATTCTGCAGTAGCTCAAAAAACTGAACCTACTCGCACAGTTCGCCCTGTTCGTCGTAGCACTTTAAAAGCACTTGATCAAAAACAACAAGCTGCTTTGGAAGATAAAGTATTCGCTGAATTGAATAAAACATACAAAACAGAAGATGCTTTCCAAGATTACGGTGTAATGTACTGGCGCGACAATCAATTGCACGTAGCATTGAAAACAGATAGCGATATTTCCACAGTTAAAGCAAATCTTGCAGCACGTGGTGATTCCACTGTAAATAACTATGTTGTAGTTGAACCATCCCAATACAGCCAAACAGAATATGATGCAATCGATGCGAACTTCCGCAACTACTACAACAAAAACGAAAAAGCTGGTACAATCCTAGCTACATTCCCTGATGTAGAAAATAACCAACTTTACGCTGTTGTAACAACTGCATCTAAAGAAACACAACAAGGGATGTCTAAATTATTCGGTTCCAAAGTAAAAATGACAGTAAAACGCTAATCGGCGTTCACTCAACTAGCCAAGGCAGCGTATACGTTTAGTATTACGCTGCTTTGTTTATATCTCTATGCATGCCCTATTATTCGCTATATAATGAATATAGATTTTATTGTTGGTGAAAGTTTATATTCTAGGCTATCTAGCCTTAGCCTTTACCATAATTAGGAAGGATTTTTATGTACAAGAATACCTCTTACCCATTACGTGCCCTAGTTCTTGGCACATTATTAGCCGCAACAAGTTTCGGTTTTGCTTCTGCAAATACTACAACTCATGCTCCTGCCACTGCAGTAGCCTCCACAAAGGTTGAAGCATCTACAGCGGCCTCTACCCAAGCAGTTACTATAAACACAGATGTTTCTAATGTAGCTACAACTAAAACAGAAGCTCATAAATTTGATGCCGCTAAAGCTGCTACTCCTGTAGTTGTGAATACATCAATTGGTACGCCACAAGACATTCAAAAAATCCGTGCCCACATCTTCTCTGATGTGCCTAGCGATTTCTGGGCTGCCAATTCTATTAGTACTGTAACAAAAGCAAATCTAATGAAAGGTTATTCTGACGGTACATTCCGACCTAATCAACCTATGACTCGTGAAGAAGTAGCTGCCCTCTTCAACAACATCACTGATGATGGTACAGCAGCATTCTTATCTAGCAAATTTAAAGATATTACATCCGATCGTTGGTCTGCCCTCGCTATCGAATCTGTAGCGCGTAAAAATATCATCAGCGGCTATGGCGATAACACATACAAACCTGAAAAATATATGTCTCGCCAAGAGTTTGCTGTAGTAGCGGATAACTATATTCACTACTTAGGATATACAACAGAAGATCCTACAGCACTCGATAACATTGCTTATGGAGACCAAAAATTCGTAGCTCCTTGGGCTCAAGACGCAGTTCGTGAACTTGCATACCTCGGCTTCACAAACTATGCTCCTGGCACATTATTCAACCCTGAAAAATATGTAACTCGTGCTGAAGCAGCTGAGATTGCATACCGCATGACGCAAACAGAACAAGCGCTTGCGTTCCACAATACATTGTTCAAACAACAAGTAGAAAGCAAAACAGCTACTATTATCGACAAAACATTAGGCTATGGCAATGACTTCACTAAATTCCGTCAAGACGGTGCCCTCTTCTGGGATGGTGGCAAGTTACATGCTTCTTTAACAGATAAGAAAAAAGCTGATGCTGTTGCACATGCAATTTCTGAAACTCAAGATCCACAACTTGAAAGTGCTCTTGTAGTATCTCAAGGTAAATTAAATCAAGCTCAACTTGAAGATTATCAATCCGATGCTCTTGATTTATACAAAACTAAAGAGCCAAAAGGTAATATCATTTCCATCCGTCCTAACGACGACACAAGCGCGCTTATCATTACAGCTGACTCCGTTCAAAAGGACACTGTGAAAGCTTTCAAAAAGAAATTCAAAAACAATGTAGTCGTAGAATTACCGCAACCTGAGACAGTAAAACCGGATGCAGCTATCCAATTCCCATTGCCTCCACGCGTAAACTACTACGATACAACAAATAAATAATTAAATAAGCTCAATGATAAAAAGCCGTGTTCTTACACGGCTTTTTGTTGTATCTCCATCAAAATATATTATAAGACTATTATTAAATCTATAATGCAAAAAAAGAACCGCCCCAAAAGGAGCGGTTCTTCTCACAATAAAACAGCTGTTACTATACACACATAATCGAATTCACACAGTTCGATTATTTTTTTGTTACATCATTTTGGCGGTCACGTAAGTTACCAACTGGTACATATACGGTACCTGCACTGTGGATTGTATCCACGTCTTGTTGCAATACCATTACAACAGAATAATCATCAGTTGTGTAGAATTCAGTAGGCATTTTGTCGATGTTTACTTCGCCGCCTAATTGATTCTTCACATCTTGATTATTCTCAATAGCATTCACTAATTCTTTTTTGTTAAGACCACCAAGGTCATACAAGGATAATTGACGACCAGTTGTAGTATTGAATGTGAAGCCTTTTACATAGTTGACGCCGTTAGCATCTCGATCACGCATTGTATACGTATGAATCAATACACTGAAGATACCATTTTTGTCTGTTTTAACATCGTAGTACATAACTACATTTGTTTTATCAGCGTCTTTGGCATTCAATTTTTCTACGTCGTTTTGTACTTTAGCAACGTATTTTTTGATAGTATTATTGATTGCTTTTTCTACAATTGGACTAACAGATTTAACTGTTGGGAACACTAGATCAAGATGATCTGTAGTGGATTCCACTGGAGATACAGCCACCTCTTTGCGATCCATATAGCGGTCCGCATTTGGTGCTACTACTTCCACTGCATCGCGATCAACCTTAGATGCTACAGAGCGCAACGCACGGTTTTGCTCCGGTGTAGCAGTACTAGAGATACGGTATGTTAAATCGTTGCGATTTACTTTATTCGTATCAGCTTGAACTGTTGCAGTGTCTTTAGTTACAGGAATTTCGCTTGCTGCGAAAGATACTACTGGCAATGCAGCAGCCATCATGATGAGTACAGACTGTTTTAATTTCATTGTTTAACCTCTTATTGTTGTTCTTGCTCAGCTTTCATTGCTAAAGCTTCTTCTTTATTGAATTTGTGAGTTACAACACGACGAACAAGGTAGAGACCAGAGAAGATGAATGCAAGCAATCCTAACCATTGTGCTGTGCTTTCAAAATCAGGGCCTACTAATTCAAGTGGAGATTCACCGCCACCAGTTGTAACGGACAATACAATAATAACAGCTATGATTACACCAATCAAGCTTTCACCAACAATCAAACCAGAAGCGAAGAGAACGCCACGGCGGTTAGATTGTTCAACATCGTACTCAGCGAGTTCGCCAGCACGCATTTTAGCACGAGCTACTAGGTAACGGCCTACGAAATAGCTAATGAAAGAACCTAAGATGAGTGGCACTTCCAATGTTGGAGGTAAGTAGATACCCATGCCAACTGCCAATGGAGGCAATGTTAAAGAAGCTGTTGTGCTCTTAAGAATCAAGTTAACGATGATTGCTACTACGCCAACACCAACGCCGATCAAGATGTAATCCCAATCCATGCTGGAGCTGAAGATACCTTGAGCAATTGTAGTCATCAAAGTTGCTTGTGGAGCGGATAATGCAGCATTAGGGTCCATTTCAGCACGTGGTAACGCACCTGTGAAGCCATATGCTTGGTAAAGCAAGTTAAGAACAGGAGCAATTGCAACTGCACCAGCTACAGAGCCAAGTAACAACGCAATTTGTTGACGCCAAGGTGTAGCACCAACGAGTTGACCTGTTTTCAAGTCTTGCAAGTTATCGTTAGAAATAGATGCAATGGCGATAACTACGGATGTCATGAAGATAGCCATAGCTGTAGCGAATTGTACGCCTGCTTCTGTAGCGAACAAGTTATTTTCAGAAGCGATGAAGTACACCACTAAGGAAGAAATAATAGTCGCCAAGATACCAATACCGGAGATTGGAGATGCAGATGTACCGATAAGGCCTGCCATGTAACCACATGCAGCAGCTACGAAGAAGCCGATTAGCAATGCTACGAGAACACCTACGATAACAAGTGTCCACATTAAGCCTGCGCTAATAGGTACTGCAGATACGAAATCCCAGAATGTAAGAACTAAACCTAAAAGGATGATACCGAACACGATGATAACAGATTTTGTGCTCATATCTGTGTCCATGCGATGCAACTCACGTTCAGTGGAACTGCTGTTCATGGATTTAACAGAAATTTTCATACCTTCGATAATAGGTTTGATCAATGTAATCAAAGTCCAAATCGCTGCGATACCGATAGCACCAGCACCGATGAAACGAACTTTAGATTTCCAAACAGCCATTGCAAACTTAGCAGTAGCACCGCCATCTGGAGCAAAGATGTTAGTGAAATAAGGTACGAAGCCAGCCCAAGCGATGAGTACACCAACTAGGATAGCGATACCAGAAGCGATACCGATAAGGTAACCAGCACCTAACAACGCTGTAGAGAAGCCCAATGGAATTTGAGTAATACCTTTGCTACCTACAGGAAGCCAGAAGCTCATGCTGTCCCCAAGAACTTTGAAGCCGTTCGCACAAAGACTGATAAGACCAGCTACCAAACCACCGGATACGATATCTCCCATACCAGAGCTAGATTGAGGGCCTTGGCCACCATTGTGGGAACCAACCTTCAAGATTTCTGCTGCTGCACGGCCTTCTGGATATGGTAGATCACTATTTACTACCATGGCACGACGCAATGGAATGGTGAACAATACACCAAGGGAACCACCGCATGCGCAGAGCAAGAATGTTTGCCAGAATGGGAAACCATTCCAATAACCAAGCATAAGTAGACCTGGCAAGATAAAGATAATCGCGGACAAAGTACCGGCTGCAGAAGCCTGTGTTTGTACCATGTTGTTTTCAAGAACGTTAGAATCCTTGAAGAAACGTAAAATTGCCATTGAAATAATGGCTGCCGGAATGGATGACGAGAATGTCAAACCAACCTTCAAACCGAGATATACGTTAGATGCTGTAAAAATTACAGTAATCAATGCACCAAGTAGCATCCCACGTAGTGTCAGTTCCGGCAGATGAAGGTCATGGCTCATAAAGTCATGTTTCATAAGTACTTACCTCCTCTGTGAAACTAGAGCTTACAACAATATAATAAGCTACTTCCATTTTATCCTGTTAAAGCGATGATTTCAATATATATGCGATATTTATAATGTATACATGTTTCATTAGTTCATGAACTATGTAGGGAAAGGCGATAGTCCAAAAGCCTCCAAAGCCATTTACCCCGCTACGCGGGGCCGCTAAGTCGTTTTTGGACTATCACCTTTCCCCTCTCAAATCAACCTTATATGAAATATGTATACAAATTAATATAAATCATCGCATATATATTGGGAGAGGGGAAAAGGTGTATATGCACAAATCGCATATACACCTCTCTTTTATATGAAAATAGAAATCATTATCTTTTATCCTGTACAAATATACAGGATTTTATATAATTAAAGTACCGACGATAAGGTCGGCATGTCTTTTAAGGAGGTTGTAAACATTATGGAAACAAGAATTGAATATGATTCAATGGGACCAGTCGAAGTCGACGCTAGACGAATTTACGGACCTCAAACGCAACGCTCGTTCAATAACTTCAAAATCGGTGACCACCGCATCCCTATTGAACAAATCAAAGCTCTTGCGCTTGTCAAAAAAGCATGTGCTTTAACCAATGCAAAATGTGGCGCAGTAACTGAGGAAAAAGCGAAACTCATCGCTCAAGTAGTAGATGAGATCGTGGATGGCAAATGGGATGATGAATTCCCATTGACTGTATTCCAAACAGGTTCTGGTACACAAACTAACATGAATGTGAACGAGGTAATCGCTCACCGGGCTAAACAGTTAGATGAAAGCAACCCGCTCCATCCTAACGACGATGTAAACCGCGGCCAAAGTACAAACGATACATTCCCTACGGCAATGCATATCTGTGCGTACTTTGAAATTACAAAACGCGTAATTCCTGCATTGGACGGCCTTATCCAATCCTTCGAAAAATTGCAAGAAAAAGGAAAAGGCTTGCAAAAAGTTGGTCGTACACATCTACAAGATGCGACTTTCATCATGGTAGACCAAGAAATTAGCGCCTTTGTGGAAGGTCTAAAAACTGCTAAAACTATGCTCGTTCAAAACGCTGACCACCTACTCGACGTAGCCCTCGGCGGCACTGCCGTTGGTACTGGTGTAAACACACCTAAAGGCTATCTAGACGTTATGGAAACTGTATTGCCAGAGGTAACAGGTGCGCCATTCCGTGTTAAGAATAATAAATTCCAAGGCCTATCTTTGAAAGATGCATTTATGATGGCTCACGGTGCACTTAACACATTGGCTACGACACTATTCAAAATCGCTAACGATGTTCGCTTCTTAGGTTCTGGCCCTCGTTGCGGTTACGGCGAATGGCATCTACCTGAAAACGAACCGGGCTCCTCCATCATGCCAGGCAAGGTAAATCCTACACAATGTGAAGCCTTGACCATGGTATGCGCCCAAGTATTTGGTCATAATACAACTATGACACTCTGTGCAGGCAGCGGTGCGTTCCAATTGAACGTATATATGCCTATCATGATTTATGATTTTGTTGAAAGCTGTCGCCTCCTCGCAGATGCAATGAATTCTTTCACAACACACTGCATCGACGGTGTCGAATTCGTACCTGAAAAACTCAACTTCTTTGTAGAACAATCCCTTATGATCGCTACATCCTTAACACCATACATCGGTTACGACAAGAGCGCTAAGGTTGTAAAAGAAGCATACAAACGCGGTTGCTCTATTAAAGAAATCATCTTGGAAGAGAAACTCATGACTGAAGACGAATTTGCTGAAGCAGTTCGCATGAAATAAAATCTCTCTTATCTTTATGACATATCTGTAACATCCTCTCATACCTCAAATGAACGGAAAAAGCCCCGATACGTTTTCGTACCGGGGCTTTCTATCTTTAATCTTATATTAGCTTATTAACTTTTAACAAAATTAGCGCAGACATTATGTAAGCAAACATAAAAAGAACTACATACATCTGTTTTTTTCTAGCCCATTCATAATAGCGACTATGAGGTGGCTGTTTTAATAATACTGCTACCACAAAAACAGGCTGCAAGAACCATACTAAAACAATTGGGACCGCGATGTAATCTAAGAAATAAAACATGCTAAACAGCATAAACGGATATGTAATAATTGCCGACCAAGAAACAAATTTCATGAATCCATAATCAGAATTAGCAATTAAAGATACTAATAATGGTGAAAGCTTTTTCCTTAGTAAGATTTTATAAATAAGCCAATACAAAGCAATCCACGAAAAAAGGATGGCCTCTAAAACTAATGGTAAATGAATATGCACAAATGCTAACCTCTTTTACGTCTTAAATAGTTATAAATATAATTCCAGGCCACGTAAAACAAAAGTATTAATACATATGCGATAACAAAGAAATAAAAGTCTACTTCATCTTCAATCAACTCTGGGTTTGTGACAAGACTATATGGAATACATATAAGTAAAAAAAGTACTAAGCCTCGTACAAAATAATTATAGATTTTTAAAAACATATTCTCACACCAACCTTAAAACTTTAGCTCTAATATCTCATAAGTTTTATAGCTATTAATACCATAAAAAATATGATTAGAAAAACATATTTCATATTGAATAGATTATTAATCTCTTTAAACCCATTTTGCTTAAATGCTTGTATTAATAAGTTTACTTGTTTACGACTTAACATATATAAAACTATGTGCAATACTATCCCCGCTAGTATTGCTGCTTTTAGATTTCCTTCGTATCCACCAGTTATCATTGCGCTAATAAGAGCTATATCCATAAGAATAATTGGAATAGCACATATAATAACTCTGTAGATAAAAAATTTACTATACATTAATCTACACCTATAAAATAGATCTACAATAGCGAACGCTTCGATCTAATCAATCATTCAATTAAATACCATCCACAATAATATAGCTGTTATAAAATATAAATAATACCGAAAAACCTTTGCATTAGAATAGCTTTTTGAGGATTTAAGTTTAAATGTTGCAATGATTTCAACAATTACTAAGATACCCATATTTACATAGAGTAAACTAAGGTAATCAACTAAATCAGGAATTAAAAATGTCTGCACTATGAGAAAGAGACTGCCCGGAATCCCTAAAACTAAGAAAAGACCATATAGATTAGGGAATTTCAACTCCATATTCCTCTTTAAAACATAAATTGTAAACAACCTATATAAATAATAAACAAAAAGGCCTATAGGTAGGCCGATTTTATAAATAGACAAGGAAATCATTTTTTAATACACTCTCTTATTTAATCAACACAATCAAAATTTTAACTCTAATATATCATAACTATCATATAAGTTCATATAATAAAAAGAGGTATTGTATTTTCATATACAATACCTCTTTTAGTTTGTACCTTATGATTTTCTAAGATTTTATAAGGTTTATTGTCATTAGCAGAATCAAAGATATGATAAAAGCCATATGCTTCGTATCTAATAGTTCATAGGTCTCATTAAATGTATCATTCTCGAATGCTTGTATCATTAGTACCTCTTGTTTGCTGAGTTCCAGGTATAGATCTAAATGGCATCCAACTGCCACTAGTATTGCTATTTTGAGATATCCCTTATATATATCCGCTGTCATATCATAGAGCAGAGAGATATCAAATAGAGCAAGTAGAATGATACATATAAGAAATTTATGGATAAAAGATTTACTATACATGATTGTATCCCTATAATGAGCTCACTTTTTGTTCTAAGGAACTCATCTTTACTTCTAAGCTACACCATCAAAGAATGTAATGACTGTAATTTCTCGTGGGCAGTTGATACGGATTGGGAACCAGTGTCCTGATCCGTTATTAACGTAGCATACGCTTTGTTCTTCTACGTAGCGACCTTTTGTATATGGCGTACCTGTTGGTACCAACGGCATGCCCATGAATACGATTTGGCCACCGTGGGTATGACCAGAGAGAGTCAATGGAATTTTACGTTCAATGGCTTCTTCAAAGAATTCAGGGTGATGTGCTAATAGGATAACAAAGGCATAGTCTGGAATACCAGATAAAGCCTTATCAATCATAGCTTCACGCTTTTCTTTTTCTCGATCATTGTCGTACGCAACACCAGCAATGTATACAGGTTGCTTACCACCCATAATTTGAATATTGCTATTCACAAGGATATTCATTGGTGTATTATGTTTCAGTTCGTCTAGCACCTTATTCACATCGTGATGGTACTCATGATTACCTAATATAAAATCGACGCCGTCTGGAATTTGTTTTGCAAAGGTTGTCAGTCTTTCACAGACTTGTGGTAGCCAAGCTAGTTTATCGATTAAATCACCAGTGATGACAACGCGATTAGGCTTTTCTACAAGGGCGAGCTTTAAAATTTCATCAAGATCATCTAAGTCGATGCTTGGGCCTACATGAACATCGCTGAGTTGGACAATTTTATAGTCCTTTAAGCCAGGCGGTAAGTTCGTATAACCGAAGCTTTCATGAGTGACCTCAATCTCATGTTGCCCTACATAGGCAGCATAACTAGAGCCGCCTATGGTTGCTAACGGCACCACTGTGGCTGCAGCCTGCTTGGGT
>URQX01000039.1 GCA_900550175.1 uncultured Veillonella sp.
TTATTAATGTATATATCGTAAAATTATAATAGTAAATAATCTATAAAATTGAAGGAATTTAAAACTATTCATGATATTGTACAAATTGGATTTGTGCATAGGAGGGAATTATGAAGTTTGATAATGAACAGTTACTAAAATATATTGGTGCTTGTACTTCACCGTACCATACAGTAGATACAAGTTTACAAATGTTGTTAGACTCTGGTTTTACTGAACTCAATTTAGACGATGAGTGGCAACTAGATTCGGGTTCTTATGTAGTAAATGTATTTGGCACTACCTTGTTTGCCTTTCATATAGGCAAGAAACCTGAATCTACATTGCGTATTGCTTCCGCTCATACTGATTTCCCTGCTATTCGTGTTAAACCTAATCCTGTTACAACTGTGAAAGGCTATACCAAGTTAAATGTGGAAATGTATGGTGGTCTCATTGAAAACACATGGTTAGATCGTCCATTAGGTGCTGCAGGTACCGTCGTATTAAAAGGTGATAATGCCTTTGATGTTGATTCTGTATTGGTTGATACAAAACGTCCTATTGCAATCGTTCCTAATTTAGCTATACATATGAATCGTTCCGTTAATGACGGCGTTAAATTAAATCGTCAAAAGGAAATGCTTCCTATATTAATGATGGATCGTAAGCATAAGGATAAATCTACAAAATATTTAGAGGATAGGAACAATCCAAGTTTATTTCAAGAATCTGATACTCAATATGATGAGTGGACTACATTTTTGGCTGATGAAATAAATTGTGATCCATCTGAAATTTTGTCTTATGAAATGACATTATACCCAACAGAACAAGGCTGTGTACTTGGCACCGAAGGTGACTTCATTAGCGCACCTCGCCTTGATAATCTAACATCTTGCTTTGGTGTACTTTCAGGGATTATTCAAGCACATAAACATAATGCTAATGGTGTACGCTGTGCTATTCTCTTTGATAATGAAGAGGTTGGTAGTCGTACAAAACAGGGGGGGGCAGGCATGCTTTTACCAAACCTTGTTAAACGCGTATATGATGCATTGGGATATTCCAATCAAGAAATAGAAAGTTTTATCTCAAAAGGGTTTATGGTTTCCTCTGATGTAGCACATGGTTTACATCCAAATTATCCTGAAAAAAATGATATCACTAATATTCCTACCCTTAATAAAGGGGTAGCCCTAAAAATAGCATGTAGTCAATCTTATGCTGGTGATGCACGGGCAATTGCAATTGTTAAAGGCTTGTGTGACGAATCTGAGGCGGATTACCAAATTTATGTAAATCGTTCTGATATACCAGGGGGCTCTACTGTTGGGTCTATTTCATCTGCTATGTTACCGATGAGAACCATGGATGTAGGGTTACCATTATTGGCCATGCATTCTGCACGTGAGTTGATGGGGGCCAATGACCAAGAACAACTCAACCGATTAATGAATCATTTTTTAGGTGATTAATTATATAGTATATAGAATTAGTTCGATGTACATCGATAAAAGACATATGAGTTTTTCTCATGTACAGCAAATAATGTATTTTATGATTTCATAATTAATATAATCCTTTAAATATGTGGAAAATATTGTATAATAGTTATATGTAATTATGAATATTATGCTTATCATAAATTTTGATGAGCTATCCGAATATATTGTTTTATCTATAAGTATAGGAAATATTCATATATTAATAAAAATGAAAGCTGATAGTTCACATTAGTGGAAGCTAGTAGGAGGCAATACATGAGAAAAATTAAATCCGTATTGGTTGCCAACCGTGGTGAAATTGCAATCCGCGTGTTCCGTGCATGTAATGAAATGGGTATCAAAACTGTAGCCATTTACTCCAAAGAGGATACATTATCCTTGCACCGCAACCAAGCTGACGAAGCCTATCTCGTAGGGGAAGGTAAAAAACCAGTTGAAGCATATCTTGATATTGAAGATATTATCCGTATTGCAAAAGAGCATGATATTGATGCTATCCATCCAGGCTATGGGTTCTTATCTGAAAACGAAGAGTTCGCTCGTCGTTGTAGTGAAGAAGGTATCATTTTCATTGGACCTCATGTAGAACATTTGAATATGTTCGGTGATAAGGTTAATGCTCGTGCACAAGCTAAATTGGCAGATATCCCAATGATCCCTGGTTCTGATGGGGCATTACGTGATTTTGAACAATTAGAAGAATTTGCAAATACTCATGGTTTCCCATTGATGATTAAAGCCGTAAATGGCGGTGGTGGCCGTGGTATGCGTGAAGTTCATCGCAAAGAAGATCTTCGTGATGCATATGATCGCGCTAAATCTGAGGCAAAAGCTGCTTTTGGCGATGATGATGTATATGTAGAAAAACTTATCGTTGAACCTAAGCATATCGAAGTACAAATCCTTGGTGATGAACACGGTAATGTAGTTCATTTACATGAACGTGATTGCTCTGTACAACGTCGTCATCAAAAGGTTGTTGAAATGGCGCCAGCTTTTGCATTGCCATTAGAAACTCGTAAAGCCGTATGTGATGCAGCTGTAAAAATCATGAAAAATGTTGGCTACGTTAATGCTGGTACTGTAGAATTCTTGGTAACTGCTGATGGCTCCTTCTATTTCATCGAAGTTAACCCTCGTATCCAAGTAGAACATACTGTAACAGAAATGATTACAGATATTGATATTGTTCATTCTCAAATCCGTATTGCTGAAGGTTATAACTTACATAGCCCAGAGGTAGGCATTCCTGCACAAGATGAAGTTCCTTGTAAAGGTACTGCTATTCAATGTCGTATCACTACAGAAGATCCTAAAAATAACTTCATGCCTGATACAGGTAAAATCTTGGCATACCGTAGCTCCGGTGGCTTTGGTATCCGCTTAGACTCTGGTAATGCTTTCACAGGTGCCGTAGTAACACCTTACTATGATTCCTTGCTTGTAAAAGCAACTGCATTCGGTCCTAACAATGAAGAAACTATTCGTAAAATGCTTCGTTGTTTAAAAGAATTCCGTATTCGTGGCGTTAAAACAAATATTCACTTCTTGATTAACGTTCTTGAAAACCCTGAATTCCAAAGCGGTAACTACACTGTTAACTTCATCGAAGATCATCCGGAATTATTCGAATTGAAACCTGACCGTGACCGCGGTACTAAATTATTGCGTTACATTGCAGACGTAACAATCAATGGTTACTCTGGTGCAGGCCCTCAAGAAGTACCTGATTTTGAACCAATTCAAATGCCATCTGAGTTAGATGTATCTCCAGCAGCTGGTACAAAACAAAAATTTGATGAATTAGGACCAGAAGGATTCAGTAAATGGTTGTCTGATCAAAAACAAGTATTCTTTACAGATACAACATGGCGTGATGCTCACCAATCCTTATTTGCTACACGTTTACGTACCATTGATATGGCACGCGTAGCTGGTCATGCAGCTAAAGGTGTTCCTAACTTATTCTCCTTAGAATGTTGGGGTGGTGCTACATTCGACGTATCCTATCGTTTCTTACATGAAGATCCATGGGAACGCTTACGTATGTTCCGTCGCGAAGTACCAAATACATTACTTCAAATGCTTATTCGTGGTGCTAATGCTGTAGGTTACACATCTTATCCAGATAATGTAGTTCGTCAATTTATCCAACGTGCTGCTGCTAATGGTATTGATGTATTCCGCGTATTCGATAGCTTAAATAGCCTTGATAATATGCATGTAGCTATTGATGAAGTTCGTGCACAAAACAAAATTGCTGAAGTAGCATTGTGCTATACAGGCGATATTCTTGATAGCAACCGTCCTAAATACAATTTAGACTACTATGTAAATATGGCTAAAGAGCTTGAAAAAGCGGGTGCTAATATTATTGCTATCAAAGATATGGCTGGTTTATTGAAACCTCAAGCTGCTTATAATCTTGTATCTGCCTTAAAAGATGCTGTTACTGTACCGATTCATTTACATACACATGAAGGTTCTGGCAATGCTATCTATTCCTATGGTCGCGCTGTAGATGCTGGTGTAGATGTTATCGACTTAGCATACTCTGCATTTGCTAATGGTACATCTCAACCTAGCATGAACTCCATGTACTATGCATTGAGTGGACATGACCGTCAACCTGAAATGAACATTGATTACATGGAAGAAATGTCGCATTACTTTGGCAGCATTCGTCCTTACTACAAAGGTGTAGATAAAGCAGAAGCATATCCTAACACTGAAGTATATCAACATGAAATGCCAGGTGGTCAATATTCCAACTTGCAACAACAAGCTAAGATGGTAGGCCTTGGTGATCGTTGGGCTGATATTAAGAAAATGTACCACCGAGTAAATATGATGTTTGGTGATATTATCAAAGTAACGCCATCCTCTAAAGTTGTAGGTGATATGACATTGTACATGGTACAAAATAACTTGACTGAAAAAGATATTTACGAAAAGGGCGATGTATTAGACTTCCCTCAATCCGTAGTTGAATTCTTTGAAGGTCGTCTTGGCACTCCATACCAAGGATTCCCTGAAGAGTTACAAAAAATTATCTTGAAAGGTGCAAAACCAATCACAGTTCGTCCAGGCGCAGTATTGCCTCCAACAGACTTTGAACATGTTCGCCATGAATTGAGTGAAATGGGTGCTCAAACAACTGATGAAGATATTAGCGCATACTGCTTGTACCCTAAGGTTTACCAAGATTACAATAAATTTGTAAAAGACTTTGGTAATGTATCTGTACTTGATACTCCAACATTCTTCTTCGGTATGAAACGGGGCGAAGAAATTCAAGTAACTATTGAAAAAGGTAAAACACTTATCATCAAAATGAATGGCTTATCTGAACCAGATGAAGATGGTAACCGTATCGTATTGTTCGAGTTCAATGGTCAACCTCGTAGTATTAAAGTTCATGATAAACATGCTAAGACTACTGGTGTTGTTCGTCGTAAAGCGGATGAATCTAACCCTGGTGAAATTGGTGCTACATTGTCTGGTTCCGTTGTTAAGATTCTCGTTAAAAATGGTCAATCTGTAGCTAAAGGTGAGCCATTGATCGTTACAGAAGCGATGAAGATGGAAACTACAATTACTGCTCCTATCGATGGTATCGTAGAAGAAATCCTAGTTCGTGAAGGTAGCCGCATTGAATCTGGTGACTGCTTGCTTCGCGTTGAAGATGCTCCTAAACGTTAATTTAATACGATTTAGCACGTAAGTGCACACTAAAGAACCCCTTATAACACTTTTGATTATAATCTTCTTAAAAAGATTGTAATTCATAGGTTTATAAGGGGTTCTTTTTGTACTTTTCCTACTAAATATGGTACTATATAAGGTATAAGAAAATGGGCGTATTATGCACTATTTTAGAGTGATTATTAGAAAAAGGAGTAGTAACAGATGAGATGTCCTTATTGCCAACACACAGACACGAAGGTAACAGACTCTAGAACGACTGATGAAGGTAATAGTATTCGCCGTCGCCGCGAATGTATCAATTGTGGCCGTCGCTTTACTACCTATGAAATTATAGAAGAAGTACCACTTATGGTATTAAAGAAAAACGGACGTCGTGAATTATTTGATCGTGGTAAATTATTAAATGGTCTATTGCGATCTTGTGATAAACGTACCGTACCAATGTCTGTGATGGAACAAGTGGTTAACGATGTAGAGCGTGATATTCGAAATGAAATCAATCAAGAGGTAACTACGGATCGCATTGGTGAACTTGTATTGCAACAATTAAAAGATATTGACCAAGTTGCATATGTTCGTTTTGCCAGCGTATATCGTAAGTTTGATAACATTGATAGCTTTATGGAAGAATTGAAAGCATTAAAGAAACTTGATTCTAAAAAACCAAAACGCAATTAATTACTAATACTATATGTGAGGCTTTATGATAGATTTACACTGCGATACGATAATGAAATTAATAGATCATCCTGATTGTGGAGATTTGTATCGTAATACTTGGAAAATCGATATAGAAAAATTACAAAAAGCTCACAGCAAGGTGCAAGATTTTGCACTTTTTATCAATCTTGGTGAGACAAACGATCCTTATAGTCGTTATGAAGCGATGCGTAACTTATGTACATCACAAATTCATCACTATGGAGAGCACATACAACATGTGCTCTCTTATCAAGATGTAGAGTCTGTGTATGAAACTGGCAAGATTGGCGCTCTCATGTCTATTGAAGAGGGCGGTGTACTAGGCGGCGATTTAGATAAACTAAAGCAAGCTTATCAAGATGGGGTTCGACTTATTACGCTTACTTGGAATTATCCAAATGGACTAGGTGAGCCACATTGTGGTGAGCAGCATAAAAAATTAACACCGAAAGGTGTTGAATTTGTGGAGGCTATGCAAGACTTAGGAATAATTGTGGATTGCTCCCATCTTAACGATGCTGGTACAGAGCAACTAGGTGATGTATTAGATGTACCATTTGTAGCATCACACTCCAATGCGCGCGAAGTTACTGCCCATACAAGAAACTTACCGGATAATTTAATTAAGCTTATTGCTAATAAGGGTGGCGTTATAGGCCTTAATTTCGCTCAATCATTTTTGGGGACATCATCAATAAGCCGGATTGAAGATATTGTAAAGCATGGCTTATATCTCATCAATAAAGGCGGGGAAGATGTTGTGGCATTAGGAACCGACTTTGATGGTATTAAGCCAGATACAGAAATTAAAGATGCTTCTGAAATGTATCGATTATATGATGCATTTAAAGAGGCAGGTTTGTCTGTGGAGCAATGTGAGAAATTGTTCTGGAAAAATGCAGATAGACTATTAAAGGAGATTTTATAATGACTGATTTAAATCCAATCATTGCAGATCGTTTTACAGAGCATCTTGAAGTTTTTGGCAAAACGATGGAGCATATGGATACCATTCAAGAGATTGCCTATCGCTGTAAGGCGGCTTTAGAAAATGGCAATAAAATTTTGTTCTGTGGTAATGGTGGCTCTGCTGCGGACTCTCAACATTTAGCAGCAGAATTGATTTGTCGCTTTAAAAAGGAACGACGCTCTTTAGCGGGTATTGCATTGACTACTGATACATCTGCATTAACAGCTATTGCGAATGACTATGATTTTGAATCTGTTTTTGCACGTCAAGTAGAGGGCTTAGGCCGTACAGGTGATGTTCTCATCGGTATTTCTACATCTGGAAACTCCAAGAATGTTGTGAAAGCTGCAGAAATGGCTCGTTCTATTGGTATGCATACCATTGCTTTCACCGGTGAAGGCGGTGGGAAACTAGCTCAATTATGCGACATTACGTTGGCTATTCCAAGTAATGTGACAGCTCGTATTCAAGAAATGCATATATTGGCTGGACATATCATGTGTGAGATTATTGAAGAAGATTACTAACCGTTACGGTCTTATTTATAAATAGATACATGTTTGATGCCAAGTATTTTATGTAAGTCGTTATGCATGTATATTGTGGTAAGGAATAGGTGGATTATGATAAATGCTACCATTAATCAATTTTTAACAAAGCAGCTACCAAATCTAAAGATTGCCGTTATAGGTGATGTTATGGTAGATCGTTATGTTTTTGGTGATGTAAGTCGTATTTCTCCAGAAGCACCGGTTCCTGTTAACCGTGTGGTAAAGATGAAAGAAGTACTTGGCGGTGCTGGTAATGTTGCGTCGAACTTATCAAATTTAGATTGTACAGTATATCTTGGTGCTATTGCTGGTAATGATGACCATGGTCGCTTATTACAACAGTTACTTGAGGCAGACAAGATTGATACAACAGGTTTATTAACGAGCGACGATCGTTCTACCATTACCAAGATGCGTATCTTAGGTGACCGTCAACAAATGATGCGTCTTGATTTTGAAACGATTACAGATTTGACGGCTCATGAGGAACAGAAACTCTCCACCTGGTTAGAAAATCTTTGCAAAGCCGGTATCGACGGTATTGTTGTTTCTGACTATGGTAAAGGTGTTTGTACACCAACATTGCTAAAAAAAATCTTTAGTTTAGCTAAGCAGTATGGCGTACAAACGATTGTAGATCCTAAGGGGGCAGACTGGTCTAAATATAATGGTGCCACCTGCATTACACCGAATGTAAAAGAGCTTGGTGAATGTGTGGGCCGTAAATTAGAAAATGATGATCCCACGATTGTTGAGGCTGCGAAGTCAGTATTGGCTAATGTTGATTTAGAATATATTGTGGCTACACGGTCTGCTAAAGGAATTACTGTTATCGCAAAGGACGGGCGTACATGGCATAATCCGGCTACTCAACAAGAGGTATTTGATGTAAGTGGTGCAGGTGATACAGTTGTATCCATGATGATGACATGCCTTGCCAGTGGCTTATCTATGCGTTTAGCATTACATATTGCAAATGGTGCAGCAGGTATTGTCGTATCTAAGGTTGGTACATATCCAATCCATCGTTCTGAACTATTGGATTTATGGCATTCATATAAGCATAGTGTTCAATCGAAACCTTTATACTCAAAAGAAGAGATGAAACAGCTTATTACACAATGGCAAAACAAGGGTGAAACTGTTGTGTTTACAAATGGTTGCTTTGATATTCTTCATCGTGGACATATTACGTACTTACAAGAGGCAGCTCAATTAGGCGATCATTTAATTATTGGTTTGAATTCCGATGCTTCTGTTAGACGCCTAAAAGGGGAAACGCGTCCCATCGTACGTGAAGAGGATAGAGCAGCATTATTAAGTGCATTGCGTTGTATCGATGGTGTGGTCCTATTCGAAGAGGATACACCAGCTGAACTGTTAGCTTATTTGCGTCCTAATACGCTTGTTAAGGGCGGCGATTATAAGATAGAAGATATTATTGGACGTGAGTCCGTAGATCATGTAGAGGTGCTTTCATTTAAAGAAGGTTATTCTACATCAGATATTGTAGGGAAAATAGCTACTATGGCTAAGGAGGGTAAATTATGATTATCGTAACAGGCGGTGCTGGTTTTATTGGCAGTAATATTGTGAAAGCATTAAATGACCGTGGTCGTACAGATATTCTAATTGTTGATGATCTTACTGATGGTCGTAAAATCCGAAATATTCAAAATTTAGAATTCTTGGATTATATCGATTGTGATGATTTTGATTGTGCTATTGCTGATGGTACATTTGATGTAGGTCCTATTGAAGTAGTGTTCCATGAAGGTGCTTGTGCGGACACAATGGAATATAACGGCAAATATATGATGAAGAACAACTATGAAGGTTCTAAAAATCTATTCCACTATTGCCAAGACCGTCGTATTCCATTCATCTATGCATCCTCTGCATCTACCTATGGTAATGGTACTAATGGTTTCGTAGAAAAACCAGAAGCTGAAGAAGCCCTCAATCCATATGCGTACTCTAAATTGTTATTCGACCGTTATGTGCGTAAATATGAAGGTGAGTATACAGCGCAAGTTGTAGGCTTACGTTACTTCAATGTATATGGGCCTAATGAAGCTCATAAAGATAAAATGGCTTCCTTAGTTCGCCAAATGTTCTACAAAAATAAAGAAACTGGTATTATCAATCTATTTGAAGGTACAGATGGCTACGAAGATGGTGGTCAAACACGTGACTTTATCTATGTTAAAGACGTAGTTAATGTAAACTTCTATTTCTGGGAACACCCTGAAATTTCTGGTACTTTTAACTGTGGTACAGGTAATGCTCATAGCTTTAACCAATTTATGCAAGCTGTTATCGACTATAATGGCAAAGGCAAAATTGAATATATTCCGTTCCCAGAGGTATTAAAAGGCAAATACCAAAGCTTTACAGAGGCTGATACTACTAAATTGTTGGCTTCTGGTTATGATAAAGGGTTCCATAAAATGGAAGATGCTGTTAAAGAATATTGTGAATTACTCGATAATAACGAAGGGTATTTACGTTAATGCGCAAGGTATTATTTTTAGATCGCGATGGTGTTATCAACAAAGATGTTAGCTATCTATACAAAATTAGCGATTTAGAATGGGTAGATGGAGCTAAAGCGGCATTGGCTTATGCGTATAGCAAGGGCTATGATCTCATTGTAGTGACTAATCAAAGTGGAGTAGCTAGAGGTTATTATAAGGAATCTGATGTTCAGATTTTACATGATCACATGGCTCAAGAACTAGATCGTAGTGGGGCACCAATTTTACATTTTTATTATTGCCCTCACCATAAAGAAGGTTCTGTACCTCTTTATGCCGTCGATTGTGAATGTAGAAAGCCAAAGCCTGGTATGATTAATCAAGCTATTAAGGATTATGATGTAGATCCTAAAGATAGTTTTCTTATCGGTGATAGTCAGCGCGACGTTGATGCAGCAGAAGCAGCTGGCGTAAAAGGTTATCTATTTACAGGTACAAATCTGTTAGATTTTATTAAGACTATTATTTAGTCTATTATTACCATCACTTTGTTTTACTTTTAACTTATGTCTGTTTTAAGGTGAGATAGCGTTGTTTAGGTGTGGTGTTGTAATTGGGGAGGCTATATGAAAGATTACAAGAATATACTCATCATTAAGATGAGTTCTTTAGGTGATGTGATTCATGCATTGCCTACCTTGTATGCAGTGCGTAAAAACTGGCCTAATGCACATATTACGTGGGCTATTCATGAGCAATTCGCGAGCCTCCTACCTGGTAAACCATGGGTAGATGATGTCATCATTATCGATAAGAAACAACTTAAAAAGCCTACCTATTTATGGCAATTACGTAAAGATTTACATAGTCGTCACTTTGATATGACATTGGATTTACAATGTATTGCGAAGAGCGCCATTGTATCTTTATTATCTGGTGCGCCTGAAAAATATGGCTACTGGGAGCTTCGTGAAGGTAGTAATTTAGTTAATAAAGCTCTAGTAGGTGACCATAAATACGACCATGTCATTGAACGCTATTTAGATACTGTTCGAGCACTAGGCGGTTATGTAGACAGTATAGAGTTTCCTATGCCGGCCTATGTAGATTCAGAGAAGTCAATTAAACATAAGTTAGCATGTCATGGCGTTGACGAAGATTATGTTGTTGTTGTCCCTGGCGCTCGTTGGATTGTTAAGGAATGGCCTCTTCTTAATTTTGGAGAACTATGTATTCGTTTATGTGAATCTGGCAAAAAAGTCGTTATTGCTGGTGCCCCTGATGATGCAGAAAAAGGAGCTTTCATAGAAAACTATGTAAAAAATAAGAATCTCATCAATTTGGTAGGATCTACGTCCATGCCAGAGCTCATTGAGTTGATTCGACATTGCGAAATATTCATCAGTGCTGATACGGGCCCTCTGCATATTGCTAATGCCCTTAAGCGTCCTTTGATTGCTTTATTTGGAACCACATCTCCAAAACGAACTGGGCCATATGGCGGTAGCCACGTACATCTTATTATTTCACCGACTTCAAAGGCTACACCAGAACAGCCTCTCGTAGATGATCCAGATTGTATGGCTCAAATTCCAGTGGATGCAGTGTGGTCTGTATATGAACAAGTACTTGGAAAGGAACTGTAATGGAACTTGATTATAAACGCATTGTGGTCACCTTTCTTATGCATTTAGGAGATGTTATATTAACGACTCCATTTTTAGAAGTGCTTCGTAAAGCAGCACCACATAGTCATATTACGTATGTAATAGATGAAAAGTTACAACAAGTGATGCAATATAATCCCAATATTGATGAACTGATTGTAGTAGATAAAAAAGGACGTCATAATAGTATTTCTGGACTTAATGAGATTGCTCGTGAGATTAATAAAAAGGGGAAACCTGATATCGTTATTAATTTACATCCCAATGAACGCACATCTTATTTAGCCTGGAAAATACATGCCCCTATTACAACGGGCATGAGCCATTTCCTATTTAGACCATTTATGACTAAGTATACGCGTTTAGATCGTAAAACTCGTCATGCTGCCGACATGTACATCAATGTACTAGAACAATTAGGTGTAACGGATATTTCTAACTCTGGTTTACATATTGAAACTTGTGAGGCATGGCGCCGTGAGGCTCAGGAATTCTATGCTAGTCATGGTTTAACAGATAGTGATACGCTCATCGGTTTTAATATTGGTAGTGC
>URQX01000040.1 GCA_900550175.1 uncultured Veillonella sp.
CGAGAGATGTGATCTGGATTTTCTAGTACATCTGTGTGCTCTTCAGAGGAACCTACAGTCGTTACGATACCTTCACCAACACGGGCGATAATAGTAGCTTCACCAGCACCACCAACGAGACGGTCAATATTAGCACGTACAGTTACACGAGCACGAACCTTGAGTTCGATACCGTTTTTTGCTACTGCAGAGATAATTGGTGTTTCAATCACTTTAGGATTAACGGACATTTGTACTGCTTCCAATACATCGCGACCTGCAAGATCGATAGCTGCGGAACGTTCAAATGTCAAAGGAATAGATGCTCGTTCAGCGGCAATCAACGCATCTACGACGCGGTCAACATCACCACCTGCAAGATAATGCGCTTCTAGCTGATTTACGTTTACATCAAGGCCTGCTTTATTAGCTTTAATCAAAGGCATTACGATTTGGGATGGATTTACACGACGCAAGCGCATACCTACGAGGGTAAAGATACCAACATTAACGCCCGCTGCAAGAGCAGATACCCAAAGGCCTAACGGCACAACATACAAGAACACCATAAGCCCAATCAGTAGAATGGGAAGCAAAATTAAAATACCTACATCCATAATAACCTCCATTATATACGACGATGTGGTGAAAGCTTAATCGCGCTTTCTAACAATATTGCGGCCGCCTACAACACGAAGAACCACAATCGGTGAACCGGCATCGATGAAGTCACCTTCGGTTACAACATCTACCAAATTACCATCAATTTTAGCAATACCTGCAGGGCGCAGTGTAGTATGAGCTACGCCCTCTTTACCAGCTAAGTCCTCTAATACATCATTAGATACATAGCCAGCCTTGGTCGTAGACCGTTGCCCTAAGGTAAATAATTTGCCTATCCAAGTCTTTTCAAAGTGATTAAAGAACACGATGATAAGGACAATTAGTAAGGCCGTTAATCCTAGTACTGCATACAGCGCTACCGTTCCTTCTCCAAGAGCTACAAAAACGCCCCAAAGAAATGCACAATAACCGATGAGTCCTAAAATACCGCCCGGTACAACGAGTTCTACCGCCATCAGGGCGATCCCTATAGCCATCCAAATTAAAAACTCCATAGGCCCTCCTCTCTATAATTAATTTTATACAACTTATATACTCATTATACAATATTAAAAATAATTTATAAAGATTCTATAGTACCAACTTTCATGGTATTAAAAGAGCTAGTACTTACAGCTCTTTTTTCTCCTGTAAAACTATTGTATCTTGATACTTTAAGGAGTTTCAATCATTCGATCTGTTAACCGTTATTTTTTGGATCTAACCTTAATAACATAGCATTAATGGCGACGATGACTGTTGACACAGACATTAGGACTGCTCCTAATGCAGGGCTTAATGTGATGCCAATAGGAGCCAAAATTCCTGCAGCTAGAGGGATAGCTATAAAGTTATAACCGGCTCCCCAAAAGAGATTTTGTTTCATTTTACGAGTTGTTTTGTGTGCTAATTCAATAAATGATTCAATATCTCCTGGATCAGATTGAGTCAAGATGACATCAGCTGAATCCAACGCCACTTGAGTTCCTGCACCGACCGCTATTCCAACATCTGCCAAGGCAAGAGAAGGAGCATCATTGATACCGTCACCTACCATGATAACTTTTTTTCCTTCTTCTTTAAGTGTTTTTACTAACTCATATTTGTCTTGTGGAGATTGATTTGATCTATATTCAATCTCTAAATATTCTGCCACGCCTTGAGCTGCTTTTTCATTATCACCTGTTGCCATAATTGGTTGAATATTGTTATTTTTAAGAACTTTAATTAACTCTTTGCTCGTTGGTTTTAATTCATCCCCTAAAGCTACAGCACCAATAGCATCATCGTTTTCTACTAAGACACTGAGAGTTGCTCCTTTTGGAATATCCATATCAAGATTACGTCCGTAGGCTTTTTGACTGATTAATTGGTAACGGTGCCCGCCTGCTTTACCCTCTACTCCAGCACCGGAAATCACATCAATAGAATCAAAAGATGCTGGACGTATATCTTGCTGCTCGGCGAAACTTATAATTGATTGAGCAATTGGGTGACTAGATCCTCCTTCAATACCTGCCAATAAGGCAATGATTTCCTCTTTTGTATATTTGTCATTAAGAAGTTTTACATCTAATACTTTAAACTCACCAGTTGTTAAAGTACCTGTTTTATCTAAAATCATCACATCTGCATCTTGAGCTATTTCTAAGGCTTGGCGGTCTTTTACTAGTAAGCCACGGCTAGCTCCTAAGCTTGTGCTACGGGCGGTGACCAATGGAATAGCCAGACCTAATGCATGTGGACAAGCTATAACTAAGGTCGTGATAGCAAAGGTAACTGCCGTTGGGATATCTCCAATAATCATCCACACTACAAAAGCTATTAGTGCGACAATAACCGCAATATAGAAGAGCCATCCTGCAACCTTTTGAGCAATATTTTCTGCTCTGGAAGGCTGACTTTGAGCTTGGCTAATTAAAGTCTGTACTTGAGAGATAAAGGATTGATCACCTGTCTCAAGCACTTTAATATAAAGTACCCCTTCTCCATTTGTTGAGCCCCCGATTACTTCATCGCCAGGGCCTTTTTTTACTGCTTTTGACTCCCCAGTTAGAAGAGCTTCATTTAAACGTGATTCGCCACGCTCGATAATCCCGTCTGCTGGCACATTTTCTCCAGCTTGAACACGAATTAAATCACCTATCTTTAAGTCAGCAACTGGTCGTGTTTCAATTGAATCGTCTTCTAATACAACGTGAGCATCTTTCGGCACTAACTTAGCCAATGCTGCTTGTGCGTCTCCTGCTTCTCCAATAGCTTTCATCTCAATCCAGTGACCTAATAACATGATTAATAGTAATGAAGCAAATTCAAAGAAAAAGTCCATCACATGTTCACCCGTTACGTAGGTGATGATCACAGCATAAATACTGTATAAATATGAAGCACTTAAACCTAAAGAAACTAGAGTCATCATTCCAGGTTCTTTTTGTTTAAATTCGTCAACTGCACCTTGATAGAATGGACGGCCACCATAAACAATTAATATAGTAGATAAAATAGCTACTACAATATCAGAATATGGAAAAGTAAACTGGAATGGTAGTTCAAATCCATACATAGGGGATAAGAGCATGATAACGATTCCTAGTGGCAATGACTTTAAGAAAAGTTCCTTAAAGCTTCCGTGATGATGGTGGTCATGCCCTCCGTGCCCACTGTGGTCATGCCCACTGTGCCCGCTGTGATCATGACCAGCATAATGGTCGTGATGTTGATCCTTATGGTCTCCATGTTCATCTGTAATTCCATGCTCGTGTTTTAACTTATCCATGTCGTCATAATCATGGTGATTATGGGACGAATATCTATTGTCATTATTCATTTTAAATTCCTCCTTATGCTTAATGATGATGTAAATGACATTCGCATTGTCCTTCTGGACAATTGCAATCCACTTCTTCTACTGCGAAAGATTTTTTCATCTCTAATATTTTTTCTAGTCGATCTATATCATCGAAGCTTAAAACATGATTTTCAATGATGCTTCCTATTACATTTCCGACTTTCTTATTGCAAATACGGTTAAAAATATCTTCTACATAATCCCTTACGGCTTCTTTCTCTTCAATATTGGCAGTGTAAATAAACTTTCTACCTTCTTGCTCTGTATTTAGTACGCCTTTTCCAACTAATCGACATAAAATCGTTTTGATAGTGGATTGTGTCCAGCCCATTTTTTCTTGCAATACGGAAATGACTTTTTTACTAGTTACTCGATCATTTGCCCAAACTACACGCATGACTTCCCACTCAGCATCTGTAATATAAGTATTAAGTTCTATTGTGCTCATTTTCCTTTCCTCCTAATCGTTTACAAATGTAAACAAATATGTTTAAGATAAGTCTACTATTGTAAACGAATTATGTCAAGTCTTTTTAATAAATGTAAGCAACGCTTATAGCTTTTTATCTTTCCACTTCTATCCCATAATAATTTTCATAGTTTTTTCTAAACTAAAAACGACTACTTTCACAGACATCCATCTGATCTAGTAGTCGTTTATTATAAGGAGTAAAAAACAAATTGGGCATATAAACACAAAGATTTATATGGTAGCCTCACAGCAACTCGAATTATACTTCTGTTTTTTTCAATTGGTCATTACCAACGCCTGTTTTTTGAAGGATTAATAAGATAATACTCATGGCCATGCCTACTACAGTAGCAAGACCCATGCCTTTCAATACAACAGGACCTACAGCAAGTTCTGCACCGCTAAGACCTACAACGAGGATAACGGATGTAAGAATCATGTTAACAGGGTTTGTGTAGTCTACCTTGCGTTCTACAAGCATGCGCAAACCTGATGCTGCAATGATACCGAATAAGAGAATGGATACACCACCCATAACTGGAACTGGAATAGCATGAATAAGAGCTGCTACTTTACCTACAAAGGAAACGATCATCGCAAGAACTGCAGCACCACCGATTACCCATACGCTAAAGCAACGAGTAATAGCGAGGACACCGATATTTTCACCGTATGTCGTATTTGGTGTAGCACCAAAGAAACCAGAAAGGATATTCGCAAGGCCATCACCTAGCAAGGAACGTTGTAAACCTGGTTCTTTCATCAAGTCTTTTGATACAATGTTGCTCGTTACAACTAAGTGACCTACGTGCTCTGCAAATACTACAAAGAGAGCTGGCATAATCATAATAATGGCATTGATGTCAAATACAGGCATGCCATAGAACTGTGGTAAAGAGAACCAAGGAGCAGCCTCTACACCAGAGAAATCAACAACCCCCATAATAGCAGATAAAACATAACCTGAAACAACGCCGATAAGAACAGGAATAACGGCTAAGAAGCCACGGAACACAACAGTACCAAGCAAGGTAACAACTAAGGAAAACATAGAGATAAAAATAGCTTGGCTGTGGCTCATGCCTAAATCTTGATTACCAATAAGACCAGACATACTCATCGCTACTGGCGCCAATTCCAAACCGATAATAGCTACAATAGCTCCCATCGCTGCTGGAGGGAATAACTTATCAATCCAACGAGTACCTATATAGCGAACCAGAACAGATAAAATTACAAAGGATAAACCAAATACAACGAAGGCACCCTTTGCAGCCTCATAACCAAGACCTGCAGATAATACACCAGCTACAGGAGCAATGAAAGCAAAGCTAGAACCGAGGTATGCAGGGATTTTGCCTTTACAAACAAATAAATACAGTAATGTACCGATACCATTCATGAATAAAGCTGTTGCAGGATCTACTTTTAATAAATATGGTACCAATACAGTAGAACCAAACATAGCAAATAAATGCTGGAAACTAAGTGGCAACATTCGCCCCCAGGACGGGCGTTCTTGGATATCAATATAATCCTTCATCTTTTCTCCTCACACACAATACAAATACGTTGCATTTATACAGCACCTCTTAAGAGATGCTATATAAATCCACACTAAATATATTCACCTTATACTACATAAGTTAAATATCAACGTTCGGACCTAGGTCGTCTACGAGTAGGCTTTCTAGTCTCTCTCGGTCTGAATGGACCAGGCATTTCCGTTTTTTGAGAACTCTTCGGAGCAGCCGGTTTGAATCGGCTTTGCGTTTCCTCACGTAAAGATGGCAAAGCCTCAGCAGTACCAACTTGTTTTACACCTTCTACATTTCGGCGTCCAACGCTTGCTAATAAGCCTATGGCCATAAAGTTCATTAACAATGAAGAACCGCCATAACTAATAAATGGCAAAGGCACACCAGTTACAGGCATAATACCGCAAACCATGGCGATGTTAAACAAGGCTTGTCCACTGATGAGTAAAGTTATCCCCATAGCTAACCATCTACCAAATTCATCACGAGATCGATTAGAAATACGGAAACCAAAGTATGTAAAGGCCGCCACCAAAAGAACTACAAAGACAGCTCCGATAAAGCCCATTTCTTGAGCCCACACGGCGAATGCAAAGTCTGTATGTGCTTCTGGCAAGTAAAAGTACTTAGATGTACCTTGCATAAAGCCTTCCCCAAGAATACCGCCAGAACCTACGGCCAAAAGGCCTTGCACCGTTTGATAGCCCATATCTTGAGCATGAGGCCAAGGGTCGAACCAAGACTGGATCCGTTCCCAACGATACGGTGACATACGAGCTGCAATGAAACCTATCACACCGGCAACAGCAAAGGCGCCACCAAAGAATCGCCCATCAAAACCAGCTAAATAAATGAGTATAAAAGAAAATCCAAAGATTAGGACGGTAGTACCCATATCTGGTTGCAAGATTGTTAAAACTGCAAAGATGATAGGCCAAACTAACATTGGCAACATATAGCCCACCCGTTCACTCACATAACCTTGTAAGTTCGTAAGTGGATTATTATATCTCGATTTTCCCCATTTCCTCATGGTACTCAACTTAGCAGATGTCCATATTATAGCTGCTAGCTTAGCAAATTCTGATGGCTGTATCGAAACAGGTCCGATGACGATCCACCGGCGTGCACCATTAATAACCGAGCCTGCTACGAGGACTAACACCATGCCTATAAGGGTTGCAATCATTATGCGTTGCAACATATGTGACTTTTGTAATTGTCTATAATCATAACGATATAAGACAACACCTATTGCCATTGAAAAAAATAGGAACCCTATATGTTTTGAAAAGTACCCTAGAAGTCCTGTATTTTCGTAAATAGAGCTAATATAGGTGGCACTAAAGATATTCACACTACCTATAATCGTAATGAGCAATATAGGTAAAAGCATACCTTGTAAATCATTTTTAAAGAGTGAGCCCCACCGACTATCCCCCTTATTCGGTGTTTCCATATTAAGCCTCCTTTTGTACTTTTGGCTTAATTGCTTCTAAACGGAAAATAGGTTGTCCTTTAGCACTGAACTTCTCTTCATACTCAGTTTTTACATTTGGAAGGTCTGTACTATGTAAATCATAGGTTACATTTTTAAGTTCCCATCCACATTCTTTGAATTCTTCAAGAGAGAACATAAATAAACCTTCATTATCAGTTTTAAAGTGAACCTCACCACCGTCTTTTAAAAGACGAGCATAACGGTCGAGGAATGTATGATATGTGAGGCGACGCTTAGCATGTTTTGCCTTAGGCCATGGGTCACAGAAATTGATATAGAAGCGATCTACTTCACCTGGCGCAACAATCTCTTCAATACCAGCGATATCAAAGAGAGATACCTTAGCATTATCTCGTTCTGCTTCAAAAATTTTTTGTGCTGCATAATAAATTACGCCAATTTGCACTTCAAAACCTACAAAGTTAGCATCTGGATATGCTTCAGACATACCCGCAATAAAACGACCCTTACCTGTACCAAGTTCCATATATAATGGTCGTTCAGGATGTGCAAATAACTCACGCCATTTGCCCTTGTACTGTTCCTGGCCGGACAAAATAATATGAGAGTCATATTCGTGGATAGCTTCATCAATCCACGGTTTTCTACGAAGGCGCATACTTTCTCCTTACATCTATATTAATCATTAATTATATCTATTATTACAGGTCATATACCTATCTTATTAATTATAGAAAAGGGGGAGTTAAACGTCAATTATATTTCCCTTTTCTACATATGATTTAGAACATAAAAAGACCTACCTCCGAAGAAGTAGGTCTAAATGGTATTAGAAAATCAATGTTTCTAAATTTTCAATTTGGTATTTGCTGAGGCCTAGCTCAGATAAACTCTTTTCAGATGCAGCGAATAGATTGTTTTTACCTACACGCGTACCTAAAGCTGCAGCGGCAACCAATTCACGGTCCAATTTACCAAGGCGAGAACGATTGCGATTTTGCGGTTTCGGCTTCTTCATACGGAACGTATTATATTGAACCGCTTCCTTTGCATCCTCATTTTTTGCCTTAGCCAAAGCAGCCCCATTAGTGCCATTCCCCAATAAAGCACTAAGTCCTGTTTGCTTTGGAACCATTTTTTCGTAATCAGCACCAAACTCAGGGCGCTCCTCACGTAATTGATCAAATGTAGATAATGCTTCATTCATTTGTTTCAAGCCAGCAGCAGAGTAAAGTTGACGTATCGCAATACTCACCTCTTGCGGTGTCAACGTACCTCGCTCAATAGCAGAAGCGATTGTACTTTTCAATGCACCTTGATCTCCGGACGCTGTATAGCGACCGATATCAACCAAGTCTTTTTGACGTACATTGAGTTCTTTAGGCGTATATATATTTATCTCAGATATAGACGGTGCCTGCTTAGAAGGCTGTTCTCCCGCCCCATTAGCCTCAGACATATAGCCACCGGCGACGATGGCCACGGCTAATGTTAAGGTTAATACTTTTTTCAACGTCTTAGAATCTCCCTTTTCATTAATACTTACTTATATAATACTGTGTTATTTTTGTACATTAACAACAAACTTGTTCTACTGTAATACATACTGTAGATAATATTATATAATACTTCATCTAATTTTTATAGTCCTATTCGAAAAAAATCTATAATCTTTTAACATTTTTTATATTTTTATAAAATATGACATTAAAATAATGCAGTAGAAATCGGAAATTCACTAGATTTCTACTGCATTTATAGAGAGAATTATTTATTTAATATTTTATCAAACTAAACGGATAAACTTTGTTTTGCATCAGCTACAATTTGTTCTAAAGAAACGCCATTTTCTCTTAACAGTTCAGTTGCATCATAACGATCGTGGAACTCTTTAGCAATACCATAGTTTGTAACGCGCACATTAGATGGACCATAGAAACTAGCTACACGTTGGCCCCAACCGCCTTCAACTACACCATCTTCTAAAGTCAATACAACAGAATGATTTGCTTTCAACTCTTCTAATAATTCTTCATCAAGACCAGAAGCAAATTTAGGATTTACTACAGTTGCATTAATACCGTCTTTAGCCAATTCATCAGCTACTTGATTAGCTAGATGATAGAAATTACCTAAACCTAATAAAGCAATATCTTCACCACGGCAAGTGATTTCAGATTTATTTAGTACACTATAATCCGTCGTATCGGCCACACCAGTAGATGTAAACTCACCTACAGGAACACGAATTGCCACAGGATGATCCTGTTGATGCACGGCATATTTAGTCATGGCCAATAGTTCTTCATTATTGGTAGGTGCTAAGTATACTAAATTAGGAATGCTTGTAAGCATAGGTATGTCAAAAAACCCTAAATGAGTGACATCGTTCATGCCATATACAGATGCCTGGTGATTAATAATAACAGCACTATTGTTATTTACGCAAAGATCTTGTACTAATTGGTCATATGTACGTTGTAAGAATGTACTATACACATTAAATACTGGTTTTCCGCCGTTTTTAGCAATACCAGAACTCATAGCAATGGCATGTTCTTCTGCAATACCAACATCGATATATTGTTTACCAGCTGCTTTACGCCATTTAGCATTAAAACCAAATCCGCCTGGTGTACCCGCATTAATGGCTACCACCGTTGGATCTGCTTTGATTTGGTCCATCAAATAATTGGCAATCATACCAGCATATGTTGGGCCATTATCTTCTTCTTTTAGTTTACCTGTTTCTAAATCGAATGGCATAGTCCAGTGGAAAGCCTCTTTATGTTGCTCTGCAATGGCATAGCCCTTCCCCTTTTGCGTAACGACATGTAATACAATTGGGTGATTAATGTCTTTCACATCCTCGAATACATTAATCAACTTTTCTAAATTATTGCCATCTGCTACAAAACGATAATCTAAGCCTAAAGCCTTGAAAATATTGTTGGAACTTTCACCATTAGATTCGCGTAATTCTCGAAGACCACGGTATAAACCACCATGATTTTCTGCAATGGATTGGTCATTATCATTGACGATAATAATCATATTGCTATCTAATGTGGCTGCATAATCAAGACCTTCAAAGGCTTCACCACCAGACAAAGAACCATCGCCAATAATAGCGATAATATTTTCAGAGTCCCCTTTTAAATTACGAGCCGTTGCTAAACCAGATGCTAAGGAGATAGATGTGGAGGTATGACCAATGTTGAAGAAATCGTGCTCACTTTCAGTAGGATCTGTATAACCTGTTACATCGTCATAATGATCATGGTCTAAAAATGCCAAGGCACGACCTGTAACCATTTTATGTACATAAGACTGATGAGATACGTCATAGACAATCTTATCTACAGGAGAGTTAAATACATAGTGCAAGGCCATAATCATTTCCGCTGCACCCATAGGCGGGCCAACATGACCGCCGTGTTCAGATACCTTTGTCATGAGGGCTTGACGAGCTTGTGCCGTTAAATCTGTTAATTCAGCAAGGGATAAGCCTTTTAAATCGGCTGGAGATTTTATATCAATTAAATTCATAAGTTTCCTTCCTATTTGTTTTGTATTACTAACCGTGCTATACTGTATGTCCAGCATGTAACAAGTATAAAACTTAAAGTTAGGTTTAAGTCAAGGGAAAACGTAAAACATAATATGAACCCAAAAGGAGGTCCTATGACATATACTGTTGGCGAAATCGCAAAAAAACTAAATGTGGCACCTTCTACATTGCGTTATTATGATAAAGAAGGCTTATTGCCCTTCGTAGAACGTTCTGTTGGTGGTATCCGTGTATTCCATGACGAAGATATGGATTGGTTAGAATTGATTGAATGCATGAAACATACAGGTATGCCTATTAAAGAAATAAAGCATTTTATCGACTACTGCGTCGAAGGTGATAGTCGCATTAATGAAAGATTATCTATTATTAGAAATCAACGAGATCGCGTATTAGTAGAAATCGAGCACCTACAAGCACGCTTGTCCATGCTAGAATTTAAAACATGGTTTTACGAACAAGCTAAGGCTAATGGAACTACTAGCTTTTATGAAAGCTTAACACCTGATGACGTTCCTGTAGAGTATCATAAATACTTTGAACGCAAATGGCGCGCTGATAAAGAAGCCGCCGAAAATGGTGAACCACCTAAAAAATATAGAGCTATATAAACCAAAAGGAGCTATCTCAACGGATAGCTCCTCTTTTACATGACATAATAATTGGAGAACTGTTTACATCAACAGCTCTAAATAGGCTTTAGGCCTTATTTATTGGGACTTTCATATATAGTTGTATAACCGCCCTCTGTTACAGCTACGATTTGTTCAATCTCCTCTGTTGGATCCTCTGTGAAAGTAAAACTTTCACTAGCATCAAAGGATGCACTCGTTCCACAAGAGGAACTCAAATCGCGCGGCACCGGTCGGAGTTCTATATTGGTTACCCCTTCAGGGGCTTCACGCTTGAAGCGAATCGCGCCAAAGTGAGAGTAAAATGTTGCAATATACTTCATAATCACTCATTTCTAGCCTACGCATTTGCTCGTTTTGTATTAAGGATAGCAATGATAAGAGCCACTACAAAGCCAACAACTACAGCAATTTCACCATTTAGTGTAGGACCAGCACCAGAGGCAGCTAAACCAAAGTTATGAGCGAACGCCGCACCAGCTGCAAGACCAAGTACTGTAACCGCAGAATCAGAATTACCTTCACCAGTCATAATCAATTGACGCAATGGACAACCACCAAGCAATACGCTACAGAAACCTGCAAGCGCCATACCTA
>URQX01000041.1 GCA_900550175.1 uncultured Veillonella sp.
TCAATACGTTGCATAAAATCATAGGTCCGACCATTTGTTGTATCTAGTACAAAATCACACTGCTTATACACCGGTTTCCAGGATTGTATCATAGCATGTACAAAGGCATGAACATTGTTGTAATCCATGGTTGGCCGCTTCCCAATACGGCGATTCACACGGCTCACAATGCGAAATTGTGCAGCTCGGATACCAATGATGTAAGAATATTTCTTCAATACCTTTAATGTGCGATGTTCAATAGGGAAATTACCACCTACAGAGATAACAGCTTCATGGTACAAGCAAACCTTCTTCAGTACATCCATTTCTGCACGGCGGAAGGCTTTCTCCCCAATTTTCTTGAATATTTCAGCAATAGGCAACCCAAAACGACCTTCTAATACGCGATCGGTATCTACAAATTGCCATCCCTTGCGTTCTGCAAGATTACGACCGAAATGGCTCTTGCCACTCCCCATAGAACCGACGAGCATAATATTGCGTTTTATTATCATGTATTATGTGCCCCTTATTATTTCATATCCTTCATTGTACTATAAAATGCTATAAAAACAAAGACAGACTATAGAATAACTATCTATAATCTGTCTCTATTAGTATTAATAAAAAAACAATTTATATGCTAGGACCTCATAGTCGGTTTCACTGCACAATGTACATATACTACATTGCCTTTCCGTTCTATGTCCTCTATTTCTATACGACGTGAAGGTTCTTTTTCGTCAACAGTATTAATCCAGTTTATAAGGCGTTCTGTACTCCCTAATAAATTTAACTCTACTACACCTTCATGCTCATCAGTACTAACAATCATTAATGGTTCTCCTTGCAAAGAATCAAAAACACTTGTATTAGAACTCGTGTTAGATAACGTATTTTGGGTAAAAACTTTTAATAATTTGGCTTCCTTAGAAACAATATAATCTGACTCAGCATTCATTTTGATAACATAGTTTTCCCGTTGTTCTTTTAATTGAGTAACTTTCTGATTTAAACTAATAGTTCCATATAATGAAATACTAATGATTATGCCCCACACTATTCCCGCGACTACTATCCTCCCTACTGGATGAGTTGTGCTCTCCTCTAGATCCTTCCATATGGAAAGTATACATTTCTTTATCTGCTTTAACTGTTCCATGACACTCCAGTCCTATTAACCTTTGTTGAAGACTAGCTATAAACTTACGACACGCTTCATCACTAACACCTATACCATCTACAGTAATATGTCCATCCTTTATATTTAGATGCCGTAAACTAATGCCTTGTTCCATAGCAACATCAAGGACATATATGACCATACTATTTTGATGTAGATATGATGTATCCTTTCCAGAACGATTCTTAAGTAATTGTTGTTTAACTGATGTTATCTCCTCATACTGTTTTTCTATCGACTGATACTGCGGATTTTCAACTAAAGCCAATAGTTCTGATTTTTCAGCTTTATAATGTTCATAACTCAACAAGCAGCAACCTATAGATAGTAATCCTACTATTCCGTATACAATACTCATACCATATAGATAATATCGGTATCTGTGCCACAAACTATGCCAATGTAAGGATCGAGGCATTAAATTAATATATCTATCATTACCAGCCCAAGCCAATCCATTTAAGCCCCCTTGCAGCCATACCTATAGCCATATCCCAATCTAATTCTCCTTGTTTACACCGGTTTCGACCTCGACCAAGGAATAATAAAGGAATATATTCTGTCTCTCCATATACAGAAATAATGACTTCCATATCATTCCGTTCCTCTTCAGTTAACTGGTCTAATCCGTACAGCTTAATCCCTTGTATTTCATCTACGCCAAATTCTTGCAGTCTAGCTTCTAATACTTCCATAGCTTCTGATACATCACTACTACTAATGGGGACAATCCGTTCCTGAATACATATATCATTCCACCATAGCCATAAATGTAGATGGTCCTTCTCAACGACACCTGTCACTGTCCCACTACGCTGCATCAAACTATAGCAAATGGGGATAGGCCAAAAATCAATTACATCTACCGGCGCATAGGTATCTCGTATACCTTGTTTTAAAAGCTCTAATGAATGACGCTCTACGGCTACCATAAACATATGGTAACTATGCCTTGGATATTCTCGACGACATGCGTCCATTTGGAAGCTATCTCCATCAAAACTAAAGTAATCCTCTACATTCCATTTGATGAACTCTTTCATATCGAAATCGTGAGGATCATAGGGCGCCACATGCATTTGTGTATTGATATTAGCAACAATGCTGTAGGCCCCATCATCTAAGTCGTACATTTCAATAAATTTTCTAACATCCTCATCAATAGGTGCACTCCGTTTCATTTCTAGTGCATCAGTAATGACCATCGTTTTATTTTCTACATGAGCTGTAACACATACAATACGTTTATCGGTAATACATACGCCAGTATGTATTTTCTTTCTTCGTTTCATAGATTCACCTCAATATGGTTTTACCTTCATAACATGCATATGATTATCCTCATCTACAGTCACATACATATGTACACGACTCACTATTTCCTGATGTTTCAATTTGCCATAGCTCATAACATGACGGGGATTATCTGGTGATAGGTCCGCTTCAATGGTAATTTCCACATCCGCATCATCAGCCACAATTAGCTTTTTCTGAAAGTCCCATGTATTACCTGCTTTACAATAGCCTACAAACCAATGTGCTCCACATTGAGCTGCATAGTGAGCCTCTTCTAAATGCAATTCATCTACCGCATTGCTTTCACATATTTGACCAATACGCAATCCCATAAAAGCCAACAATAACAAAAAGGACATTATAAATATTGCTACATAGGTTATAAACCCTGCATTATGGGCTCCCATGTTCATGATTCGTTTCCTCATTATCTTTATACCAATCATATATATTACTTTGCCCTATGGCGACTTCATATATAGCTAATCCTCCGTATCCAGCAGTATATTGATGGTCACTAGTAAATCGATTTGTAATATACCAGCGCATATGTACTGTTCCGCTTTCATCCATACTAAAAGGGTGCTCCTGTGTATATCCAACATTTCGCTTATCCTTAGTGCCGATAATACGGCTGCCGCTAACAGGTTGTAAACTGCCATCTGTAAGCTTTCTATACAGTGCATGGCGTTGTAATGTTAATGTAGTCCGCTTAGGATCGTGAATATATAAACTCCTATTTCGATCCTCTACCGTTATCTGTACAGGATTCCATATGATTTGAGCCACAACCATGCGCCTCGTATATCGACCATCCTCCATCATAGCTACACTATCTAATAATTTTGCATTCCACATAACCCCGTAAAAAACGATTCCTAATAATAAGGTTAGAACGATAGTAGAAATAGTTATACTGATGAGTATGGAATACAAAATAAACCCTCCTTGTGTATCCCTAGCTCTCATCGTATTTCCTCCAAATCAAGAGATAAGCTATACACAATGGCCCCATTATCTATGGCCTGTACAGATAATCGTTGTATGACAATACCGTTTTTTACTATAGGTTCTAAATGTGTTTTATAGGTAATAGATTCACTGGGGCTCATAATAAATTGAGAGTTATGTATACGTTCTTGAATATGCCCTGTTTGATAATAGGTGGATTTACTTTCCTCTAAATAAGTTATAGTGTCTTGTAGTATATGATCCCAATAATAGGCCTTATAGATTGTTAAGGTGGACATCCAAAATATAGATAATATAACTGGCAATATAAGCATAATAATGGCTGTTGATACTAGCGCATCACCATACATAAAGCCCTTAATGGACTTCTTCCCATCGAATCCGTCCCGTCTGCACCGATATCCATATACGATTTCTCTCACCACTTTCTCGATCTCGTAAAATAAGTTCCGTTCCGTCATAAGGTAATCCTAGAGAAGAAAAAGAGATAACCGTTAAGGACTGTACATTTTCAATCCCTGTAGGTAACGATATATTAACTGTATGATGATAAGCATCCTCCTCTAAGGTATAGCTATCTTTATTTAATATGAATAACATGCGCCCTTTTCCATTAGACTTATGTCCAAGCATAGACCAAAGTTGAACCTTTTTTAACATATATACGACTTCTTGGGTACTCCCATTTAGAGCATAACGACTAGGCGTCGTTACAATAGGTAATGACATAGAAATAAGAAGTAAAAATAAACTAATGGCAATAATCCACTCAGCTAACAAAGAGCCATACTGATGATGTATAGGTTGTGCCTTAACCATTGATACAACACCTCCATATAGGATCCGCCATGTAAGGCACACCAAGCACCAAAGCATAGAAAGGGACCAAATGGAATATATCGATTACGATAGCTCGTTAGTAAGAGATAGAGAGAACCAACGCAAAAGGCTACGTAAAAAAAGCATATAATCTCCCACGGTGTAAGCCACATGGCAATGGCAGAAAACCATTTCACATCACCTAGCCCAAAACCCTTATGACTTATAAGACGAAGTCCATATGTAATAGCACCTACACTCACAACACTTATACTCGTTACAAGCATAGACTTATCATTTATAAAGCTATAAAGTATGCCACCTAAAACAAGCACTAACGCCCCTTCATCAGGCAATATGTAGTAATGCATATCGATGGTAGCACCTGCTATGATGATGAGTGAAAATACAGCATACAAAGCAACGTGAATAAAGGATATTGCTCGTGATGAAAATATAATAGGCAGCACTATGGATGCTATATACACGATCAGTGCTATAACATAATGAGTCCCTTTCATACCTTGTCCTTCCTAAAATCAACTGTACATATATTAATGTAAATATAACTATTGTATAGCTATTAATATAACTACATATGTAAATGCAAATATAAATTTACATTCCATTCATCAATCCATGCACATTCACTATTAATACTTAAATAATAAATATTAAGTATTAAGTACTAAATACTAAATATCAATTACGTTTATGGTGCATCAGGGGCTTTAACTACAACTGCCTTCGCAGTACCACCATTAACCGCTTCATAAGTAATGGTATATTCCTTATCCTTTGCAGTTTTAACATGTTCTGTAAGATAGCCTTCTTTATATAGATTTTCTACAGTTGGCGGTGTATCTACATTCTTGTCGATCATATAGAGCTGCGTTGCATTTTTTATAATTTGAATATCTGCTGTTTCCTTCGCAGTTCGTGCTCGATCGGCAGCAGATAAAAATTGTGGCATCGCAATGGCAGCTAATATAGCAATAACGGCTACGACAACCATTAATTCAACGAGGGTAAATCCACCTTTTCTCGACTTATTGAGATTTTCTCGAACATTATTAATATGTAGGCGCTCTACAATCCATTGACCACATATTTCTAATCGATGATTTAATCCATGAACTAAATGCATAACAGAACTCATAATATCCTCCTTTTATCATTGTTACTTCTATAAAATTAATTTATGACATTGTCTACCGCCCTCCCAATTTAGCAATAGACGTAAACAAGGGATACATAACAGATACAACTAAAACGGCTACACCAATCCCCATCAAGGTCAGTAAAATCGGTTCTAATAGTCTCTCAAGGCGAGCAATATATTTGGAAAGTATAGATTCATAATAATGTCCACAATGATGCAACATCTTAACGAGCTCTCCACTTTCTTCTCCAATAGAGATCATTTGCCAGATAAAGGGATTTCCAATGTTCTCAGTTCTAAGGCTCTCTTCAAAAGAATGGCCTGATAATAATTTTGCCTCTACGTTCTCACTACATTCGGAACCATACATATTGCCCCATAAAGGTCTTGTGATATTCACTGTGTGAATAATAGAAATTCCAGAATCTAACAAAAGCGCCCAAACTTTTAGCATACTTGTATAGTAAATGCAGGTCATCCATTGGTATCGGTGAGCCAACCCCCAAAGCCAACGATGTACTTTGCGCTTTATACTATGTTGATGATATGCAAAGACCAAAGCACCTAGTCCTATACAATGCATAAAAAAGACTAATATAGGATGATTCTTTAACCCTTGTCCTAATGCAAAGAGGGCTCGCGTCATCATAGGTAGTGTAATATGCATAGTAGTAAAGACCTTTTCAAAGGATGGAATAATAAACAAGATGGTAACAAGAAAAAAGATATTCATTAATACAAGCAAGAATAATGGATAGGAAATAGCACTAATAACCTTTTGCCGCAGCTGCCGTTCCCAATCATAGTGACGTGATATATATTGCAAACTTTCTCCTAATGTACCTGCAGCCTCTCCACTTTCTAATAAGGCCAGTGCTATGGCTGGGCAACCTTCACTTCGTAAAGCTTGAGACAAAGTTTGACCACGCTCAATCGTTTCATACAAGGCCGTATACAAAAGACCTCTTTTCCCTTGACATAGTAACTGTAATGCTCGCCGTAACGGTACACCAGATTCGATGAGTAGTCCTAATTGATAGGTTACATCTACTACCATGGTATGATTCCACTTATGTTTCTTCTTATCTACTTGTAAAGTAATTTTATAAATCTTATATCCATCTCGCTTTAGCCGTGTACCGACCTCCTGTTCTGAATCCGCCCACATTAAACCTTTTATCGTTTCATTTCGCTCATCTTTTACGACATATTCATAAGCCTCCATACCTTCACCTACGATAATTGTTGATCCAACAGTGTATGTAGTTGGTGCTGCATGCCATATTGTGCCTTCACATCTCGCACGGCCATTTCTAGTGTTTTCATAGGTAATTGTGTTTCTTGAATAGAAATAATTTGTGGTTCCTTACGGGTACGTATCAAGTTTGCTACCGCATGTGTATTTAGCAAAATATCCCGAATGGTAATGAACTGTTTATTCCATCGAAGGAGGCGTTGACATATAACAGCACGTAACACTTGAGATATTTGACTGCGCACCTCCTCTTGTTGTTCACCAGGAAATAGTGAAATCATGCGGTGAACAGCCATTACAGCCCGCTGTGTATGCATAGTTGCCATCACAAGATGACCTGTTTCAGCTGCATGAAGAGCAGCCTCTAAAGTTTCACGATCTCGAAGTTCTCCAACCATAATGACATCTGGATCCTCCCGCAAAGCATCTCGAATACCATCAGACATACTCTTTATATCTGCACCTAATTGGCGTTGATGGATTAAGGATTTCTTTGGTTCAAACTCAAATTCGATAGGGTCTTCTAAGGTGATAATATGGCGCTCCATCGTTTGATTTATATAATCAATACAGCAAGCTAAAGTAAAACTTTTACCACTACCTGTAGGCCCACAGACGAGCAACAAGCCATCATGAGCTTCACATAATTTTTGTAGCAGTTGTCCTTCACTATTATCATCTAGTTTAAGTTGTTCATGACACAATAATCGAAGTGTTCCACATATGGTTTGATTAGCTCGATATAGATGAACACGAATACGTACACCACAACAGGAACAAGCTTCATCAAGAGATTGCCATTCATAAGATGCTATACCACAACGTCGCAAAATATCTTCAATCAACGTAGTAGTACATATAAATTGAGTAGCCTTTAACCCATCACCATGTCTCAAATAAATAGGCTCCCCACATTGTAGATGAATATCTGTTGATGATAAGTGTATCGCCTGTTCAACAATAGTTTCTAAACTTTCAGTATTACAGCATGAGTCCACAACGATGCACCTCCTCTACAGATGTAACATGCTGAGATACAGCCTCACGAGCAGATTCCTCTAATGATAGTAGTAAATGTGTTTCTAATTGGTCCCAGTGTGGAGAATTAGCAGGTATCTCTAAATATTCAAACAGAGCAGTTCGCCCGTGATACGATGTACCATCAAATTTTCTTACTAGACGCTGTGCAATAGCCCCCATTAAGGTAGCCCGTATTAAATATGGCTCTACACCCATATCCATGAGCCGCGTTACAACACCAAGCGCTGTGTTTGTATGAATGGTAGATAGTACGCGATGTCCAGTTAATGCTGATTTTACAGCCAGTTCCGCTGTCTCTTTATCTCGAATCTCACCAATCATAATCGTATCTGGATCTTGCCGCAGCACAGACCTTAATCCCTTTGCAAAGGTAAATCCAATCTTTTCGTTGATACCAATTTGGATAGCCCCTTTAATTTCTGCCTCTACAGGATCTTCAAGACAGATAAGTTTGGTTTCCTCTAAATTTAACATGCGAAGCATGGCATATAAGGTGGCAGTCTTACCACTACCGGTAGGACCACAAATGAGTAACAATCCATAAGGACGTTTGAGTAGCCCTTCAATATGTTCAAAAATATCTGTACGCATACCTAACGCTTTCAGATCTTTATGACTTCCTTCGTTACCCATGAGCCGACAGACTAACGTCTCACCATATAGGCTAGGCAATGTGGATACGCGCATTGTTACAGATGTATCCTTATGACTCCAAGCCCATCGACCATCTTGGGGCAATCTCTTTTCACTAATATCTAACGTACTACATACCTTAATACGGTTAATAATAAGTTCTGCCTCTTCATTTGATACAGTCATATGCGTTCGTAATAATCCATCTTGCCGTAATCGAACATGCACATCATCTTTAGTAGGATCAAAGTGAATATCGCTGACATGATGCTCTAATGCATATAGAATAATATCGTCTAATGTTACATCTACATACATGGTCACCTCCTATATCTTGCGGTATGTTTTTACCTCACACTAGCGTATGGCGTTATAAGGTTCGACATCACAACTTTAATTCCTCTTTTATGTTTTAAAATCCACGAAGCGAAAACTTTTTTATTTTAGGCATACAAAAAAGGCGCCCTGAAGGGCGCCCTTATTGGACTATTAGATATAACAAATCTTATTTTAAGTTATAAAAAACGTCATTACCTTTATATTGAGCTGTTTCGTATAACATTTCTTCAATGCGAAGCAATTGGTTATATTTTGCTACACGTTCAGAACGAGCTGGTGCACCAGTCTTAATTTGACCAGCATTTACAGCTACTGCAATATCAGCAATGAATGTATCTTCTGTTTCACCAGAGCGGTGAGATACTACACATGTATAGCCAGCGCGTTTAGCAAGTTCCATAGCGTCGAATGCTTCTGTTAAAGTACCGATTTGGTTAACTTTTACAAGAATAGAGTTACCTACACCAAGTTCGATACCACGAGCTAAGCGTTTCGTATTAGTTACGAATAAATCATCACCAACAAGTTGTACGCGGTCGCCAAGACGTTCTGTCAATAATTTCCAGCCATCCCAATCTTCTTCAGCAAGACCATCTTCGATGGATACGATTGGATATTTACCTACTAAGTACTCGTAGAAATCTACCATTTCAGCAGCTGTTTTAACTTTGCCTTCACCAGCTAGATTGTATTTACCATCTTCATAGAATTCGGAAGATGCAGAATCAAGAGCTAATTTGAAATCTTTACCTGGTTCATAACCAGCAGCTTTAATAGCTTCACAAATTACTTCTAATGCTTCTTCGTTAGATGCCAAGTTTGGAGCAAAACCACCTTCATCACCTACAGCAGTGCTAAGACCTTTATCATGAAGTACAGATTTCAATGTATGATATACTTCTGCACAGCTGCGAAGAGCTTCTGCGAAGGAAGTAGCGCCTACAGGCATGATCATGAATTCTTGAATATCTACGTTATTATCCGCATGTGCACCACCATTCAAGATGTTCATCATAGGAACTGGTAATTCTTTTGCGTTGAAACCGCCAAGGTATGCAAACAATGGCAAGTCTAAAGATTCTGCCGCTGCACGAGCTACAGCCATGGAAACACCAAGAATTGCATTAGCACCGAGGTTAGATTTATTGTCTGTACCATCTAATTTCAACATCAAGTTATCGATTGCTACTTGTTCAGTCGCATCATAACCAATAATGGCAGGACCGATTTTAGCATTTACATTGTCGATAGCAGTTAATACACCTTTACCAGAGTAACGGGATTTATCACCATCACGTAATTCTACAGCTTCAAACTTACCTGTAGAAGCACCGGATGGAACAGCTGCTGTTGCAATAGTACCATCTTCTAAACATACTTCAACTTCAACAGTTGGGTTACCGCGGGAATCTAAAATTTCTCTTGCAATGACTTGTTCAATTACTGCCATTTTTTCACCTCATAAAATCTAACAGAATGACTATCATCTGACAGCCATTATATATTGAGCTAAACCATATAGGCTTATCACTCTAATTAACTATAAATATAGTGAAAGCTGAAATCTCTACACTATGCTTTTTTTACCAAACTATGACCAGTCATGGATTTTGGTTGTTCTATGCCAGCCAAGTCTAATAATGTAGGAGCAATATCACATAATTTACCAGCTTCTAATGTAACTGTTTTAAGGGTATCACTCATTAAAATTAATGGTACTAAGTTTGTTGTATGAGCCGTATGAACCTTACCGGTTTCATGGTTAACCATGAGCTCTGCATTACCATGGTCTGCCGTAATCAACAAGTGGCCATTCTTACTGCGTATAGCCTCTGCAATGCGATCTAAACAAGTATCTACTGCTTGAACTGCTTTAACAGCCGCTTCAAAGCTACCTGTATGACCGACCATATCTGGGTTTGCAAAGTTCAAGATAATCATGTCATACGTTTCATCTTGAATGGCTTGTACAACCTTATCAGTCACTTCATAAGCGCTCATTTCAGGTTGTAAATCATAGGTTGCCACTTGAGGAGATTTCACGAGAACACGATCCTCGCCTTCAAATGGTTCCTCTTTACCGCCGTTGAAGAAATACGTCACATGTGCATATTTCTCTGTTTCAGCAATGCGCAATTGACGATAGCCACCTACACTGAGTACTTCGCCTAGTGTTTCTGACAAGATATCCTTTTCGTACACAATATGTACTGGCAAGCCATCTTCATATTTAGTCATAGTCGCCATATACAAAGATAACAGTTCACGGTTAAAGCCATCAAATTCTGGCAATACTAAAGCCTTTGTAAGTTCACGTCCACGGTCTGGACGAAAGTTACAGAAGATAACAGTATCACCATTCTTGATAGTTCCTTCAGCATCAATCACTGTCGGAAGAACAAACTCATCAGCTGCATCCTTATCATAGGATTGTTGTACTGCTTCACAAGCTGATGCGGCTCTTTCACCTTGACCATTTACAATAGCATTGTAAGCAAGTTCCACACGGTCCCAACGATTATCTCGATCCATTGCATAGTATCGACCACTCACAGTAGCAATTTTACCACAGTTTAGCTCTGTCATGTATGCTTCTAAATCTTTGATATAACCTTGTGCACATTGAGGTGCTACATCACGCCCATCAAGCAGTGCATGTACATATACATGTTCAATACCATGATCATGAGCACCCTTAATAACTGCTTTAATATGTTCTAAAGAACAATGTACATTACCATCAGATACTAAACCAATGACGTGTAAGCTTTGTTTTTTTGCTTCATCATATAGTTCACGCATGACAGGACGATTATAAAACTCACCAGATTCAACGTCTTTAGTAATACGAGTTAAATCTTGGT
>URQX01000042.1 GCA_900550175.1 uncultured Veillonella sp.
AGATAACGGATTTAATTTGGTCGCCGTATTGGCGGATAACTTTGGATGTTAATTCGATTTCGATACCGCTAGCAATCGGTTCAACCGTTACTAATGCATCATTTTTTTCATCGAAGCCAGCTTGCGCAGCTTTTACTAATTTTGCCATGTTGCACCCTTTCCTTATGAAACATTTATAAACCCAAATCTGTACAGGCTCGTCGCGAGAGCCTATACAGACATTGAATACTACTAATTAAATTCTAACACTCCATTGTGAAAGTTTCATATTACATGAAACCAGCGATTTTCCACCAAGGAATACCAATTACGTAGTTCAATACTAAACATACAACAGCGGAGATGAGACCAACTGTCCACCAGTCTTTTACATTGTTGTAACCAGCGGAGAAGATGATTGGACCAGGAGCTGCACCGTAGTGAGTTACGGAACCACCATACGCATTTGTACCGATCATGATGAAAGCAAGTAATGTAGGATCGATACCTGCGTTAATACCTACAATCAAGAATACTGGAAGCATTGCAGAGATGTATGCAGTACCAGATGCGAAGAAGTAGCGAACTGCAACGGAAATAATAGAGATAAGGATAAGCATCATGAATGGATCTAAACCAAAGTTCATATGAGCTTCTAAGAATTTAGCTAGCCATTCAAAGAATTTACCTTTAGTCAACGCTGAGGATAAGCCCAAGATACCACCGAACCAAATCAATGTGTTCCAAGCCGCTTTAGTTTTAAGCAAATCATCCCAAGAAATAATACCACATACAAATGTAGCAATCATAGCAACGATAGCTACTGCGGTAGCATCGATTTTAATGCCAAATGTTGGTAGAATCCAACCAGTGATTGCAAGAAGTGCGATAACGATAAGGCCTTTTTCGGACGCTTTCATAGGTCCTAATTCAGCTAAACCATCCGCTGCAATTTTCTTGTTATCGATTTCTTTTACAGATGGACGCTCATACATGTAACCAATAAGTGGCATTAGCATTAACATGATAAAACCAGGTACAAACATAGCAGCAGCCCATTGTGCCCAATTCAAGGATACACCAGTCAATTTAGTAATGAAATCAAGTGCTAAGTAATTTGGCGCCATTGCTGTAGCAAATAGGAAAGATGTTACCTTTGTTGCAAAGTAACCATTCTGTAAGAGGTAAGCACCTGCTTTTTTAGCAGTTTCACCAGGATAAGAACCAACTGCTTCAGCGATGGATAAGTTGATAGGATATACGATACCTGCCGCACGAGCTGTGTTGGATGGAGTTGCTGGGGACAAGATCAAGTCAAGGAATGCAGTTACATAACCAAGACGAAGTGTAGTGCTACCAAATGCGCGAACCAAGTGGTAAGCGATACGGTGACCAAGGCCAGTTTTACCAAACGCAACGGATAATGCGAAGGCTGCGAAGATCAACCATAATGCTGTATTGCTGTAACCAGCTAATACATCTTTTGTGTTGCTCAATAAAATAGAAGATGTAGCAACACCCAATAATACCGTAATAGGAACTGGGAATGGTTTTAATACCAAGCCCACGATAGTTGCTAAATAAATACCAAATAATTGCCATACTTGTGGTTTGAGACCTTCTGGGGTGCCACCAAACCATGCGATTGCGACGATGGCAGCCATAACGGCAACGCGCCATAATTTGTCTTTCATGTGTGTCTTTACCTTTCTTAACTAACTTAGGCATACATAAAATCATCTAGTCTTTAACAACCTAACCGCTCGCGACGTCGATTACATTGATGAAGTCTACACTCATTATAAATGTTTAAAAGAATTATGAAAAATAGATTACCTTTATAGGGGTTATAAAAACTTTTATACCTACTATTCATACTTTTTATGCATTTTGAGTATAGAATTGCAGCCCAAAATGAAAAAAATGCATGTATACGTCCCCAAAGGGGGTATACATGCACTTACATGGTACTGCCTTGCTCTTTCGAGACATCTTCATTATGACCTATTATATCGAAAAAGTCTAATACTGAAATAGCATGGATAAGTAACGACCTATGCTTTATATTCTCTAAAAATACTATTATCTACAACGGTATGTTTTTTATAGTAATCCCGAACATACTCGATAAAGGTCTTAACTACTACAAGGTTTTCTGCATCCTTTGTATACACCATATTAGTATCACGGGAAATATACGTACCATCTTTGCTACGCAATGGACTTACGTAAATATCTCTATCCTTGCAAGATCCAAGGCCCATATAGGTCAAGATAGACCAACCGAGTCCTGCGCGCACAAAGTGACGGCATGTACTCATAGAGTTTACATCCATCGCAACACTAGGTGGTTCTTCAAAATGTTCAGCACACCAAGTTTCGATAATATTAGCCACAGATGCATCCGTCTGATACTTGATAAATGGTACCTTCTCAAGGGTTTCAGGTGGTACTAATTCTTTATAAACCAAGCAATATGGCTCCTCCAATAGTAGTTCAGACTTACCAGACACATCATAACCACCACGAGCAAAGGCAACCATACAGTCACCAGTATTAAACATTTTTACCACTTGATGGCTAAAAGCAGTCTTAACTTGAATATGCACGTCCGGATACTGTTCCCGAAAAGATTGTAATAAGGAAGGCAATTCATAATCTGCAAAGTTAATAGATGATGCAATCTTTAAGGTCCCTTGAATCTTACCAGAAGCAGAGTTCATAGCATTTTCTAAAGCCTCTTGATCTTGCATCATTCTTTTACAATAATCATAGAAAATCTCGCCTTGCGCTGTAAGAGCTATCCCTTCAGCAGTACGTAACAACAGAGAATGGCCCAAGGCTTTTTCCATATGGCGCAAACGGTAACTAAGCGCTGGTTGCGATAAAAATAACTTTTCTGCAGCCCTTGTAATATTGCCTTCATCGACAACGGTGACAAAGGTTTGCCATTCTCTATCATCCATAATATCTCCTTGTTAGTATCTATTTATCGTGCATTTGCAATGCCTGCAAACACCTTGCCACGTTCACCATCGATAGTTACTTCTTGACCTTCTAAAAGCACTTCATGAGCATTTTTGGCGCCTAAAATTACAGGAATACCATAGGTAATGCCCGCAATAGCACTATCGGATGTATAACCATCCTCTACGGCAATAATGCCCCCTGCTCGTTTTGCAATAGACATCAATTCAGGTTCCATTGTACCTACAACGAGGATATCGCCGTCTTTGAAGCTTTCATAATTACCTTTATGATTAGCCGCAACGAATACATTACCTGTTACGGATTTACGTAAAATACCATTACCAGATAAGAGCACTTGTCCTGCGATATGAACGCGAATCATGTTTGTAGTACCAGTTGCACCGGATGGCACACCAGCCGTAACAACTACAAGATCACCAGACTCGATAGCACCTGTACCAAGAGCACCTGTAATAGCTTGTTTTACCATTTCATCAGAGTTGATGATTTCATGACCTTTAATAGCCTCTACGCCCCAGCACAATTGCATGCGGCGAATTGTTTCTTCATGCGGTGTTACAGCAATAATTTTGCAAGCCGGACGATGTCGAGCAGTGCTAATTGCAGTATGACCAGATTCAGTACATGTCAAAATAGCAGCTGCCCCAAGGTTTTGAGCGATGCGCACGCTTGCTAAACATACAGCACTGGTAGTCGTCATATCCACATCTTGACGAGCACGACTTTTGCTATCGTAAATAGCAGCTTGTTCTGTTACCTCAGCAATGCGTGTCATAGTCGTAACCGCCTCTACTGGGTAAGCACCATTTGCTGTTTCACCAGATAGCATGATGGCATCTGTGCCGTCCAAAATAGCATTAGCTACGTCACTTGCTTCCGCCCGTGTAGGACGAGGATTTTGAATCATAGATTCAAGCATTTGTGTAGCCGTAATAACTGGTTTACCCAAGTTATTACATTTTTCGATCATCATCTTTTGAAGTACTGGTACCTCTTCTGCAGGAATTTCTACACCAAGGTCACCACGAGCTACCATCAGGCCGTCTGCTACTTCTAAGATTTCATCGATATTTTTAACGCCTTCTGCATTTTCAATTTTCGCAATTATCTTAATATCTTTTTGCTCGGATTCAAGAATACGACGAATGGCTACGATATCTTTACCGCGTTGCATGAAGGATGCTGCCACAAAGTCGACACCTTGTTGACAGCCAAAGCGTAAGTCCGCTTCATCCTGTTCAGATACAGGTGGCAAACTAAGTGCTACGCCTGGTACAGCTACACGTTTACGGTTACCGATTTCACCGCTATTTTGAACTGTGGTAACGATATTATTACCTTCAATAGCATCGATAGTAAGGGTTACAAGGCCATCGGCTAATAAAATTTTGTCCCCTACGGACACATCCCCTACAAGACCTTTGTGGTTAACAGAGCTAATCTCTTTTGTACCTTCCACATCATCCGTCGTCAACGTGAATTGTTGACCTGCTTCGAGAAATACTTTGCCCTCTTTAAATAGACCGAGGCGCACCTCTGGACCTTTTGTATCGAGCAATAAGGCGATTGGTTTATTTACAATCATCGCCGCATCACGCACCATTTGCATGCGTTCTGCTTGCTCTTCATGAGATCCGTGAGAGAAGTTGAAACGAGCCACGTTCATGCCAGCTCGCATCATATCTTCTAAGATACCAAATTTATCCGTTCCCGGACCTACAGTACATACGATTTTTGTACGTTTCATCTTTCCTCCTATGAAAGTAATTTCTATATTGAAACTTTCATTTCTTATTATAGTAATATTGGTGAAAGCTATTAATTATTGCACCTCTACGGAGCCATCACCTAAGATAGCTTCAATAGCCTTGATAGATTCATCACTAGGGTCAAAGCACATATTCGGTGGCAAGTTAATGCGCTTCCGTTGACGGTGCAAGTATAGCGATGTTGGCACAGAGCCTACGGTATTCGTTAACACTCGTTTTAAGGCTTCACTATTTTCTGGCGTATCATATTGGCTGTAAATATGAATAGCCACATGTTTCGCCTGACTATAGTTTACCTTTAACGGCATAATGCGGTCTGCAATAATTTGCACACCCTTTTCATCCGCATCAACGCGGCCTTTTACCTTAACGATCATATCGACCGCCAAGAATTGTTGGCTTTGACTAAAAACCTTCGGGAATGCAACCACATTGGCCGCACCAGAGTAATCTTCAATGCGAAGAATGGACATAACCTCGTTTCGTCTTGTCATGCGATCCGATTTATTTTCAATCAACCCGCCAAAGGTAATGGTTTGACCATCGTATTGCTCTGGATTTTCTACGAGAGCCCCCAGTTCAAAGAGGCCCTCTAATTCCTTAGCATAGCCTTGCAATGGATGGCCTGTGATGTAAAAGCCGGTATATTCCTTTTCATCTTTCAATTTATCGTCTTCCGATAAATCCTCCACATTAGGTACAGGGATGAAATCTACAGACTCCTCTATATCACCAAAGAGGCTCATGGTGCCCATAGCAGCATCCTTTTGCTCTTTAGCACCAACGGCTTGGGCGCTTTCATACATATGCAATAATTGGTTTCTATTTTCCTTGAAACCATCCATAGCGCCACATCGAATAAGGCTTTCAAGAAGGCGTTTATTAACCACCTTGTTGTCCACACGTTTGCAAAAGTCCACAATATCCGTGTAAAGACCGTGTTCATTGCGCTCAGTAATCAAGCGATCGATAGCATTGTCCCCTACGTTCTTGATGCCCCCAAGGCCGAAGCGAATGGCATCACCTTGTACGGCAAAGCTGCGCTCAGAATAGTTAATATCTGGCCCAAGGACCTTAACATTGTGCTTCTTGCAGGCATTAATATAGTACGTCAATTTTTGCATATTTTGCATAAAGCTAGTCATGGTGGCAGCCATGAATTCAGGGAAATAGTGGGCTTTCAAATACGCCGTTTGGTACGCAATGTATGCATAAGCCGCACTATGTGATTTATTAAAGCCATAGCCCGCGAAGTATACGAGCAAGTCAAATACTTCATTTGCAATGGACTCTTCTATACCATTATTAATGGAACCTTGAATAAAGGATTCTCGCTGAGCCTTTAGAACAGATTCCTTTTTCTTACCCATGGCACGGCGCATCAAGTCCGCTTGACCAAGGGAGAATCCGCCCATGGCGGATGCAATCTGCATAACCTGTTCTTGGTATAAGATTACACCAAAGGTATCTTTTAGAATTGGTTCCAATATGGGATGTAAATAAGTAACCTCTTTTTTTCCATGACGGCGGTCGATAAAGTCCGCCACCATGCCAGAGCCTAGTGGGCCTGGACGGTACAAGGCTACCAATGGAATTAAGTCTTCAAAATGTTCTGGCTTAAGGTCCATAACGAGCTTGGTGATACCTTCCGATTCGAGCTGGAATACACCAGAGGTATCGCCCTTAGTGAGGATATCACAAGCCGCCTTATCATCAAGCGGTATTGCATCTAAATCGAGATCAATACCACGGTTCGCCTTGATGAGCTTTAAGGCATCCCCCATAACCGTCAATGTACGGAGGCCTAAGAAGTCCATCTTTAAGAGGCCTAATTCCTCGATGTTATCCTTGTCGTACTGTGTTACAAAGCCTTCATCATTGGCATTTTGTACCGGTACATGGTCATCTAGAGGGTCTGCAGAAATTACGACGCCCGCCGCATGAGTGGACGAATTGCGCGCGATCCCTTCTAGCTTTTTACCAAAATCAAATAACTCTTTAACATTTGGATCAGCTTCGTATAATGCTTTTAACTCTTTGCCTTGCAACGCCTTATCTAAGGTAATCCCAAGTTCGTTGGGAATCATCTTAGCGATGCGGTTTACTTCAGCCAGTGGCAAGTCTAGCACGCGACCTACGTCACGGATAACCGCACGAGCCGCCTCTGTACCGAAGGTAATAATCTGAGACACACGAGCTTGGCCGTATTTCCGCGTCACATATTCGATAGCTTGACCACGCTTTTCATAGCAGAAGTCAATATCGATATCAGGCATGCTTACCCGCTCAGGATTTAAGAACCGTTCAAAGAGCAAATCGTACTTCAATGGATCGAGGCCTGTAATGCCAAGTAGATAGGCTACTACGGACCCCGCCGCCGAACCACGACCAGGGCCTACTAAAATGTCATGCTCACGGGCGTAGCGTACATAGTCCCATACGATGAGGAAGTAGTCCTCAAAGCCCATGGTTCCAATAACATCTAGTTCATAGTCGAGACGCTTTTGTAATTCTTCAGAGGTCTCCCCGTAGAGGCGAGGAATTTCTCGTTCACAAACCTTACGCAAATAGGTCTTAGACGTTTCCCCTTCTGGCACATCAAAGTGCGGCAAGTGATGTTCGTCAAAATTAAACTCTACATTGCAGCGCTCTGCAATTTTTAAGGTATTTTCGATGGCTCCTGGAATATGTCCAAATAGCTCAGCCATCTCATCCCCAGACTTGAGATAAAACTCATCATTAGGGAATTTTAAGCGATCCACCTCAGCACGACGTCGGCCTGTAGAAATACATACCTTAATATCTTGCGCGTCTGCGTCCTCTTTTAAAACATAGTGGAAGTCATTAGATGCTACGATACCAAGACCATATTCCTTGCTGAGCTTAATGAGCTCCTCTTGGGCTTTCGCCTCCTCTGGCAAGCCATGATTTTGAATTTCTAAGAAGAAATTATCCTTGCCGTACGTCTCAATATACCATTCAATGGATCGCTTTGCGCCTTCCATATTATCTTGCAAAATATACTGAGGAATCTCCCCTTGAATACAAGCACTAAGGGCAATGATGCCCTTGCTGTATTGGCGCAATAAATCGCGGTCTGCACGTGGCTTATAATTAAACCCTTCAGTAGAGGCTTTCGACACAATTTTAACTAGATTTCGATACCCTTCCATGGTCTCAGCCAACAGAATGAGATGTTTCAAACGTTCACGGCTACGACCTTCCGGCTTATCAAAACGGCTACCTTCTGTGACATATACTTCACAACCGATGATAGGCTTAACACCTTGTGCTATACACTCTTTATAGAAATAAATGGCTGCGTACATATTGCCGTGGTCTGTAATGGCAAGGGCTGGCTGATTTAACTCCTTCGCACGACGTACCATGTCAGGCAAACGACTGATGCCGTCTAGCAAACTAAACTCTGTATGACTATGTAAATGTACAAATGGCTGCATGGTACACCTCCTTTAAGGGCGATGAGCAAAATACACGTTCAATGACTTCTTACGAACCTTCCAATCTGGCAAAAACTGTGCCACTAGATTGTGAAAGTTCTTGGAATGGTCTAAATATTTAAAATGAGCAAACTCATGAACCATAACGTACTCAATATACGCCTGTGGCCCCTCTAATAGTCGAGTGTTCATCTTGATGAGCTGCTTTGCTGGCGTACAAGAACCCCAACGGCTCTTCATACGCTGCTGTTTTATGGTTGGCATAGGTACATCAATACCTTGCTTGTGAAAGCGCTGATACACGACCTTTGCCCAATGGACAAAGACCTTCTCCCCCAAGTTACGCCAATAACTTTGCATTAATTTATGCTTCGCTTCAAAGGTCGTACCACGAGGCACAACCATAGTAAGGATGGCTTTACCATCAAAGCCAATATGAGGCTTGCCATCCTGCTCAACTAGGCGCAACGTAACAGGAATGCCGAGGATAGATAAGCTTTCACCATTCACATACTGTAACGCCTCAACACGCTTGGCATTCAATGCATCAATCTTATAACGAGCCCGTTCAATGAAGGGCATATTCTCGATAACAAACTTGTCCACCCTATAATCCGGTACATATGCATTCGCTGACACATGGATCACACCATCCTTTGTAATGCGCATGTTCATGTTCTTCACACGCTTGATGGTTAACTCATATTCAATTCTGTCGCCATTATAGGTAATAGACCTAGTTGTTGAAGTATTCATACCTTTTATTTTATCATAAAACACTCATAAAATCGTAAAATTCTAGTAATTTTAATAGGAATTATTCGATATAGGTAAAATGATAAAATCATAACCTCTCTATTACCACTGGCTGCCCCCTACACGGGAGCTTTTCTTTTTCCTATTTTACTGGCTCACCCGTAAACGGGTCGGTATACTCTTTATAGTTTAATGTATCTTGTGCTATATCTTCTTGTAGTTGATTGCGAATATACTCTTTTTCGTTCCTTTATATCGTCCTACCGTATCCACATAATATCCTCTACACCAGAAATGTCTATTTTATACTTATATTTAAAATTGACATGTTTATCGAACATCATTAGTGCACTTTTCTCTTTTAAATATCCCATAAAGGATGATACTGATATTTTAGGTGGGATTAATACTAGCATATGCACATGATCTGCCATAAGCTCCACCTCTATAATCTTGATGCCCTTATATTTGTATAAATGTCTTATTATTTCACACAAACTATATCTGTATAGATTATATGTAACTTTGAATCTATACTTAGATGTAAATACTATATAGTACTTTCATAACCATTTTTGTGTACGCAAGCTCTGTATCTTTATTGCCACATAAAATTTTTGTTACTACACTCGCATAGTAGAAGATTTTATAATTTGCAACTATGTCGTGAATAAGCCTAATGGCACAAATTAAATAAGACCTGTACTTATATGAACAATCACTATCCATATAGGTACAAGTCCTATTTCTATATTCTTTTAATCATAAACTTTTACAAAACCATCACTCCATTGGCGTTTATTGAGTGTAACCTTATTAATTCCAAAATTTTCTAACCCATGTACAATGAATATATCCCAAGCACTATATTTTTCTCTAGCTAATTCTGCATACTCATAGTTGCTAAAAACACCTAAAGTCCCACCAACAGTATATATTGAATCAATATCATACCCATACCATAGTATAAAAATCTTATTATCTTTAATAGTATCATCTGTATTACTATTTCTCAGTATTCCTTCATTTAAATAGAGCTTTTCAAAATAAAAGTTTTCATCATAAAGCTCTCTAAATCCAGAAAGTTGTTTAGCTAAAATTATAGCCTCTAATGCTAAGTCCTTAGTCTCAAAAAAGCCTAAACTAAAATACTCTGTATATGGTAACTTATCATTTTTTTTATACTTAGCTAAAGCCTCGTAAATAACCTTACTCATATTACCAGCCCTTTCTATCTCCATATTTCTTTAATTTATTCCAATCACTTCCTGGCCCCTTATTTTCAGGTATTTCTTTACCTTTCTCTTTTAAAACCTTTTTCTTTAAATTAATACATACAAAAGACATATTATAATTGAAAAATGTACATACTACTCTACTGCATGAAATTCTTGAGATTTATCATCATAATAAATTTTCCATTTGGACATTGCTAATGGAATATTATCATCGAAATAATCTCGCCCCTTCCAAATCGCATCATTTCTAAAATAGGAATATCCATTTTTTACTAATTCTGTATCTAAACAAAATTCACCGGTTAGACAAATATTATTTTCTAAAAGCAGTGCTCTAACAATCATGGCTTCATATTCCCAACCCTCGAATAACAGGTAGTCAAAATATTTAAATGCTATATAGGCATCCCACCTATTGTTTAAAGCAATTAACTGAAATAATTGATTAATCAATGTATAGTTAGGAGACATATAATATTCGTCACTCAAAAGAAATTGATATATTTGTTTTATTCTATTGTCATCTAATTTTTTAGTCTGGTCACTATCAGCTAAGTCAAGAAAAGAATCTAATAAATCCATAAAAAACTCCTATTTTACAATCTTTACTGCAGTAAAGATATAAGCATGATTACTATTGATAACCAGACACTCTCTAGTTGCAATCCATAAAGCCATATGTAGTTCCAACTAATTAAAATCTTATCATTTTATATTTAATACAAAAAAAACATCTTAGAATGAAGTCAATTAATTATAAATGTAATAGTTCTAACCAATTATTACGTGTTAACACTACAATATATCCATCATTCTCTGAATTCTTTGTTACATATACTCTATATGATTCATTTTCATATACATAACGAGATGCAGTCTGATCAATTAAAGTCCATTCTCCATTTAAGGGCTTTATTGATTTTATATCTTTATGTAGTGAATTCTTCTTTATATTTATTGATACTCCTATAGATAATAGATTTCTTCTGTTCGAATCATATACATCTCTATCAATTATATAGTGATTCCTCGGGAAAGCTGCATTTAAAGCTTGTGTCAGTTCCATTCTAGACTGCTCAACAGTATCATTAAACAAAAACCTATAGCCTAATCCACAAATTAGCCATACGAAAAAACAGCCTATAAATGTATACC
>URQX01000043.1 GCA_900550175.1 uncultured Veillonella sp.
CTTGTTCCGCAGGAACCTCTACACTGTAATCACCATTAAAGCAAGCAAAACATAAGTCATCAGGCGCTATATCAGATACAGCGCGACATAAGCCTTCTCGAGACAAATAATGTAATTTATCAGCATGAATATAGTCTTTGATTTCATCTACTGTATGTGTAGCAGCAATGAGCTCTTTACGCACTGATGTATCAATGCCATAGTGACAAGAATATTCAATGGATGGAGAGCTAACACACATGTACACCTCTTTGGCACCAGCTTCTTTTAGCATCTTAACGATGATGCCACTCGTAGTACCACGTACAATAGAATCATCGATGAGTACAATCCGTTTACCACTTACCACATGAGGTAGTGGGTTCAATTTCATACGCACAGCTAATTCTCGTTCCTCTTGATTTGGCTTGATAAAGGTACGACCGCTATAGCGGTTTTTCACTAACCCTTCTGCAAAGGGAATGCCAGATGCACGAGCATAGCCTAGTGCTGCTGTAGTGCCAGAATCAGGAATAGACATGACAATATCTGCATCATATTTCGTTTCGTTATATAACTCACGTCCCATATTAAGGCGAGATTGATATACCGATTGACCATCAATATGACTATCGCCGCGAGCAAAATAGATGTATTCAAAAACACAAAGCTTCTTATCGATTTTTTCTGGTTCTGCATAGATAACACTACGCACGCCTAAATCATCAATAATTACCATTTCGCCTGGATCGATATGACGAATGAACTCAGCCTTAATCGCATCGAAGGCACAGCTTTCACTAGAAAGGACATAGCCATTTGCCGTTTTGCCTAAACAAAGAGGTCTAAAGCCTTGGGGATCACGCACACCTACCAAGGAGTCGTTCGTAGTAATAACAAGAGAGAAGGCTCCTTCAATTTGACGTGCCGCATCGGCAATGCGTTCCGCTTGTGTCTCAGCTTTAGATCGAGCAATGAGGTTTACGATAACTTCGGAATCCATTGTCGTTTGGAAGATGGAACCATCCGTTTCAAGACGTTTACGAATGGCTAATGCATTCGTTAAATTACCATTGTGAGCCACCGCAATTTGACCACCTTGGTAATGAATCACTAAAGGTTGAATATTGCGTGGATTATTGGAACCTGTTGTAGAGTACCGCACATGACCAGTCCCCATATGGCTTGGTAAGGATGGTAATTCTTTAATGGCCTCAGTCAACAAGCCCATCCCTTTTTTTAGTTCTACATCATGACCATCTGTAACGGCAATGCCCGCGCTTTCTTGGCCACGGTGTTGGAGCGCAAAGAGCCCCCAATATACATAGCGTGCTACATCAACGGTTCTATCATAGACACCGAATACACCACACTCTTCATGCCATTTATCAAAAACTGGATCGTAGTTCATTGTGCCCCCTTAGGCGCGTTCGCCAGTAAGACGGAATAACATTTCCTTGTACGCTTCTTCAATATTACCAAGATCTCGACGGAAGCGATCTTTATCGAGTTTTTCGCCTGTTGTAGCATCCCAGAAACGGCATGTATCAGGAGAGATTTCATCGCCTAATAATACTTCACCATTGTGTGTACCAAATTCTAATTTAAAGTCTACAAGGGTTACATTTTTTGTAGCTAAGAATTTTTTCAAAATATCATTTACCTTTAAGGTGATTGTAGAAATTACATCAAGTTGTTCTTGCGTAGCCCAACCAAGTGCTGTAATTTGGGATTCGTTGGCAAATGGATCGCCCAATTCATCATTTTTGTAGCAGAATTCAAGGATTGGATGTTTAAGAGGAGTACCTTCTTCAATACCAAAACGTTTAGCCATGGAGCCAGCCGCAATATTACGAACGATAACTTCTAGAGGAACGATATCCAAAGTAAGTACTGTTTGATTGCGATCATCTTCACGACGAACAAAGTGAGTTGGTACCCCTTCTTTTTTCAACAATTCAAAGAAAAAGGAAGAAATCTTATTATTCAATACGCCTTTACCAAGGATGGTATCATGTTTTTCACCGTTAAATGCAGTAGCATCATCTTTGTAATGAACGATATACTCATCTTTGTTAGCTGTTTGATATACTTGTTTTGCTTTGCCTTCGTACAATAATGTTAATTTTTCCAAGTCGATGTTAGCCATGATGTGTCTCCTTTATCATAATTAATGATACAAACTATATATGGATATCTAATAAAAGAATTAAGCTTACTTTATCAGCAATGTAATCTGTAACGAGTTATAAGATTATAGTTTTATAGCACCTTGTAGCTCTGCATTATCTGCCAATACTTTTTCGGCCATATCTTTACGATACTGTACATATTGTTCTTTCAATTCTTTATTGAAAGCTGCTCCAATTTGTACGGCAAAGAGTGCTGCATTTTTGGCACCATCTACAGCCATTGTAGCTACTGGCATACCAGATGGCATTTGAACAATAGCTAGCAAGGAATCAATACCTTTTAAAGCTGTTGCATTAAGAGGAATACCGATAACAGGTAATGTCGTAAAGCTAGCGACTACGCCAGGTAGATGAGCTGCTGCACCAGCACCTGCGATAAAAGCGATAGCCCCTTCATCTTCAAGTCTTGTAACAAAGTTTTTTACAGCCTCAGGTGTACGATGAGCTGAAGCGATTACCATTTCATAAGGAATGTTGAATTCATCAAGTACGGCAGATGCCTTTTTCATTGTGTCTAGGTCAGACTTGCTGCCCATAATAATACCGACCTTCATAGATCCTCCTAATAAAAAAGCCCAGCCGAAACAGACTGGGTCAAATGCGCACAAATAGCCTCCGTAGACTTGCTTTGAGTTTGTTGATTTGCATAGTTCACGGTGCTACCTCCTTCTTGTACACAAATTGTAACACCTAACATTTACAAAATCAACACTATTTTCGAATATTTTTCAATAAAATATTTTTATCATTCGTTATATTCCGAACTATTTAAAAATATTGAATTTAATTATATCGACTTTATTCAAATTGGTTGATTACAAAAATCTACACATTTTATACAAAGCCATTCCTGCAGTAAACTCTTTACTTTATAATATTTATATATGTTTTCTACACAGCAAAAAGAGGGTATCCTATCTATAAAGATAGGATACCCTCTTTTATTTAATTTCCGAACATTATGCCTATTAATCTATATTTGTTATTGATTAGTGTGTACCACTTTCAAAAGCAGCTTTCAACTCACCTACAGCTTCAGGAACATAATCTACAATAGAAGACATCAATGCGTACATTAATGCAGGTTCAAACGCATCATCACCACACATATATACGCAGTCCAAATACAGACTAGAGTCTTGTTCATCAATATATAGTTTATAGTTTTTGTATGTCGCATTGTCACGGTTAACCAAAGCATTCAAGGCATTCATATTTTGTGCAGTTACCTTTTCAGGTCCCAATACTAAACGAATAACACTGTAAATACTGTTATCGAGAATGACAAATAACGGCATATCCCACAATGGGGATTTAATGTAAGAACGGTATACAACAGTACCGTCTTCATCATCAAAATCCTTACGTTCAAAGGATGTGATTTCTTCGTCTTTTAAAAACTTATCAAATAATAACGCTTTAGGATTCATAACAACCTCTATTAAGCTAAACCAGCTACTTTAAGAATGCCTTTATGCACAGCATCTAAGTGTGGTTGAACAACTTCAAGCAATAAATTAACTACTACTGTAGGATCAAACTGTTCTGTCAAACCAGGAACGGATACATCCATATAGATATTATTGTCTTCATTGCTTACATAGTATTTAGATACTTTATAATCTTGATTCAATGTATTAAGCTCTTTCAACACAGCAGGAATCACTTTTTCATCAATAGATGTTGTTGTGATAGCGATACGTGCATAGGAGAATGCAGAATCATCCACAACGATGAATACAGGCAAGCTATGCTCATGAACATCCAAACGGCCGTGGTAAACGACTGTATGAAGATCATCTGTCATTTCTTCCTTTGTAAACCAAGAGTTACCACCTTTGTTTAGGTCAGCAACGAGTAAGTCGAATTTTTCTGCTTTTTGATTCATAATTCCCTCTACAAATAATCAGACTATTAGTCTTCGATAAATACACAACCATTGTCTTTAAATTCTTTAATACGAACTAAAGACTCTACACGATAACCTGCATTTTCAAGGCGTTCGCGACCAGGTTGGAAGGATTTTTCAATAGCAATAGCCATGCCTACCACTTCATCACCTGCGTCTTCTACCAATTTAGCAAGGCCCATAGCAGCCTCACCAGATGCCAAGAAGTCATCGATGATTAACACTTTTTCACCAGCTGGCAAGAATTTTTTAGAAATAGTAATATCGTAGTTTTCTTCTTTTGTGTAGGAATACACCACACTATGATATACATCGTCTACCATAAGAATAGATTTTTTCTTACGCGCAAATACTAATGGCACATCAAGTTCAAGAGCAGCCATCAATGCCAATGCAATGCCAGATGCCTCAATAGTAACAATACGTTGTACCCCTGCATCACGGTAACGGTCAGCGATTTCTTTACCGATTGCTTTAAACAATTGTGGATCGATTTGATGATTTAAGAAACCATCTACTTTTAGCACGCGATTATTGAGGACAATCCCCTCTTCACGAATGCGTTGTTTTAATAATTCCATGTGCTCTTACCTCCGCAGTATAACTATCTTTAAATTTTAACGTAAATAACCCCTTAGGGTCAACCTATATCAAGTAAAAGCCTTAACAATATGACTAATACAATAACTATCAAAAAGACTTAAAAACTTTCAACTCTGAATCATAAAATTCAACGGGTTTATAACAATATAATATAGCACAGATAAGACTAGTCTAAAATATAAAAAGACACACTTTCTGAAATTTCTCAAAAAGTGTGTCTTATGATTATAAGACCTTATCGCGAGTGCTTTCACGATTAACAAGCAAGGATGTGAAGCGCGCAGCCCCTTCAGATTGAGGTACCAAACGAGAACGTACAAGTACAATATCACGTGTTGGCACTGGAATATCTGTATCGATACGCACGATGGAGCCTTCTTGCATCTTTTGTTGCACCACATGGTTAGGCAACATGGAAATGCCCATGTTAATTTCTACAAGATCAAGCAACACATCGACGCTACCTAATTCGAAGCGTGGTTTACGGCATGCTCCATGAGTTACTTCATCAAAGAAGGTACGGCTCGCAGAGCCTTTATGCAAAAGCAAAATAGGCTCATTAAGGAGGCGACCTTGATCAAAGAACCCTGCCCCTTTATAGTCAGGACCACCAACAAATACATCTTGAATTGTAGCCAATGTCGTCACCTCTAGTTGAGGATTATCGCGCAAACCTTCATAATCATTTACCACGGCTAACTGCGCTTCTTTGTTGAGTACTAATTCTACGCAATCAGGAGATGGACGATTAATGATATGCAAACCAATTTCGCTTTCTTGAAGCTGCCATTTATGGAAATAAGGCAATAGGAAATGGCGACATAATGTATCTGTAGCAGCAAGATTTAAGCTTTCATAAGCTTGGCTAACACGTTCTTGCAATTGAGTTACCCCATTATCAAGAATGGAAAAAGCCTTCGCTACTGTATCAAACAATTCTTTGCCTTCTGGCGTGAACCCTACAGATTTTGTAGTACGCACAAAAAGAGGCATATTAAGTTCACCTTCTAATTGCTTAATACTTTGGCTGATAGCGGATTGAGAAACGCCTAACTCTTTTGCGGCCCGGGAAAAGGACAAATATAAGCCTACCCCTAAAAAGGTTCTATATAAATCTGCAGATACTGCCATTTTATTCACCTCTGTTATATACTAGTAATAGTGTCTTACTTTTAAATATACATATCATTTACTATATTATAATTATAGACTCTCAATATATAATGAATATGTAGAAATCTTCATGAAAGCCAGGTCCTATGACCTTCATGAACCTTTCATATTTATTAGTATTTCTAATCTTTTCATAAGTAAGATTATCTTTACTTATAAGTCTAGACCGACTATACTTAATTTGTCAATATCCCACAGGGAATTATATACATTACAGGAGGCTACAATGGCTATACAACGATTATTCGTAACAAAACGAGAATCTTTCAACCAAGAAGCACAACGCATGTTACAAACCTTACAACAGGAATTATCTATGCCTGCTACAGGAGTAACCATCTACGCGCGATATGATATCGAACATGTAGATGCAAAAGATTTAGAGGCTGCAAAAAATCTTATCTTCTCCGAGCCTCCTGTAGATACAGTGTTAGAAGAAATTCCAGCTGTACAAGGTTTCGTATTCGCTGTTGAATATGTGCCAGGTCAATACGACCAACGCGCCGACAGTGCTGAGCAATGTATTTCTATGCTAACACTTACATCTGGCCATGTTGTTCGCTGTGCCCGCGTATACGCTATTGAAGGTACTTTCACTGAAGAACAAAAAAATGCAATCAAAGCATACTATATCAATCCAGTAGACTCCCGCGAAGCGAGCCTTGAATTACCTGACACATTGTCCCTTGAATTAGAAGATCCAAAACCAGTAGCAGCCATCAATGGATTTACGGACATGAGTGATGCTGACTTAGAAGCGCTCATCGATAGTTATGGCCTTGCCATGACATTGGCAGACCTCAAATTAATCAAGCAGCAGTATGTAGAGGTAGAACACCGTAACCCTACCATTACAGAAATCCGCCTATTTGATACATACTGGTCCGACCACTGCCGCCACACTACATTCATGACAGAATTAACGGATATTACTATCGAGGATAGTCGTTTTACTGGCTCTGTAAAAGAAGCCCTTGAAGAATACATGGAGGGCCGTGCTGAGCTATATACAACGAAGAAAAAGGCTCGCTCTCTCATGGACATGGCAACGCTAGCAGTTAAAGAATTGCGTCATGCAGGCGGTTTAACAAATCTTGACGAATCCGATGAAATCAATGCATGTACAATCATCGTTCCTGTCGATGTAAACGGCAAAACTGAAGAATGGTTGTTATTATTCAAAAATGAAACGCATAACCACCCTACTGAAATTGAACCATTTGGTGGTGCTGCAACTTGCTTAGGTGGTTGTATCCGCGATCCATTGAGCGGTCGTGCTTATGTATACCAAGCTATGCGCATTACAGGCGCTGGCGACCCACACACTAGCCTTGAAGATACATTAGAGGGTAAATTACCACAGAAGAAAATTACTCAAGAAGCTGCACGTGGTTACTCCTCTTACGGCAACCAAATCGGCCTTGCTACTGGTGAGGTAAAAGAATATTACCATCCTGGGTATGTAGCTAAACGCATGGAAATCGGAGCTGTAATCGGTGCTGCACCGCGCAATCAAGTACGCCGTGAAGTACCTGTTGCAGGTGATGTTGTAGTATTGCTCGGCGGTAAAACTGGCCGTGATGGCTGTGGTGGCGCTACAGGTTCCTCTAAAGAGCATACCGTCGAATCCCTTTCCTCATGTGGCGCAGAGGTACAAAAAGGCAATGCCCTTACAGAACGCAAAATTCAACGCCTCTTCCGTCGTTCAGAAGTAACAACACTCATCAAACGTTGTAATGATTTCGGTGCTGGTGGTGTATCCGTTGCTATCGGTGAATTAACTGATGGCGTGACAATTAACCTCGACTTAGTACCTAAAAAATATGCTGGCCTTGATGGCACAGAGCTAGCAATCTCTGAATCTCAAGAACGTATGGCTTGCGTTATCTCCGCTGCCGATGTAGACGCATTCAAAGCCTACTGCGAAGAAGAAAACTTGGAATGCACAGTTGTAGCAGATGTAACTGATACAAATCGCCTCATCATGAACTGGAATGGCGAAACTATAGTGGACATTAGTCGCGATTTCTTAAACACAAATGGTGCTAGCCAACAACAAGAAGCTATCGTAACAGCTCCAGCAGATCGTTCTTACTTCTTACGCGGTTCTGCTAGTGCAGATAACTTCAAAGAAAAATGGCTTACCGCAGTATCCGATTTAAACACAGCCTCTCAACAAGGTTTAGCAGAGCGCTTTGATAGTACCGTTGGTGCTAATACAGTGCTCATGCCATTCGGTGGTAAGTTCCAAAAAACACCTGTTCAAGGCATGGTAGCAAAGTTACCGGTTCTAAACGGTGAAACTACTACTGCTAGCATCATGACTCACGGTTTTGTACCTGAGTTATCCGACTGGAGTCCATATCATGGTGCACAATATGCAGTTCTTTTATCTGTCGCAAAATTAGTAGCACTTGGCGGTCGTCGTGAAGATGCATACTTAACATTACAAGAATACTTTGAACGCCTCAACTCTACAGAATCTTGGGGTAAACCTGTGGCCGCCCTTCTCGGTGCGTATAAAGCTCAAAAAGAACTTGAAATTGGCGCTATTGGCGGCAAAGATTCTATGAGCGGTACATTTATGGACCTTACCGTTCCTCCTACCCTCGTATCCTTTGCAGTTGGCACAACCCATGTTGATAACATCGTAAGCCAAGACCTTAAAGGTGTAGATCATCGCCTAGTATTCTTCGATGTACCTCGTACATACGATGACACTCCTGATTGGGATCGTTTCAAAGAAAATTGCGATACCTTACAAGAACAAATCGAAAAAGGTCGTGTTTACTCTGCTTATGTAGTTGAACAAGGCGGTATTCCTGAAGCAGTCACAAAAATGGCCCTTGGCAATAACATTGGTGTTAAATTCGATAAATATGCTGAACGAGGTATTTTCCAACCTGCTCTTGGTGCATTTATCGTAGAGGTAGATATTAAAGCTGTTAACTATCTTTTAGAATTGCCTGATGTGAAAGTGATTGGTGTAACACAAGCAAATCCTGTAATCGAATGGGAAGGCCAATCTGTATCCCTTAAAGAAATACAAGCTGCATACGAAGCTCCATTAAACGATATCTTCCCTATGCATGCACCAAATGGCACTGGTGAAGCAGTGGCATACATCCACGACCAACATGCTAAACCGCGCAGCACATCCTTAGGGGCAAAACCTAAAGTGCTCATTCCTGTATTCCCTGGTACAAACTGTGAATTTGATTCTGCTCGCGCCTTTGAACGAGCTGGTGCTGAAACAGATATCGTAGTCATTCGCAATCAAACACCAGAACAATTAAAAGAATCTATCGATGTAATTAAAGCAAAATTAGCCGAATCTCAAATCCTAATGTTCCCTGGTGGATTCAGTGCTGGTGATGAGCCCGATGGTTCTGGCAAATTCATGGCTACCCTCTTCCGTAATCCATACCTTGCAGAAGGCCTAGAAAACCTCTTGTACAAACAAGACGGTCTTGTACTTGGTATTTGTAACGGTTTCCAAGCCCTTATCAAATTAGGTTTATTGCCAGGTGGTCATATCGAGACGTTAACAGCAAATCATCCTACATTGACGTACAACACAATTGGTCGTCACTTGTCTCGTATGGTTAACACAAAAGTTATTTCTACAAAATCCCCTTGGATGAGCGATGCTAAAGCAGGCGAAATCTATACTGTACCTATCTCTCACGGTGAAGGTCGCTTCATTGCATCCCCTCAACAAGTATTGGAATTCAATAAAACTGGTCAAATTGCTACACAATATGTAGACTTTGATGGTATTGCATCCATGGATAGCCGCTTCAACCCTAACCAATCTGTAGCTGCTATTGAAGGTATTTATAGTCCTGATGGTCGCGTATTTGGTAAAATGGCACACTCCGAACGCTGTGGTGCTGGTATTAGCAAAAACATTCCTGGTCAATTAGAAATGCCAATCTTTACATCTGGTGTAAAATATTTCAAATAATTTATGACTATTCTTTCATGTGAAAGCCTACTCCTTCGGGTAGGCTTTCACATATTGATTTTTTTCGAAAATATTAGTATTATAAGTTGATGATATATTTACAAACATGAGAATTCATGTAAACCTATACATAACAAATGTGAGTTAAGAAAGGATTTTATTATGCATTGTGCTCAGAAAATGACCCATAATATCTACTGGATTGGTAGTAATGACTGGACTACAGAACGTTTTGAAAACTTATTCCCTATTCCAAATGGTGTTAGCTATAACAGCTATTTCATCGACGATGAAAAAACTTGTGTTGTAGACTCTGTTGATGCAGAAATTCGCGAAGAATACTTTGATAACTTGACTCATCTATTAAATGGTCGCGACCTTGATTACATCATTGTAAACCATATGGAACCAGACCATTGTCAAACATTGTTGGAAACATTGGAACGCTACCCTAACTGTAAAATGGTTGGTAATGCTACAACATTCCGCATGTTCGAACAATTCTACAATACTCCAAAACCTGATCAATACTACACAGTTAAAGAAGGCGATGAAATTTGCCTAGGTAAACATACGCTTGTTTCCTACACTATGCCTATGGTTCACTGGCCAGAAGTAACTTGTACATTTGAAAAATCTACTGGTACATTGTTCTCTGCTGATGCTTTTGGTACATTTGGTACAGTTAACGGCAATATCTTTGCCGACCAAACTGATTACGTTGCTACATACGAAGAAGAAGCTCGTCGTTACTATACAAACATCGTTGGTAAATACGGTCCTCAAGTACAAAATGCAATCCGCAAAGTTTCTGCTCTTGATATTAAACGTATTGCTCCACTTCATGGTCCAATCTGGCGTACATCTGAATCTATCGACTATATCTTGCACAAATACTTGCACTGGTCCAGCTACACAGCTGAGCAAAAAGGTGTAGTTATCGCCTTCGGTTCTATGTACGGTAACACTCGTGCCATCGCACAACAATTGGCAAAACAATTGTCCAAACGCGGTGTTACAGATATCAAGATCTACGATGTTTCTAAAACAAATGCGTCCTATATCATTGCTGACGCTTGGAAATATACTAACTTGGTAACAATTGCACCTACATATAACTTGAACCTATACCTTACAATGGAAAACTTCATTCATGAATTGAAAGCTCTTAACTTCCAAAACCACAAGGTATCTATCATCGGTAACCACTCTTGGGCATCTGCTGCAATGAAAACAATGGTGGCTCACTTCGAAAATGACTTCAAAGATATTGAAATCGTATCCGAACCACTTGATATCAAATCCTCTTTAAAAGCAGAAGATCTTCCAAAAATCGAAAAAATGGCAGACGATATCAAAGCATCCATCGA
>URQX01000044.1 GCA_900550175.1 uncultured Veillonella sp.
GCGGATTCGATGCTGTATTCTGCATGGGCGGTGACGGCACCGTAAATGAAACCGTAAACGGTATTGCCCAAGGGGGCTTCAAATCTACCTTTGGTTTTATACCAGTAGGTACAGTAAACGATATGTCTCGTGCTCTTGGCATTCACCAAAATCCAATTCAAGCAATCAAACGCATTGATATTAATCAAACTCGTACCATTGATATCGGTCGTTGCAATGATAAATATTTCTGCAACAATATCGCAGCCGGTGTTATTCCAAAGGTAATCGAAGAGGTGACACCGAAGGAAAAAAGCATTTTAGGCCCACTCGCCTACTTCTTGCGCGCAGGCCAAGCTTTGTTCACAACGAAGGACTACACATACCGCATCAAAACAGAGAACGATGATTTCATCTGTAAATCCCCACTCGTGTTAGCATTGCTTACCAATGTAGTCTCTAGCTTTGAACGCTTTATGCCAGAAGCCTCTGTAGACGATGGTTATATGCGTATCATCATTTTCAAAGAATACTTCATTCTCGACATTCTCAGCGTACTACCGCTCATCATTAGTGGCGCCATCTATAACTCCCGTTATACAACAACGCTAACCGTAAAAAAAGCACATATTGAACTATTATCTAATATCGGTGACTTACCTACTAATATGGACGGCGATCAAGGTCCATCCATGCCGGTAGATCTCGAAGTATTGCCGCGTGTACTAAAAGTATTCGCACCAGCAAAACACAAAAAGAAAAAGGCTTTGAATTTGCCTAAATTGCCGCATATCGACTTATAACATACTTACAATATGTAGTATATACAATAATTAGACAGTTAATGCAAAAGCTCTCTATCCGTGGATAGAGAGCTTTTTATATTAATTAATCTACAATGATTGCATCATGCAAACGGAAGCTATAAATATAACAAGCTTTTACCGGCATTCCTGTCAATCGCTGCAAGGCCTCTTTATAGAGGTCCATTTGGATTTTATAGCGTTTGATGAGGTCTTCTCCAGATTTAACACGGTCCGTCTTGTAATCTACGAGAACCCATTCGCCGTCCTCTTCAAAGGCAGTATCTATAATACCTTGAAGGAATAGATTTTCGCCATCCTCTACGGTGTCATATACGCGTTTTCCTTCAAAGAGCATACTAAACGGCAATTCTCGTTCGATACGCTTAGCGTTGATGAGACGTTTCCCAAGATTAGAACTAAAAAATTTATATAAACTTATATCGCTTAATAAATTTCGTTCTTCCTCTGTGAAAGTCCCTTTTGTCACTAATGCATCTAGCTCTTTCGTTAAAGAAGCTTGAGTATACTTCGCAAGAGGAAGCCATTGCATAGCCTCATGCATCAAGGTGCCCCATTGAGCCCCCGTCAATACATCCTCTTCAGACTGCAGCGCTTGCGGCTTGCGACCGAATACAGAATTAGCTAAATCATCAGCAGAAACTGTATCAGCTCGTTTAGCACCTGTATTTACCGTTGCAATCGGTTCATTGAGGCTATCGATAGTCCCTGCCTCTAGTTCTCGTTCTTGGAAGCGTCGTTTTAATTCACTAACGGAAATTTTAGCAGTCCGTCGTGTGGCATCACTGTACGGATAAGTATAGTTAAAGCGGTCTACTATTTCCTGAGGTAATTCTACAGAATTAACAGCCTTTAACGCACGCACCTTGTTGATGGTGGTTTCGTCGATATCTGCTTTGTAGTCTAGATCACCATAGAGGGAACCATCGTGAATTTCAACCTTTATGCGGCACTTCTTATCTGGTAAATCAAAATAGGTAGGACCTTCATACTCTATGGCTACACGCAATGGATTGCCACCGTCCAAATGACGAGCAAAGCCCATAATAAGCCAGTCTAAGTATGTATTAGCTTGGGTGATAATATCCGTCGGCAATTGTTGACCTTCTACGGAGGCAGCATTTTTAATGAGTTCACCTAATGTACTCAACCCACCGCTAGACTTTTTGAATCCTTTTACAAAGCCTGTCATAAATAATTTATCTCGCGCCCGTGTTAAGGCTACATAGAGAATACGCTGTTCCTCGGCCTTGAGAGCTGCCTCTTTTACGTCTTTTACATAGAACCATGGCATAGTCGGGAAGGATACCCGAATGTCTGGGAAGTAGCCCTTAAGACCAAGCCCTGCGTTCTTATCGATGAGGAGCTCAGAACGAAGGTCCATCATATTGAATTTCTTTTGCATCCCAGATAGGAATACAACAGGGAACTCAAGGCCCTTACTCTTGTGGATAGTCATAAGACGCACTACATTGTCCGCTTCACTTACTACATTGGCAAGAGGCATATCTTGATTACTATCGCGCAAGCTTTCAACAAAGCGCAAGAATCTAAAGAGACCGCGGAATCCAGAGGCCTCATACCCTTTAGCACGGTCATATAAGGCAAGCACATTTGCTCGACGCACAAGGCCATTCGGCATAGCCCCTACATAGTTTACGTAATCTTGGGATTCGTAAATATCCCACAATAAATCGGTCACACCGTGACGACGCGACAAGGTACGCCAACGCTCCATATATCCAATAAAGGATAATAAGCGCTCATCTTGTGTCTCTTCTGCATAAGTAGGCATGAGAGACCACAAAGAACCCTCACCAGACAGGCGCAACGCACCTAGTTCATTTGCATCAAGTCCAACTAATCCCGAGTGCAATACCGCCGCCATCGGCAGGTCTTGTTCAGGATTATCTATGATGGATAACAACGCTAACAAGAGTTGAATTTCTTGTGCTTCAAAGTAACCATCCCGTTCATTTACCACCGCAGGGATTCCTGCTTGGCGCATGGCCTCTACGGCACGGGTACCCCAACCGGCCAAAGATCTGCGCAAAATAGCAAAGTCACGCCACTCAATTTGACGGAATGTACCATCTGGATTTTGCACTTTTTTCTTGGCACCGTGAATTTCCTTGATCTTTTGAATAATGAAATCTAGCTCGCGCTCGTTATTCTCAGGGTCATCCCCTTCATCTTCATCGCTTTCACTAGCACTGAGGGTATCCTTGCTCACATCTAAAAGCTGCAATTCTACGTCGCCTCCAACCCAAGCTTCAGGCGCATCCTCTACGATACGGCCAGGAATGAGGGATTCAGCCTCAGTATAATTGAGCTCTGCTGCCTCTTCTGTCATAATTTGATAGAATAAGAAATTTGTAGCAGTCAAAATATTTTCGTGAGATCGGAAGTTCTTCGCTAGGTCGATACGACGTTCTACCGCATCAGTACCGCCATAGGTGTTATATTTCTCCATAAATAGAGAACTGTCAGCCATACGGAAGCTATAAATAGCCTGCTTCACATCACCCACGTAGAACCGATTATCGATGCGAGAAATCAAGTTAATAATCGTCTCTTGCACGCCGTTTGTATCTTGGTATTCGTCGACCATGATTTCTTTGAAAGTATCTTGTAGCTCCTTTGCCACCTCAGACGGTTGAGGATCATCCTCTGTACCAGGTTCAACAAGAAGGGCTAAACATAAATGCTCCAAATCACTAAAGTCCATGATACCTTGCTCTTGCTTCATATCCCGATAGGCTTGGTGGAACGCAATGGTGAGCTCTACTAAACCTTCAATGATGGGATATTGAGCCTTAAACTGTTCTTGTAAGGTAGATTCAGGCACGGTAAACACAGCCGCTTGCATTCCTTTGAGGTCTTCCTTATTTTGTGAACCTAAAGATTTAAACTCTGCTACCAATATAGGGTCAAAGGCTTGCGCCTCTTTTGAACCCATACGGAACTGATCTTTAATAAAGGTATCTATATGCTTACAAGCATCACCCATATCATCCCAAGACTGAGCACCTGAAAGCATGCCTAATGCGGCTAATTGGTTATCGTATATCTTTTGCCATTTGTGAGGACCTACTGGATCGAGCAGGATTTGTTCCATCCGTTCTAATCGTTCACGAATACGGTCGATAACAGCTATATGTTTATCCCACATATATTGGCCCCATAGCGTATCACTAGGTTTTATAGTCATAGCCTCTTTATAAGGCTCTAAGGCTTTGCGTAACCAACCATCAGGATTAGCAAGGGACATAGCGTAGTTATATAGAGACATAATCTTCGCTGTTAAGCCCGCATCAGATTTATCATCACTGAAGAAGTCTGCCAACTCATAAATATTATAAAGACCCTCTTCATAGGATTTAGTCAATAAATCGGCTAACACCTCTTGTTGTAGCAATGTCATCTCCGCTTCGTTGCCGATGCGAGCCGTCGGGTTAATATCGAGCTTATAGAAATAAGAACGAATTACCCATTGGCAGAAGGAGTGCAATGTAGAAATATGAGCAGACGGCAAGAGATTGAGCTGTCGTTCAAGACGTTCTTGCATAGCCACATCATCAGTAGACTCCATTGCTTTTGCCAAGGCAAGCCCAATACGAGCACTCATCTCTTGAGCGGCCGCCTTTGTAAAGGTTACAACCATGAGCTCTTGTACGGATAAGGGATTATCCATATCTTTAAGACGCGTAATAATACGCTCTACAAGAACAGCTGTTTTACCTGCCCCCGCAGCAGCTGCTACGAGCAAGGTTTGATTGTCTAAAGACGAATCTTTAGGCGCTATGATAGCAGATTCCTGCTCTGGCGTCCATTTAACACCCATGGTTTTCACCTCCTTCGTTACTATTATTTCTGTCGTTGCTGTTGTTTCCGTCGTTTAAGACCTCTTTCATCCGTTCTAATGCATCATCTTCAGATAATCCTGACAAATAGTTGTATTTATTACGACTAGAGTCAAAACGACATACCGTATGATAATCACAGTACGTACAAGGTCTAAAGCCATTCAATTGATATGGCTTAATTGGGAATTGGCCATCCCCAATATTACGCCCTGTTTCAGCCATTACGTGATTGGTATAACGACACAACACATCAAATTCACCTGGATTCTTAACCTTGCGTAAGTCTCTACTAGAAATAGTTTGATCCTTCTTCGTCGCAATCGGCACATACGGGCCCTGTTTTGCACCATAAGATAAGAACTTATTATCAATATGCGTCAACAACTCAATATCATCTGAGAAGTACCCACTATTTTGCCATGCATTACTTTCCTTAGCCAATGACACTGCATCTTCATAAGATATAGGTGTACCTGCAGGAATTTTGGGGTTCTTCACATAGGAATATATTACAGCCGCAGGCGACATAGATTTACCTTCCGCTTTGCCATAAGCGGATTCTAAGGCCAATAGATAGGTCATGAGCTGCAACTTGAGACCGTAGTACACATCTTGTGCTGTTACATGTGCTCCGCCAGATTTGTAGTCAATAACCATACCGTAAGTTTGACCATCTCGGGTATATTCATCGATACGGTCAATTTGACCAATGAGGCGTAAATAACGATCTTCTCCAAGAGGAACTCGAATCGGATCCCATCCGCCTTGACGGCCAAAATCTTGCTCTAAGTATTTTGTATCAAAATCACTGCGCTTAGACCACTCTACAAGGCGGTCTACCGTCACATGTAATGTTCGTTGTACACGCTGCTCGATAGCCTTTTGGTAGGCATCACTCGTTTCCTCACCAGCCTGATTTTCTTGTAAAATCTCATCGGCTACAGAGCGACATAAATTTTGTTGCTCCTCTTCATTGAGATCACGCCATTGTTTATTATTTTCTAATAGATAATTACCTAAACGCTCTAAATTAGCATGTAAAAATGTACCAATTTCAGGGGCCCCAAAGGAGCGTACACGACGTGGCTCCAGTTTCAAACCATATTGAGCGTAGAACTTGAAAGGACATTGTTGGTATCTCTCTAGGCGCGTTACAGAACCTGACATATAGCCTTTAGATAAGAATAATCCATTTACTAAATCCTTCGTAATGACCGGCATATCGTTATTATCTCGAATACCACGAGACACCTCTCCTAAACGAGGGCGGTAGGTATCGCTTTCACGAGCCCAGTTATAAAGGCCCCACCACAGTGGGTTAACTTCATGTCCACTAAAGAGAGCACCCCAGCGCTCAGATAATAAAGACAAACTTTGTAAAGGTCTCCATACATACTCAGCCTCAGTATCAGGCGTAATAGAGAGCGGTATATCTACGGCTTTATCTACATAACCAAGTGATTCTAAGCGCTTCACCACAAGGGCTGGCTCAAGGCCTGTACCATCTTCACCAGAGCTTGCATAAGACAAGGTCAACGAATCGGATGCCCGTGTCATAGCTAGGTATAGTAGAAAATTCTCGTTGAAAGCCTTAGGCAATGCCCCTTCAGCCAAGGTAATGCCTGCATCGGCCAATTCTTGACGTTCCTTATCCTTGATAAGACCTTCATCGCCCATGCTTTGTGGGAAAACACCTTGGTTGAGGCCCATCACGAATACCTTAGGCCACCATTGGCTATAGCCACGTTCGATGGTGGTAATCACTACATGGTCCAAGGACGGAGGAATCATGGAGTAGTTTACATCACTCAAGCCTTCTTCAAGGAGTAGCATCATCTCATCCAAGGTCAATACTTCGTCCTTCATGACCATAGAAATTTCGTCTATGAAAGAAACAACCGCATTGTACATCTGTTCATGACTCGCTTTAGACTCTTGATCGCCTACAGTTTCTGCATCCTTTGCCCATTCATAAAGGCGCTGTGGAACTTGCAAAGTTTCTAATAAACCATAGAGTTGCTCACCCCATTCAGAGCCCGTATGGCCTTCACTACAAGCGGCAAAGTCAAACCACGGAGACAATATATCCATAATGGTCTGTCTTGCTTGATTAACACGGGCTCTACGAGGTGAATCTGAGTGACTTTCTTCATCTTGCCCCTCATGGAATCCTCGTAAATACGGCCAGCTTTCACGTTCCCATTTATAATGATCGATACCAAACTCGAGTACGTAGTTCTCTAATTCATCTACAGCCGCGCGAGTAAGGGGCATCAAGTCCGTTTTAAGTAAGAGGAACATGCTGTCTCGACTGTAACTATGGCGCACAATATCAAAGAGAGCTGTCAACAATTCGCCTAACGGGTGATTTTTCATAGGACGTTGGCGGTCGATAAAGTGTGGAATACCATAACGACCGAAGACCTTTTCTAAGGTATCTCCGTATGTTTCGGACTCGCGAAGCATAATACATATATCTCGATACCGCGCCTCTGGAGAGGATTCCACATAAGCTAAGATGCGACGAGCTATGGCGTCGGCTTCCCGTTCTCTATTGTAGCCTCGAATGAGCGGAATCGTAGTATCAGTAGAATTTTGCTTACTAGGGCTAGTAAAGTAGTTCGACTCTAACTCTTGAACTATTTGAGGACCTCGCTTGCCGTCAAATCCAACCCAATTAATACGAGTACCATAACGAGCCACTAAGGTATCATAAATCTCTAAAGGACGACTGAAAAGATGTTCCCCTCGACGAGCAATATTTAACGCCTTCGGAGCCATCGGTAAGTCGATAGTGATAACCGATTCCTTCGCCAAATCAAATAAGGTATAAATCAACTCGTAATGTGTAGGCGTAAACCAATGGAATCCATCGATAAAGACATGACTATTTTGCATCAGAGGAGATTGAGGTAAAGCCTCTACGATTTCCATGATAGGATCGATATCGCGCTCTCCATGACGGCTGATTTCCTCTTCATAGGCAGCCATACAAATGGCAAGTTCGCGCAGTTTCTTTTGTAATACTTTATTTTTTACTGAATCCGCCCCACGTTCTAGGTCAGTAGGACCTACGCGGAATGCGCGAAACTCCGAAAATAGCTGTTGCAATACAGAGGAAAACTCAGGACGTTTTGTAGCCTGTTCTAAGAGACCTAATTCTTTTTGTTTTCGTTTCATAACAAGGCGCAACAACATAGACCGGCCAAAGCTAGATAAACTTGATTGACCGGCCCCTTTAGAGCCTATGGATTGATATACTTGGTACCCCAAACGACCAAAGCCTACAACGCGAACTGTAGTAAAGCCTTTTTCAGGCATAAACTCGGCTAGCTCCCGTTCTACCCGATACGTAGCTGGTTCTGGAACGAGTAAAATTATAGGTTCCCCTGGACACTCGGCCATGACTTGCCGGATCCGTTCATATACGGCACGGGTCTTACCAGATCCTGCTCGTCCATAATAGACGCTAATATTCATGAGACCTCCCTAGTGAAACTTTCACCATCTCAATTTATAGAATTCATAAACTTCATCTTATCTTTAAATTTCTGCCATTAAGTATAGCGTTAATCTAAATTATTCGATATAATATATTACTATACTACTATTATATAGTAATATGACATTCTGTGCCTAATTGTCCAAAATTTGACACATCAAATTATATTTGTTTATAATTAAGAAAATATTTTATATTTTATTTACATTTAGGAAAATTTCATATATAATACACATTAGTATTTGTGTTATTTGTAAAATCATGTATTTAGGAGTGAATTATAATGAACAAAAAACATTTAGCAGCTGCTTTTGCGGTATTCGCAGCTACAACTATGTCTTTCTCTGCTTTTGCAGCATCCGTTGATGCTAATGCACGCGCTTACGAACGCGCTGCAGCTGAGCAATATACTTACGCTGCACCTCAAGCAGCTACACCAGCGTACCAATCTGGTTATGTAACAAGCGCACCACGCCCTGGTTACAAACCATTACCAGCGGTACCTTACACAGCAGGTGACATGGCTCAACAAATGCCTGTATCTAAAGAATTAGGCGATCCAATCTTCGTAGCACCTGAAACAACAGCTGTAGGTCTTCAAATCATGGACCCTATCGCTACTAACAGCCAACCTGTATACCAAGAAACTGTAACTTCCGTAACAGCTAATGGTAACGGCAGTGCATATGTTTCCCGTTATAAAACTAACCAATTAAACGCATTCGACTTGTTGTTGAACGGCAAATCTTACACTTACGACTTGCCTGCATACACTAACGGCTACCAAGTGAAAACTGCTAGCTCCTACAACCGTGCTGGCGACGGCGTTGCAAATGTATTCTCTACAAACGTAATCACTGAAGCAGTTGTAAACAACAACTCCTTGCGTATCACTGTTAACATGACTCAACCAACAGCTGTAGCAGCTGCTAAATTGCGTTCTATGCAACAAACTGGTCAAGTAGCAGGTGGCGAAGTAGCTGCATTGTTCGCTTACAATGAAAGCTATGATGGTGTAAAACAAGCTGCTCATTACGATGTATTCAACAACAGCAACCGTTATATCGTTGTTAAATCCGGTGCTGTAACTGTTCCAAACGGTGCGCAACACCCTTACGCAACTGCATTGTTCGCAGTAACTGACGACACTGTAGCTGCTGTAACAGTATCTGGCAACACTGCTGATGCTTACGATTTAGTTAAAGGTACTGCATACGCAATTGCACAATCCGCTCGCGTATCTAATACACGTACTCGCTAATTCAAACTACAATTCGTTACGAATTAAATATAATGGTGAAAGCTACAAGCCTTCACACATAAAGACTATATAAATCACCAAATCCCCGAATGAGGTATCTCATTCGGGGATTTTTTATCTACCTATATAGTTTTTAATTATAATCTTGTAAATACCTCTAACGCTTTATAGGCCATCAAACGATAGCCACGCGCATTAGGATGTACTTCACCAGCAAAGACAATTTGGCCTATTTGATCCGCTTCATATAGAGTTGTATAGAAGTCTATAAACTTTATATCATGCTCTGCTGCATAGGCTTTCAGTCGATCATTCACGCCGCGTACAACTAGGTCTAACCCATCCATATCGCTATCAATTTGTGTTTCCAAACCAATAATAACCTTACCCTTTGTGCTTGCTAATTCAATAGCTTTCACCAAGGTCTTGAATACATACGCACTATCGCGACCTTGCAAAATATCATTGGTGCCACACATTAAGAAGATATGACGCGTTTGTTCGGCTACAGCTGTAGACGCCCATTCATCAATATTATAAATCATACCTTGAACAGAGCATCCGTCCTCTCCATAATTTGTAAAATGTACGCCCTCTATAGATGCATCACAGATTTCAACCCACCCTTGGCCATAAGGCACGTCATAACCACGAGTAATGCTATCGCCAAAACAGATAATTTCCATATCAAGACCTCCTGTACTATGCATTAATCATATAACAAAAAGACGATTATACACAATATACATATTATGGAGCTTTATATACATTTTTCATAGAATTACATGTATGACTATGGTATACTAATTCCACATAAGAGAGGACAACCATGAAAAAAATATATCCCTTTTTAATACTAGCATTAGCTACATTACAGTCTGCAAGTGCTATTTCACAATATGAATTAGAGAACAAGCCTACTCAATATCAAGTCGCTTATAATGGTCCTATAGAAACTGTGTACATCGACTTAAGCACACTCAGTTTAGCACAGGCAGCACCTACGTATAGTACGATTCACGCCCGTACAATTAGTCTATATAAAAATCAAAATATTATTGCAGATTATGTGACTAGCTATACATATCATCGAGGCAATACTTCTAAAGATATTTATCTCATGGATTGGCATGTGGCACCAGCAAAATTCTACCAAGTAAATGGGGCTCCTATTGAAACAGCAAATGCCCAACGCTCTGTTTTATCTACAGGTGCTCATGTGGCCGCAAAAGGTTCTGCAGTAGCTGAAATAGGCCAGTTTATTCTACATAATGCATTGGAGTTAGAGCGCATTACATATACTTTTACAAACCCATATGTACCACCTCGTCCATATAAACCACTAAGTCTACCTACCCCAACAGAAGATAAACCACTATTTGGTGTTCGACCACCAGAGGGCGTGTACCAGCCACTGAACCAATTGGAATCCCCCTATACCGCTAATCAACCACGGTTAAGCCCATCGAAACTAGGTGTATATGGACCGGTTCCACCACCACCTCAAGGGCCAAGACCAAGCGACTGGATCCTCGATATCCAAAACCAAGATATGCCAGGGCCTAATACATCTATGAGTGACTGGAGACCTCAACCAGACTATCATGCACCTCGAAAACCATAGTCATAAAATATAGTTACTCGTAACTTACAACAAGAGACTGAACTATCCCCTATTATAGGAGATCTAGTTCAGTCTCTTTTATTTCATATTTTGTTTGTTTCCATACAATCAGAGGAACCTATTGTATGATGCTTTC
>URQX01000045.1 GCA_900550175.1 uncultured Veillonella sp.
ACAATATTATGAAAAGGCAAAAACTAGAGCTTGGGCTAAAGATATTAGTAAAGCTGAAAACAAAACAGGTTTTATATCTGAGAGAAAGGTATATATTTGTGAGTTTTGTAACCGATGTGGATACAAGAAGGAATGCCAACGGTATGTGAAACAAACGACAGTAAATCCCGTAAAACGAATTGAAACTACGCCTGCGTATGATGCTGTATTGGCAGAAAACCAAGATAGACTGCTTAGTAATACAGGTATTCAATTACGAATTAACCGCTCCATCCAAGTTGAAGGCGCATTTGGTGTTTCTTATATTTTAAAGGGACTGCAACTAGAATGCGGTAAAACCGCATTCTGTTACAGCCCCTTTCTTTATAGACATTGAGTTAATAGTGTAGCTATAATAAATTGAGGGCTTAGAAAGAGATTTTTATTTCTTTATGTTGTACGGGAGGTAATAACATGAATCGATTATTTAGAATCTCAATGTATTTAGTTTTATTATGTGGTGTGTTCTGGTTGGGTGCTTTTAATTCTCATGCTACAGATGTTTGGGTTGCACGAAACAGCGATGGTATAGATATTTATGTTATGGATGATACTATCAAATATGGCACTAATAAAGGGAGTAAGTGGTTTTCTGTGTCAACTAAAAAGGTTAGAGACGGGCGTTTATTAGGGGTTACAAATGTTCAATATTCAAAATATAAAAGCGATATGTGGCGATATTATATAAAAACTCAACAAGCTGGTAGATATGCGGTACTTACCCCAACAAGTCCAGTATTTGAATATGTTATGAAAGAGCTTCGTTGGTATTACGAAGTGCGTTCAGTATATACATCTACTTACTATTATTAATGCTTGTTGTAGTATGAGTTTAAACGAAAGAGATATGTATTTTGCGTATCTCTTTTTTGTTATTGTCTTTAGAATGGTTCGCGACGTAGGCGCGAATCATTAAATCACTCGCTATGCGGGTGCGGCAACGAAAGTTATACAAAAAAATCACCTTGCTTAAGTATAATGTAGGTGTTCAAGCCGCATTATATACAAAAGAAAGGTGATTTTATATGGCAACAAAGACACAGAGCCTTGCGCACACAAAATGGTTATGCAAATACCACATAGTATTTACACCTAAGTATAGACGTAAAGTTATATATAATCAATACAGAAATAGTTTACGTGAAATACTGAGACGTTTGTGCGAATATAAGGGCGTCAAGATTATAGAGGGGGAGCTTATGGCAGATCATGTACATATGCTAGTATTAATCCCACCTAAAATATCAGTTTCATCTTTTATGGGATATCTAAAGGGTAAAAGAGCACTAATGATGTTTGATTTTATTATTATAAGAATTATGCCATAGCGGTATGATTGAATTTAGGTTTTAAAACCCAAAATACAAAATAAAAATATAAAAATTAGGTTTTAAAACCTTGAAATGATATAATAGATATAGAATTAGGTTTTAAAATCCATTTTGAGAGGAGGCGTGTGAATGTCATTAGTATCGCGACCATATTATTTAGATTTTCTTCGAAGACATAAAGATAGACCTATCATTAAGGTTGTTTCTGGTATACGTCGTTGTGGTAAATCTACGTTGTTTAAGCTGTTTCAAGATGAGTTATTAGCCGATAATGTAACAGCCGAACAAATTATAGATATTAATTTTGAGCTGATAGAGTATGATAAACTAAGAGATTATCGGGCTTTATATGAATACATTAATGAACGGATTATTCCAAGTAAAAAAATGTATCTATTTCTCGATGAAATTCAGCATGTACCATCGTTTGAGCGTGTTGTAGATAACTTCTATGTACAAGATAATATTGATATATATATTACAGGTTCTAATGCTTATTTTATGTCTTCTGATATGGCTACACTTCTCACAGGTCGCTATGTACAAATTGAGATGCTTCCCTTGTCTTATAAGGAATATGTTGATGCCTATAGTGAAAGTGGACTTTCACGAATGGTCTTATATGAAAAATATGTAAGTGAAGGCTCATTCCCAGGGCTTTTACATATGTCAGAAAATTGGCAAGGTCGGCAAGATTATTTACAAGGTTTATTTAATACCGTTGTTTTAAAAGATATTGTTGATCGATTAAAAATTGCAGATATTAAATTACTTGAAAGTATTGTGAGATATATTTTCGCCAATATTGGTAGCTTGATTAATCCTACAAAGATTGCGAATTCATTAACAAGCGCAGGTCGAAAGGTAGATAACAAAACTGTAGAACGTTATCTTAGGGGCTTAGAAGATAGTTTACTGTTATATAATACAGAACGATTTGATGTGCGTGGCAAAGAAGTATTAAGATTACGTCCTAAGTATTATGTAGTGGATATAGCTTTTAAGCAACTATTACTACCTGATATTAACCGTGATAGGGGACATGTATTAGAAAATATTGTATACCTTGAGTTGCGGCGTCGAGGATATACAGTATATGTTGGACAATTAACAAAGGGCGAAATAGATTTCGTTGCTCAAAAGCCTGGTGGCATATTAGAGTACTACCAAGTATCAGAAAGTGTATTGGATCCAACTACTAGAGACAGAGAGTTAGCACCATTAGAAGCGGTTAAAGATCAGTATCCTAAATTTTTACTCACTATGGATGAGCTCTATAAACCTCATAATTATAATGGAATTCAGCAATGTAATGTATTAGACTGGTTAATAGGGATGTGATAATTCACATCCCTATTTTTGTATCTATATGTTGTTATTTAATATACTTATAAATCATGCTATTTAATTTATAAACAATGATATACTTAGATAAAATAGTGTATATGTAAAAAGTAGTTATATAAAGGTATATCCTTATGAATTTTAACAATTGGATTCAAGAAAAGCTTTTCGACAATTACGAAGAGTGGCGCATGAAGAGTCCCGATTATAATCGGAATGGTTTTAACATCATAGGTATAGATAATACCCTCAAGGCTATGAAAGATGGATTTTTCATGTATATGGAGTTATATCCTCCTCATGCCATCGATGGATGTACAGCTATGAAAGCACGTGTAGGTAAAAAGCAGGATGCCGTAGATATATTCTTAGATATAGATGGCAAGACCTATCGTATGGCTGATGTAAGTTATCCTGATGCAGTGAAGATGATGCGGGCTTTTGTGAAAAAACGCAGAGTACCTGATTGTAGTTTGTGTGTAGAAGTAGCGTATCTAGATATCGATCAGATGCGATCTACATTTACAGAGTTAGCAACGTTGTTGCTAGGCGATGCTAAACAAGCCAAATCATTCATGTCCAAGGCAAAGTTACATTCCATGGAAGAACTAGAAGATAGCTGGTGGAATCTCTATGAGAAGTTGCTATCTACTGGTCGTGCTGTAGAGTTATCTTTGAAATTCGAATTAGAGGATTTTCTTTATCATGTGCAGAAGTTAATCCATAATAAAAATTTATCTACTGATGAAAATTTAACTGGAGATGTATCTATTGATACAGCCGCATTTGATGACAGTCAATGTATTGGGGACTGGTGCGCACATTTTAATTCCACGTGGAAAAACCATAAGTTAGTAGGCATGGACATCGGCACAGATAGTTTGGTGCTCATGGTACTTTCAAATGAGGAATTTAAAAGAGCCCAAGAACTAGCGAAAGAGCTATTACATAGAATCGATGTAGCTGAACGTTTGTGATGTAACGAAAATTATGATGTAGTGGCATGATTATAATGTGGCAGTATCTATAAAAGGTCGTAATTCTTAACTGTAAACAGTTTACACTGTATAAATGTGATGAATAGGAGAGAGTATTATGAGTATTGTACGTTTGCCAGAATATGAAGCAGAGTTTGAGCCGGAAGTATTTGAAATCTATGCATTGCCGCGCAGTGATGCGAATGGGGCGAGTCCTTATTTAGAAAAGTACCATAGACCACTGGTGTCTACCGATGCTATCTTAGATACTCGAACTGGTGTGCTTGATCGTAGCGAAGGTATTTTGACGTGGATTATTGAGGGCCTTGATGATAGATGGGGTTATTCTTTTGAGCCGCACGGTGTCTATAAACTGTTAGTTAAGAAAGCTAAGCCCATAGAGGATTTAGGCTATATGCGACCCTCTTGGAATAATCGCTATTATGTGCTCGAGGTATTAGAGGAGCACGCTAAACATAGCGAGTTAGAGGCGTTGTCGGCTTATTTGAAAACCCCTAAATACCTTCATACTGACAGGGGTGACTTCCTGTTAAATCGAGAGTATCAATATTACACAGCGAGAATTGATGATTATGCATTTACCCTTGATGTAGACGAGGGTTCTGATGAAAGCTGCACCGTTGCATTGGAGGCTTTCAATAAAATCGATAATTTCAAAGAATTTGAACAACGAATTAGTGCATATATTAGTGAAACATTGCTAGATCTTGCTAATGATTGGCTCGACAATGATGACCAAGATCCGATTACGGCGGACGTATTTGCCAAGCGTATTACGATGGGCGAATTGGCGTTCCGCAATGATGGTACCATAGAGGTCTATTATGACGATGACGATATTTTCTGGGGACACTGCATCATAGCCAATATTGATGCAGATGGGAACCCTGTTAGTGCGGATATTGCAGGATAATGAACTAGTGGAGAGAGACGATGGAAGGTATGTATAATCTAGTCAAAGATTTCTTTAGTCATGATATGGATTTAGTTGATTTATTTGATTCTGAGGCTATTATCTGGATTGATTGGCGTGAGTACGACGAAGATGTGGTGAACTATTTTAATGATATGATGAATGAGCCTATCGACATTCAAACCGTTAGCAATGGAAAGCCCTATGGTGACGATATTGTATTGAAGAATGGCAACAAAGAGCTACAAATTCCTTATGGCGATGAACAAGATCGGGATGTGACCATCAAATATTTCAATGACTTTGTTAAGCCCGATTATGAGGTGCGTTGGTTTACTGAAAGCCTTGGAAACGATACGCTCGGATTTACCGTACTTTCAGGGACAGAATGGGCGAAATTAAACGACGAATTTGGTGCAGATGTGGTTCGGTATTATTTTGAACCTATCGATTTTGAAAGCGACATGTTTAATCTCGGCATGGATGAAGTCTTTGCGTTGCTTGCGTTACGAGAGGATAGTGAAGGCGTTAATACTCAATTTAGTACACAATTAGACTGGATTAGGATTATCAAGAAAGAAAAGGCCTTAACTGAACAAAAAGAGACCGGACAAATTGACTTGAAACAGTACATGGTCGCTAAAAAAGAACTACAACAGAGTAAGGATGATTTTATTGCCGCTCATGGTCCGATGAAATAACCGGTAATGAGCCGATAGAATAAGAGGTTATCAATATGGACTATTTAGAAACATTACGAAATGACGCTAAACTAGCTGAAGAGTTTGATATGCTATTTGATTTCTGCCTATTAGACGGGTTGGAAGAACGAGATACTGCTGAAGGGCGATGCACATTCTCTTTACCCGGCAAAGCCTTTGCTCGTGATGGTGCCGGTGGCGAATATCATCAATTAGAGGATGGCTCTATCGGGTATATGAGTAGCGAAGGGGAATGTGGTCGTATAGCTGAAAGTGTAGATGATTTAATCCATTTATTTGTGTACAGCATTTGTTGGCATGATTATTGTGACGCTAGCCAATATACGGACATATCTACTCTCGAAACCTATGCCAATGAGCGTCATGATGAAATCGTCTCTTATACAGAAATGGATGTATGGGAAACCGTTGTTCAGGCGCTAGGCATGCCTTTAGAAGCAAATGTGGCTGCTGAATTACAAAAATTCTATGACGCTGCACATCGAGCTCTTTTATATATTTGTTATTTCCATGAAGATGATGGAACCGTTACAGAATCACAAAATCTGTTTTTCTAGACGTATTGCTTAAAAGGAGAATTATATGGCTATTGATGGAGTAAAAATTATAGATAGTGATGATGGCCATGATATTTATAATTTGATTGTTGAGCGCTATAGAGATGGCACTAGTATTGATACAATTGTTTCAGAAATTTTGGCTGAAGAGCAGAATTTTTGTACTGACGAATTCTATACAGAAATTTATTGGACTGCCGTAGCCTATTCGCTGTGGAAGATAGGTCATTTATCGCAGGATATCAAAGAGAAAGCATTAGACATAATCGCGAAGGGCGCTCATGAGTTTTGGCTAGAAATTGATAGTAAGGCGCTCAAACAACGTCAAAAGGTGTTAGATACATTAGCCGTACAACTACAAAGTGAAAATCCAAAGCCTCTAAAGGTTCGTAAATCTAAAACAAAGCGAGAACCTCATTTTAAGGTGGGCGACGTATTAGCTGTTAAGTTTGAAAACGAGTATGGAGCTATTTTTGTATCTGACGTGGATCAATCACCGCGGAAAATCGAGTACCATTTGGCCTGTACGCGGCTTTTACAAAAAGAAAAACCTACAATGGAGCAGTTTTTAAATAGTAAAATCGCCTGCCGGAAAGACAATACAAATTTCGGTATCGATACCGACTGTTGGTTTAATCATAAAGACCTAGGCCTATTGCTAGACCATTTAGAAATCATTGGGGCTGTTGAACTATATCCGTGTAAATTGTGGAAACTAGCACCAGCAGGCACATTGGAAGATATCTATGAGGAGATTACAGATAATCCTAGGATAGGAAAACTGCGTCTCATAGACACCTATGAACTGGTGAAAGAGGTTATTCAGAAATAATCTTCGGGAGGATGCGTTACTATAAAGGTGTAAATTTAATGGATACTGTGACGAAACAATATATAGAAACTGTGAAAGTCAGTGACATACCTTGGCATCGTTTGACCACAACTTACGGCCGTGCTACAGATTTTCCTGCTCATCTTGAGGTGTTGTGGGATATGACGGACGTTGATGCCATTGATGCGGCAGGTGAAGAACTGGCCCAAAATATTGAACATCAATCGACTTTATGGCATGCTACGCCATTTGCTATGGTTTTCTTGCTTCGTATTTTTAAGAAAGCCTTAGAAGAGAGAACTCAGAATGAAGTAGCTCATTATTTAGTAGAACAATTGGTAGATCTATTTACTGTGATTGCTGAGTGTATCAGAGATGGTCTTATGCTAGAACATGCAGATCAATTACCGAACTTTGAGGATATGCTCAACGAAGAATACCTTTGGTCTGAAGAGTACGATGAAGATGAAGATATTCTTAGATATGAGGAAGAAGAGGTATTTCCGGATGACCTGTTCTTTAGCTTCTATTACTACTCACTGCAAGTGCTTTTACTTGGTAAGCCCTTATTGGATGAAGCTAATGAAGAAGAGGGAAAATTGCTAGAATTACTGACAGAGATTGACCACTAATAATCTATGGAGGTTATACTCTATTAAATGTTTATAGAAATCATAGATTATTAAATAGCTAGGGAGATTCTAGATTACTAGTTATCTACGGAGGGTTTAGACTATGGGATTGATTGCTAATTATAGCTGTTTAAGCGATGTAAATTTAAAAGAGCTTAAAGCCATGGGCTCAGAAGAAGAGGAAATTCTTGAAAGTGTTGAAGAGTGGAATGACGACGATGAGTTATTGCTTGATATCGACAAGATGTGGGATGTACTCCATTTTGTGCTAACTGGTGTGGGCACTGACCATAAAGACGATAAAAATCCTCTTAGCCAAGCGGTACTAGGTGTAATGGCTGTTGAGGATATATCAGACTATGTAGCATATACAGAACACAATCATTTAGCCAATATCGTGGCAGCTCTAGATCAATTTGATATTGAAAGTGCACTCGAATCTTTTGATATGACTGCTTGTAAAGAAGCCGAACTTTACCCAAATATTTGGGACTATGACGAAGAAGAGGAGGAAATCAAAGATGAAATTCTCCACGATTTCGAGCAGATGAAGGTGTTCTATAAAAAAGTGCTAGAAGCGAAGGGGCATGTAGTAGTTACGATTTGTTAAAAGGTGGGTACAATGGACAAAGCGCGTAAAAAGGAATTATTGAAAGGCTATAAAGCTAAAGAAAAACAGAATTTTCAAGATAGCTTACCTATGGACGAAGAATTATTTTGGAATCTCTTTGATTATGTAGACGAGAAATTAGAAGCAAATGACGGTTGCGATCATAGTCTGACTTTTACAAGAGAGTTTTTAGAAAAACAAAAGGTAGATGTTGAGAGCGTATTAGACTGGATTATCAACGAAGGTGGCGGTTGTGATTGCGAGGTTCTCTACAATGTAGAGGAACGTTTTGAAGAGTACTGTTAATAGTATTTTTTATAGTTAATTCTATGTATTTGCAGGTGTTATCATAAAGGTATATAGTATAGACATGTGATGGATATAGTCACATGTCTATTTTTATAAGGAGGACGCTATGCAACACGTTCAAAACCGCAGTACTACATCCGCGTTAGTACTCACAGCCGTATTGATTGCCCTCGCAACACTGTTTACCATGTACACGAAAATTCCAGTACCTGGCATTCGCGGCTATTTCAATGTTGGAGATGTCGTTATTATGACGTCAGCTCTATTATTAGGTCGAAAATATGGCGCCTATATTGGTGCTATCGGCCCAGCGCTAGCTGATTTATTCCTCGGCTACGCAGTCTTTGTACCAATCACCTTCGTGGTGAAAGGCATTGAAGGCTATCTTGTCGGTACTGTCTATAACAATAAGACAACTACCTCTGCTTTAGTAGCGACTATCGTAGGTGGCATTATCATCGTAGCAGGATACTTTATCGCCGAATACTTTGTATTTGATCCAGGCGTAGCCATTGCTAGTATTGTGACCAATACCATTCAAGCCGTTATGAGCGTTATCGTTAGCATGATTCTCTATGCTATCTTGCGTAAACGTCTGGGGTAGTAAATTGACAGTCTCTAGAATTCAGACTATACTATAAGTACAAAAGAGCCAGTTAACGTGTTCTAGGCGTTAGGCTCATCAAAGAATTGAGAAATTTGATAAACCTAACGTGTCTAAGTATTGCAGTACTTAGTCTTAAACGTTAGGTTTATCTTATTTTGTAACTATTTACTAGTTACTTTTTAAGAATTAACACTACGAGGGTAGCGAATAAAATCATTAATGATAATGCTTCGTATACAGTCATAATGTCACCTCCCTCGAAAAGACGGAGATAAACCTAACTCACGTTAATGGCTCTTTCGTTATTAGTATATAGCGGATTTTGAATATTGAAAAATACGAATTAATTTCGTACAACTTTTACACGAATAAAAGGGAGACTTTATCAAGAGTCTCCCTTTGTTAGTTTTAAATAGACTAATATTTATTAATAGATTTTTATTACTGTCGTTCCTTGCTTATAGTATGTTTCGTTCTTCAAAGACCGCTTTCACCGTAAATAGTGCATTCAGCACGCGTGGAAATCCCGCATAGGGGATGCAGTGGGTACAGACCTCTACGATTTGCTCGGGCGTAATACCGACATTGAGTGCCGCATTGGTGTGTACTTTCAGCTGTGCCTCGCAACCGCCCAGCGTTAACAGGGATGCGAGCGTAATCAGTTCCCGTTCCTTGAAATCTAGATTGGGGCGCGTGTAGATGTCGCCGAACAGCTCGACCAATAAATCGGCTATGGCCGGTGAAATCTCTTGAATTGTGTTATACACCTCCTCGCCGTGCAGCCCGTCAATTTGTTTCAATGTGTTCATACCGATGTTAAAACGTGTTTCTTTCATAATTATTACCTCCGTCTAGACGTATGATATATGCTCGAGTATACTTGAGGTCAAGGTGGTGAAAGTATGAAAATCGGTGAATTTTCAAAATTGGTGGGACTGTCTATTTCTACATTACGATATTATGAGGATCAAGGGTTCCTTCACATCGATCGGCAGAACGGCATTCGCAATTACCATGCGGAGGATGTGGGTTTTGTGCAGTTTATTAAACGCTTGAAAGATATGGGAATGCCACTTGCGAATATCAAGCGGTATGCGGATTTAAGGTATGCCGGATCTCATACGGTCCATGAAAGAATGACACTGTTACAAGACCATTATCGGTTTATTGAGGCCGAAATTAAACGATTGGAAGGCTATAAGAATAATCTAGAAGATAAATTGAAGTTGTATGAAACTGTAATAAAGAAAAATGAGATTGATTAGGTTTTTTATTGTAGATGGTATATAGCACTTGTATCAATATGGAGGTAGGTACCTCCTATTAATCATAATTTGACGATATATGGTATTCAACCTATAATATGAGTAGATAGCCGAGCGAGTAGAGACGTCAGGCTCATCTCAAAAAACTGAAAAAATCAGGAAATGGCCTTTTCGTTTTATCTAGCTACGAGCTGTAACGAAGGGCTATTTGCTTTTTGTAAAGCAAATAAGGGCAATAAGTGAGCCGAATGAAATGAGAATTGTCAAAATATCTATGACAATTGATAAAATTTCAAAATCACTCATAGTTTCACCCCCTTCTAAAAAGAAGAGAGGCCCAACCTCGTCGGCTACACTATTATTATAATGCGAACTAATATGCGATACAATAAGCATTGATTAATAGAGATATAACTATTTTATAGAGTAGTTATAATGTTTTAGTGGAATAAAGTTTTATATGGTATAATACTTTCATTATGTAGTGAGAAAAGGAGATCTAAATGGCAAATTTACCTAACTGCCCTAAGTGCGGCGATGAGTACACATACGAAGATGGTCATATGTTTATCTGCCCTATGTGTGGCAATGAATGGACAGCGGCTGACGCGCAAGCTGCAGCTGAAGCAGGTATCATTCGCGATGCTAACGGCAACGAGCTAGCTGATGGCGATACAGTTGTTGTAGTAAAAGACCTCAAAGTAAAAGGTGCGGGCATCTTGAAACAAGGGACGCGCGTAAAAAATATTCGCCTCATCACTGGTGCCAGCGATGGCCACGATATCGATTGCAAAATCGATGGTTTCGGTGCGATGGCATTAAAATCCGAAATGGTTAAGAAAATCTAATAACCTATAGTGTAACCACAAACTTAGAAATCCTCTACCCTTATAGGTAGGGGATTTTTTTCGTGGTATAATCAACGTAGACTGCGTGTAGTGTAAGAGTATTTAGGCGAGAGGAAACTATGTTAAAACGTGTTGTGTTACTAGCCGTATTGGCGGG
>URQX01000046.1 GCA_900550175.1 uncultured Veillonella sp.
TAGCATTATTTATTGCGGGCATACTGTTTGTAGGCCGTATTGATATATGGGCTAAACCGCAAATGACGATTACAGGTGATTTTGCTCAAGTTAATGGCCTAAAAAATGGCAATCAAGTTAAATACTCAGGTGTGGCCATCGGCAATGTCTCTGATATAGAGATTACACCACATGGTGTAGTAGTAAAAATGAAGCTTGATGAAAAAACACAAATTCCAAGTGACTCTACGTTCACATTGGGATCAGATGGTTTTTTAGGTGATAAGTTTATTCAAATTTCACCAGGCCAATCTAAGGTATTTTTACAAGATGGTGACTCTGTTAAGGGCGAAGGTGCAGACGCTATGGATAAAGCGATGCAAAGCGCACAAAAACTAATGGATGGCACCGAAAAAATGTTGCAATCTATCAATAATATTATTGGTGATCCAGCAACGCAAAATGCACTTAAGCATTCCCTGCAATCTACTGCAACGATGGCTGATAATGCTGTAGCGATTACACAAAATATGGCTGATGTAACGGCACAGCTAAATCAAGCTGCTCAACAATTTAATGCAGATGGTAATGCAGGCAATGATATGCGTGCTATTTTGACTAATTTAAAACAAACTACGGATCGTGTAGATAATATGGCTCGTTCCATGGAATCTACTGTAACCGATCCAAAAGCACAACAAAATATTAAGGAAACGTTGCATAATACGGCACAAATTTCAGCGCGCATTAACAAATTGATGGGTGGCAAAGCCTATCAAACTGATGAAAGTGGAAATGTAGTAGATGGAAATAACGTTGAAAAAAAGTCATCCACTAAAGTTGAGCCTTCTGTAGATTTGTTATATAACACAACAGATGATGAATTCCGCATCAATGGTCGCGTTCGTGCTTATAATGATAAAGGTATGGCTGAACTTGGCCTTTCCAATATCGGTGATGGCACTAAATTCGATTTAAATGCAGGTCGATTCATTAGCTCTAAATGGCTAGTACGTGGCGGTATTTTTGAAAGTGAATTAGGACTTGGCGTTGACTATAATTTACGTGGTCCTGTTTCATTGTCCGCAGCAGTATATGACCTTAACAATCGTAAATATCGTATTCGTAGTGATATACGTTTACATAAAGATACTTATGGGGTTATTCAAATGACCAGACCGTTCGGTTCCACGAATGGTGGTACCTACTTTGGTATAAAACAAGTATTTTAAAGACTAATACATTCACGTTAGGTGAGTATGGAGGTACATATTATGAATAAAAAGGTTTTATCCTTGGGTGTAATGCTCTCCTTGGCTACTACAGGTGCTATGGCTGCTGATGTAGTTACAACTTCCGTTAATAATGGAGATCAATTAAGCAAATATCAAAAAGAAGCTATTCAATTAACACAAAAGCAATTAGCTGAAAAATCTGTTCAAGATAGCAAAACATATGAGAACAAATTGGACCTCGATGAGTCTCGTACTATAGATTTGGCATTGGCGAATAACCGTACTGCAAAACAAACTAAATGGGGTTATGAAGCTGCTAAATCTGCAGTTAGCCAAGTAGCAGCAGCTAAGAACCCTAGTGTTAGCTATGGGTGGTCTGCTCAAAAAACAGGCGGTGATACTGGTCGAGGTAAAACTGGTAGTCATAACTTCTCCATTAGTGCTCCTGTATTTAATCCTCAACTTGATGCAAGTATTGACTCTGCACGTTATACCCGTGAAGGTACTGGCGCTAGTTATGAAGAAGCATTGCAACAAGCAAAATACGATGCTATTAGTGGCTATTACACATTGATCATGAACCGTAATCTTGTTGATGTAGCTCAACAAGCTGTTAAAGATTACCAAGGTCATGTAACAAATGTACAAGCTCAATATAATGTTGGTTTAGTAGCAAGTTCTGATGTATTAGCTGCTAAAACAAATCTTGCTGACTCTGAAACGAACCTTGTTAAAGCTCAAAATGTTGCAAATTTAGCAGAAGCAAGTTTAAATCAAGTCATTGCATACCCTGTACAAACGGCTATTAACACAGCAGAACATGACTTACAATATAAACCTTACAATGTTACATTAGAACAAGCTAAGGCATATGCTTTACTTCATCGTTCAGCCCTTGTTAAATCTGCACTTGATGTAAAATCTGCAGAAGAAGCTGTAAAATCTGCTAAATCTGGCTACTTACCAACTGTAGCTGTAAAAGCAGGTCGTGGCTATGCAGATCCAGATGGGTACTTTGGAACAAGTACTAAATCTTGGAGCGTAGGTGCTACTGCATCTTGGAGCTTATGGGATGGCGGTGCTACGCAAAATGCCATTAAAAAAGCAAATGCTCAACTTGAACAAGCGAAAGAAGCTAATTTAGCTACTGTTGATGCTGTATTATTAGCAGTACAAAAAGCATACTTGAACTTGCGGTCTGCAGAGCAAACAATCCAAAGCACTCAAACTGCAGTTGCTCAAGGTCAAGAAAGCTTCCGTATTGCTACACTTCGCTATCGCGCTGGGGTTGGTACAAACCTTGATGTACTCGATGCGGAAACTAAATTAACAGATGCTCGTAATAACTATGTACAAGCTCTTTATAATTACAATATTAGCATTGCAGCTCTTGAACAATTGACAGGTGTTCCATTGAATACTCCAGTTGGACAAGGCGCAGAAATTATTGCAAACAGTGGTGCAGCTGAACAATTAGCACAACTTGGTGGTAATCAATAATAGAATACTAAAAAAGACGACTGCGGTCGTCTTTTTTGTTATAGATTTATAAAGCGTAGATTCATTGTATATTTTCATTTTTATGTTATGGTGATGTTAAAATAACTTTATCTGTAGTTATTGTAGAAAATGATTAGTAAAAAATATATTAGTTTTATAAAATTTACCCTTAAAATACTATAGTTATTACTTTGTGTATGGTAAGATTAGTATATATATTTATATTATTCATAATGTGTATGGGAGATCATTATGACCCGTAAAAAGTGGTGTCTCATAGGGGCTGCAATTTTAGGCTTATCTGCAGTGGGTGCTAGTATAAACCCTATAGCGCAGACCTATGTAGCACCTATGGTTAAAGAACAAGTAAATAATGCCATAAACGGATCTGTGGACTATGATTCTCTTCGTATCAATTGGAATGGCGATGTAGTTTTATCAGATGTGGTGATTAAAGATCGGGATGGTCACTTAGTAGGAACGGCACAAGGTGTAGCCGTTGGGGTTAAACTGTCTGCATTACCAAGTATAATTGGGGGCAATACATCAGGAGCAACAGCTATATCGACTGTTACTGTAGAGGCACCTGATCTTCATATATGGCAATTGAACGATGGAACTTGGAGTATAGAAAAGTTAGTTAAACCATCTGATCCGAATAAATCGGGTAGTTTTAATGGTGATATTACCATTAATAATGGCCATGTAGCGCTACGTGCTAAAGATGGCGTTAAACGCAATGTTGAAAACCTTGATGGCACCGTTGCTCTTAATATGAGTGGTATGTCCAAAGGGGCTTTTACAGCTGATGTAGATGGTTCATCTATCCTAGTAAATGGCAAAATAGATATGGATGATGTGTCTAATTTTGACGTGTTTGTACAAGCCGATGAAATTGATACTGCTGGTATTATGAGCTTTGTTCCGTTGCGCAAAGATCTTGTTGTAACGAAGGGAAAATTACAAGATTTACATCTCAATGTTAAAAGTGAAGATGGACAATATGTTATGAGTGGCAATGTTGGCTTTAAAGGCTTAACAGGCACTTATAAGCGGGGTAATACGATTTATACTATTACTGATGGTGAAGGTCGTATTATGCTCAATCATGACCAAATTGTTATTAGCCATAGCTCTTGGCGTATCAATGATCAAGCAGCAAAGCTTAATGGTCTCATTACATTAGGGAAGGACGAAGAATATCTCAATCTTAATGTTGTAGCAGATAAGGTGAATCTTGAAGCCATTACCGATGTGGGGGTTACTGGTATTGTTGGTGGTCGTGCACATATTGGTGGTACTACTGTAGCGCCACGGGTGGATGCCACCATAGGTAGTAATGGTATTTCTTATAAAGGGTACCATGTAGACCGCGTGCAAGGAAATATAGTATATGATAATGGGTTGGTTCGTATCGATGATGCCCAATTGTCTATTGGCGCTGGTAATGCTAAAGTTAAAGGTCAATATGTCGTAGATACAGGTGATTTTGACGCCGTTGCTAATGTTCATGCCTTATCGTTGGATACTTTCACACAAGATATGACTATGCCTATTACGGGAACCATTGATGGAGAAATCCACGTTTTGGGTAAGAATAATCAAGTTACTGATCTTGTAGGGCCTGTACAAGGTCATCAGATTGGTGTACGCGGTGTAGTTATTGATTCTGTAAAAGCGGATTTGACCCATAGTGATAATCTTACCAATATAACTATGGTTGGAAATATGGGAACTGGATCCTTTAGTGGATATGGTTCTATTCAAAATGGTCAAGTTGATGCCACAGTTTCTGGTAATGCCTTGCCGTTGACATCACTTAGTCCAATCATAGGTGACGATGTCGCTGGTACAGTCAGCACGTCTATTAATGTAAAAGGGGCCTTAGATAACCCTAATGTAACTGGTACTGTATGGGGACAAGAGGTTCTTTATAAGGGTGCCCATTTTAATGATATTCATAGCGATATTACTTTAGACAATCATGTTCTAACAATTACCAATGGTCATATTGGTGACGGTAGTGGTGGTTATGATATTACAGGTTGGTATAATATCAATACTGATGCACTAGATTTAAATGCTAAAGCTCGTGCAGTGCGTATTGAAAATTTAATTCGCCCTGTAACTGACATTCCTATTACAGGATGGTTTGAAACCGATAACCATATAACAGGGACTGCGGCTAATCCTATTGTAGAAGGACGAGCTCACTTATGGGATGGATCTGCCTATGGCAAGCTTGTAACTAATGCTTTTGCAAAATATAACTATACAAATGAAAGATTAGAGTTATATCGTTTTGATATTGAAGGATACGGAGCGACTATTACAGGTGGCGGCACAGTATCGAAAGATGCTATTAATATTGATTTTGAAGGTAAGAAAATCGATATGGGTAGACTGCTCATCAATACTGACTATAAGGTAGATGGTTTATTAGCAGGCCGTGGTACTATAACGGGGTCTATGGATAACCCTCAGTTTAATGGTTACATTTTATCTGATGCTTTATCTATAAATGGGCAATTATTGACTGATATTCATGGCCACGTGTATGCAGATAAATCCGTCGTAAACGTACAAGACTTTTCTTTTGCTGAATCAAATGGTGGTCGTTATGTTGCTAAAGGCGGCATGAAGCTCGACGATAGTAAACGGTTATTTGGTGTTTTAGATGTTACTAATGGTAGTGTCAAGAATCTATTAGCACTGTTAGATCGTGAAAATGAGCATCTTGATGGCAAATTAAATGGTTCCGTTGAAATTGGTGGCACAAAGGATAATCCAAGTGTTACTATTAATGGTAAAATTAATGAAGTTAGTATTGATGACAAGGTTGTCGGTGATGCAACGATTGATGCTAGCTTAGCTAATCGAAAGTTTAAAATTACTACCTTAAAACTACCTGTTGATGAAGGTCTCATCGCCATGGGCGGTACATTGGATCTAGATGGCGAAGCTGACTTACAAGTCGCTTTAAAAGATGTTGACATAGTACCATTCTTACCACTTGTAGGTAAGGATATTCAAGCTACAGGTTGGGTAACTGGTGTTGTGAATGTTACGGGAAAAACTAAAAACCCTAAGGTTGAACTCTCTGGTGCGGTAGAATCAGGTTCTTTCAATGGAATTGGCATTGATGAAGGCTTCGCATTAGCTACAATGCAAGATCATGTTATTCAAATTCAACGCATTCAAGGTGCTAAGAGTGGTTATAAACTCAGTATTTATGGCAAAATTCCATTGGCAGCCCTCTATACATCTGGTTATTTAGATGCTAGTGATGCTAAATCGATGGATGTAACAATTGACTTTAACGAAGCTAATATGGCTGTTATTCCTCTTGTTACTACTAACGTTAAAGATGCAACGGGACCGTTAAAGGGGGCGATTAGGCTTACGGGGACTATAGACCAACCTGAGGCATACGGTACAGTATCTGTACGTAATGGTACTTTGAAATTGGCCAATGTAGATAATGAAATTACAGGCATTGACGGTGACTTAATCTTCTCTGGACAACAAGGGGATTTCCAATCTCGTATCAATATGGGGAAAGGCAGTGCTGGTTTAGCTGCTAAGGTAAATTGGTCTGGTCATGAGCTTACCAACTATAAGGCTGCAGTTCAACTTGATGGACTCGATGTTCGTAGTGAATATGTGAGAGGTCCATTAAATGGTGAACTTTATATTGCGGAACGTGATGGATTACCTACCTTGATAGGGAATTTGGACCTAGAAAACATCCAATTTAAGATACCTCTTTCGTTGCAGTCTAGTGAAAGTAGCACCAATATGGGCGTAGATGTTAATATTCATGCTGGCAAGGGGGTACGCTTATATGATCGTACTCTATATAATATGTTTATCGGCGGTGATGTTCATTTCGGTGGTACATTACAAAACCCAACTGCTAGTGGCCAGTTCGATGTTAAATCTGGTACATTTAAATACTTAAGTCATGTATTTAATATTACGAAGGGGAATGCACACTTTGTAGGTGGCTCCTATTTACCAAATTTACAATTAGAGGCTGAAACAAATGTAAGCAACTACAATATTATGCTTGGTGTAAAAGGGACTGTAGATCATATGGATCTTACTTTGTCCTCTAATCCTAGCTTATCTAGAAAGCAAATTATTTCCATGTTGACCTTTGGTCGTGGTGCAGATTCAAATAGCAGTACATTGACAAATGAAGATGTAAATGCTGTTGCTACAGCAGGGTTACAAATGTTTGCCTTTGGTTATGTACAAGATGCATTACAAAATACATTAGGGCTTGATAGAATTAATATTACGACTGGTTCTATTGATCCTGATGAACCGACTAATCGAGAAACTGCTGGCAATTACAATATCGAAATTGGCAAGTATATTGTGCCGAAAGTTATGCTTACCTATTCTCAAGGTATTAATAATAAACAAAATAAATATGGTATAGAATATTCTGTCAAACGAAATCTTAAGTTTACTGCATGGCACACATCGCAAGGAAACAATTATATAGGTGGTCGTTGGACAAGGAGTTTCTAAGTTTATGACTAGAGTGTGCAAATCCCATGGGTATGCACATTCTAGTCATATTAATTTCATAAAATTTGTTTAATATAGTACTCATTCCCAGTATTTTATGCTATAATAATAAAGATTTATTAGTCTTTATAAAACAAGATGTAAACTTTTTATGGGGATGAGTTCTAGGAGGAATTTATGTTTAAACCAAAAGCCTATAAAAGTATGCTTGCAGCATCTGTATTGACTGCTGTCATGGGGACAGGCAGTGTATTTGCTGCAGAGGTACAAGCTGGCTATACTCCAGATTTAAATAACACAACAACAACTAGTGCAGCAACTACTAATGATGCTACTACTACACAAGCTGTTTACAATGCTGATGCAGCTACACCTGCAACAACACAAGATGAAACTGATGCAGCTATCTTAGCAGCTCGTGGTGATACAACTGTATCTAGCGATGGTACTGTAGTTAAAGGTTCTGACGGAACTGTTACAGTTAATAATGCTGCATTGAAAACAGATGATAAACAAGTAAAAATGGTGTCTAAAACTACTGGTGGTACTGACCTTGATAAGGCTGCTGAAAATGGTCAAACTCAAGCGGTTACAACTGTAGAAGCTCAATATATTACATCTGCTAATGCTGAATCTATCAATCCATATGTAGGTAAATTAATTACAGGTTTATCTATTTCTGGTGTGACAGCTGAACAACAAGCACAACTATTGCCTATTTTGACAGAAAAAATCGGCGATGCAGTATCTGTTGACGGTGTATTTAAAGACGTAACTAACCTTGGCAATACTGGCTACTTCTCTGAAGTAAACCCTGTATTCACAACAGTTCCTGAAGGCGTTAAATTGGACTTTGCTGTTACAGTAAATCCAATTACTACTGGTGTAGCTTTCGAAGGTAATACAGTTTATACTTCTGAAGTATTGACTAAATTCATGGATCTTCAACCAGGTCAAGTTCTCAACTCTGTATACGTTGGCCAAAAAGTTCAAGGTATCAATGCAGCATATGCTCGTGATGGCTACATGTTGGCACACGTTGATGGCATTCGCGTAGATGATCAAGGCGTACTTCACGTTCATATTGTAGAAGGTATTGTAGAAGATATCGTTCCTGCAGGTAACAAGAAAACTCGCGATAAGGTTATTACTCGTGAATTCGTTCAAAAGAAAGGTAAACCTTTCAATAAATTCTTGGTACGCCGTTCTGTAGAACGCGTATACAACCTAGGCTTCTTTGATGATGTAAATGTTCGCATGTTGCCTGGTGATCAAGATCCTAACAATGTAATCATTGAAATCGATGTTTTGGAACATAAAACAGGTACTATTACATTAGGTGCAGGTTACTCCAAATCTGATGGTTTGATGGGTATCATTGAATTTGGTGAAGATAACTTCCGCGGTACTGGTGATAAATTTAAAGTTCATTGGGAAATCGGTGGTAAGAAAAAATACAAAAACTACCAAATTTCTTACTTGAAACCTTGGATCGATAGCAAAGGTACTTCCCTTGGCTTCTCCTTCTTCAACCGTGAAGATGAATACACTGATTACAATGAAGATGGTAATGAAGTAGCTGAATATAACAAGAAATCTCGTGGTTTTAATATTTCCTTCGGTCGTCAAACAGGGGAATATACTCGTGATTACTTGACTCTTGAATCCCGTAAAGATTCCTACAAATGGGATGATGATGACAGTTCCGGTTTCCGTTACGATAAAAATGCTGGTTCTGGTACAAATTGGAATAATGGTTCTTACAACTTTGCAAATGACAAATATGTAGACAAAAACTTTGGTCGTATCAATTCCATTACATGGCAAAAAGTATACGATTCCCGTGATAATATTTATGAACCAACACGTGGTCGTCGTATCTCCTATACAGCACAATGGGCTGGTCATGGCTTAGGTGGTGACTTTGACTTCTACAAATTCACAGCTGAAGCACGTATGTATAAAAAACTAGGTGCTAAGAATGTATTGGCATTCCGTGCACGTGGTGGCTTTATCCAAGGTGATGCTCCTTATAGCCAATTATTCACGTTGGGTGGTGCTGACTCCTTACGTGGTTACGAAGATGATCAATTCCGTGGTAAGTATATGTACAATGCTACATTGGAATTCCGCTTCCCAATCGTTAAAAAGGTTAGTGGCGTATTGTTCACTGATATTGGTGATGCATGGGATGCTCCAAATGTTACATGGTACAACAGCAAGAAAACATTCAACTATGGCGTTGGTGCTGGTGTTCGTATTACTACACCAATTGGTCCAGTTAAACTTGATTATGGCGTGGGTAAACACAAAAATAAATTCCACTTCAGCTTCGGCACACAATTCTAATATAGTAAATGTATATGGTGGAGGCCTCTTTTCTAAAGAGGCTTTCACCAATATCTCTATATGGCATCCTTTGATATAGTAATTTAAAGAAATGAGGGCACTCTATTATGATGCGAATGATGAACAACAAGGCGAATGTGAAAATTTTCTCCATCGTCATTGCTGCTATTTTTATTATCGGTATTGGTGCATTAGCTTACACTCAAATGGCTACACCAACAGGTAGTAGTGGTAACAGTACAATTGGTGTTATCGATACATCTCGTATGATGTCTCAAGATAATCCAATTTATATTTCTGCAGCTCAAGAATATATGAGCTATCAAAGCAAATTACAACAAGAAACACAAGCTAAAATTGATGCAGCTCAAGATGATGCGACTAAACAAAAATTAGCTGAAGAAGCTCGTCAAAACTTAGCAAAGAAAGATCAAGAGATTGCTAAATCTCTTCAAGATAAAGCTATGGAAGCTGCAAAAGCTGTAGGCGATGCTAAAGGTCTTAGCGTTGTTATGACTAAAGACACTGTATTATACGGTGGCGTAGACATTACAGATCAAGTATTAAAAAAACTAGCTTCTGATGCGAAAAAATAAACTGTAGTTCTATGTAAGGGAGAACGACAATGAACGGGAAAAAACGATATATTGGATTTGCCATATTTCTCGTTGTTGCATTATGTGCTATGGTTTGGGCCTATGGATTTGTGACAAATCGTCAGCAGAGCCCTGATGGGGTATCAATAGGTGTTGTACGTATTGATGATGTATTAGAATTTAATCCTTCCTATGAGGATTATAAACAAGCTAAAAATGAATTGGATCTTTTGCAACGTCAATATGAACTTGAACAACAAGCTTTAAATGCCAAGTCCGAGACACAAGAGGAACAATTGAAATCTCTTGCATTAGATTCAACCTTGTCAGATGCTCTTACGGTGGAATTGCAAACTCGTATTGCAACAAAAGAAAATGAATTGAATCAGCAATTGAATGCAAAACGAAACGAACTTACTCAAAAATATTTGGCGGAATTAAAGGTTAGTTCCAATGAATATGATCTTGAAATCGTTAACCTTCAATTAGATTTATATGCTTATGATGCTCGTGTATATATTGATGATGCACAAAAGCAGGCAGCTATGGCAGAGAAGGCTAAGAAAGAGGAACGATTAAAGGCTTTGTTAGCTAAGAGGAAACCATCTAATGTTGATGTGGATTCCATTAAGGCTAAAGTACAGGCAGAACTTTTACCTATGCAACAAAAAGGTCAAGAAGAACTGAACCAATATGCCGCATCTTTACAAAAGGAATTGGCTGCCAAACGTGATACTATGGTTCAACAACAAGCACAATCGATCATTGCTAATAATAACTTGCCTGTAGCACAGGATTGGAATGATTCTTGGGCTAAAAAGCTTTCTGATAAAGAAGCTGAAGTGAGTGCACTTCATGAAGCCATTTTAGAAGATGTTCGTATGCGCGTCGCAATTATTGCAGAGGAACAACATTTAGATTTAGTCATCATCGATGATGGTGGTA
>URQX01000047.1 GCA_900550175.1 uncultured Veillonella sp.
TGGATTCGTGAACAAGATTGGGAATCTGTCATTGAAAACCATTTATGCCCTTATGTAGAGGAATTGTTACTCGTAGGGGATGAAAATGGAGAAACACCAGCCCAAGTTCTCGTGAATATTGCTCTTGAATTGTGGACGGTATATGGTCAATCCGAAGATTTGAGAAACCGTATAGAAGATACATTGCACAATATTGGTATATATGTGCTTGAACAAGGTTATGACCTTATTGAAACCATCATACGCCAAGTTCTGGGTGGCCTTAGCACAGAAAAGTTTATTTACTTTATCGAATCTAAGGTAGAGGATGACCTCAGCTGGATCCGTATCAATGGTGCTATTGTTGGCGCTATAGCAGGTCTTGTTGTATGGACCTTCCTCGAATATGTGTATATGCCACTATGGCAACAATTCATAGGCTAAACAATTAAAGGCTAAATCATTAAGTGCCACATAATTAAATACTATACAATACAAAAACGCTAGCAACGAGAGAAGTTTTCTGAGCTAGCGTTTTGTATATACTCATCTATATATTATGATTATATTGAATGCAATGGTATATATTGAGTGCGTATAAGGAAAGGGACTGACCTTTGGTCCGTCCCTATAGTTTATTCTTCAGTTCTGTTGTACGGTAATCGTACGGTAAATGTAGTTTTTACTTGTGGCTCGCTTGCGGCTGTTACTGTGCCGTGGTGTAAGCTAATAACTTTGTTTACAAAGTATAAGCCAAGACCAATACCGTGGTTAGATTTCTTATTTCGAGATTGCTCTGTTTGGTACATGCGATCCCAAATATGCTCAAGGTTTTCTGGCTCTATGCCGATTCCGTTATCGGTTACCATAATGATGAGTTCTCCACCTGCCACCTTAGCTGAAATATCGATGGTGGAGTTCGTAAACTTGATAGCATTATCTACCAAGTTTGTAATGGCACGACGTAAGGATACCTCATGGGCAACGATGCGCATATGTGGTTGAATATTGGATGTGATAGAAATCCTTTTTTCTGTATTTTCTGCACAGAGCCGTGTATAGTCATGTACCATGTTCGTTAACATTAACGACACATCTACAGGCGCTAAGTTAAGGTCATGAGCATTTTCAAGGCGTGCTACATCGAGCAATTGGCTTACGAGGTTTGTCATAAACTTGGCTTGTTCCAAGATATGTGTCAGACCTTCACGTAAATCATCCTCTGTGCGACCGTATTTTAAAGCAAACTCACTTTCCGCTTTAATAACTGCGATCGGTGTGCGCAATTCGTGGGATACGTCAGAACTAAATTGCTTCTCCCGATTGGAGGAGTCTTCAAGGCCTGAAAGCATGCGGTTAAATGTGGTAGTAAGCTCGTATATTTCATCCCGTGCTGTACGGGACGGAATATCAATACGGCGACTTAAGTCGTTATTCTTACCGATAACCTTAGCTGTTTTCGTCAAGGTTCGGACCGGCTTGAGGCCTTTCTTGATAAATAGATAACCGCCTAATGATGAAATCAACAAGAATATGACATCACCTAATAATAAACTATATAAAAGGTTTTCTGTTTTTTTAGAGGCCGTTTTTACCTTTGTAACAGCGCGCAAAATACCACGATAATTTGGTTCGTTAACCGGTGTATCGTAGTAGTAGAAGGTATCATCGCCAACAGCGATTTCTCCAACCTGACCCAAGGATAGGACTGTTTGATTAGGGAAGCCATCTGGTAGCGCACCTTTAATGATATAGCCGTCCTGGGTTGATACAAAGAAGAATGTGTTATCTTGGTACGGCTTAAATTTACGGATATCCGTAGCCATGATCATTGCTTGCTGCTGTAAGCGCTCGCGAACTTCTTTGTTATCGGATTCGTGCGTATATGCATAAATCCATGCGGATGCAACCATCAAAATGATAAGCAAAAAGATGGTATACCAAGACATGATTTTAAAAGTTAGGGGCAGCCGATTAAATAAATCGGTAGCTGCCCCAGACATGGTGTCTAGATCTCGGTGAGGATCATTAGTTTTCTGTTTTGAGGACATACCCTACTCCACGAACTGTTTGAATGAGTTTTACATTCTCATCAGTATCGATCTTTTTGCGTAAATCTTTGATGTATACATCGATAAGATTAGAGTAGCTTTCATAATCGTATTCCCAAACATGATCAAGGATTTGTTGACGGGACAATACGATATTTTCGTTACTTGCTAAATAGAATAAGAGGTCGAATTCTTTAGCGGTCAATGTGATTGTTTCACCGTCACGTTTAACAGTACGTTGAGGTACATTGATTGTAAGCGGACCTACGTGGATATCGTTTTGTGCATGACGCGCATTACGGCGAGCTAAAGCATAAATACGAGCTGTTAACTCTTCAAGGTCGAAAGGTTTTACAAGGTAATCATCAGCACCTGTGTTAAGGCCTGTAACTTTATCTTGTAAGGAATCTTTTGCAGTTAAAAGCAATACAGGTGTTGTATTGCCGTCGTTACGCATTTGTGCAAGAGCGCTAATACCATCAAGGATTGGCATCATGATATCCATAACGATAACGTCATAGCTAGATGTGTTTACATAATCGATAGCTTGTTGACCATTAAAGCATGTGTCAACAGTCATATTCTCTGCACGTAAATATTTGGCGGTAATGCCATTCAGCATTTCTTCGTCTTCTACAAGTAAAATTTTCATTCTCTGTTCTCCTTATGTATGAGTTAAAAATATAGCTCTCCAACTACATTAATATAGTCATTATATATACATGCTTTCCGTTTGGTGAAAGCCACAACACCATATAGCGGTGACTATATATATAATATTATATAACTTATTTATCTATTATCATACCTTATACAACAGGAATGAGCAAAAGATGAATGTATATGCGAGTTTATAAGCGTGTTCTTCATGTTTGAAAGCCTTAAAAACGATGAAATGTTGAATGTTAATGAATTCTGCTAATGAATGAAGATGAACTATATCGAAGATTGCCGTATGCGCATAGATAGACATGATTTTGCCAATTTTGACGAGTGTGAAAGAAATCACTAAAAAAACTTATGATAATAATTATCAGAGAGTTAAATACCAATAAAAGCCGTAGAAATTTGATGATTTTCGATGATTAAATTCGAGGTATTTTTAGTAGGAATTTAATGGATATTAATTATTATGAACAAATTAGAGCTCTTATAAAGTCAGTATTAATAAGGCTTATTAAGACGTTAGCGGAAATAAAAATATACAAAAATTTCGGAACCGAATTACTTTCGTAATATCCTTAACTTCCTGTATGAAATATTCATAAATCTATTTTAAATGCTCATATGTAAATAGGAAAAACACTAAGTGAAATGTATTATCAATTAGATTAATCAAAATTAATTATGCATAATAGGGTTTAGACATCACACCAAATGCTCTCTATAATTATATGTAAAGCTATAAGAAAAGTCGCATAAGTATGGGATTTTTCTTGAAAGAAAAATGATTAGGTTATCAAAAATTTTTATAAGTTTTTGAAATGAGATAGTCTAACAAATTTTCTTATTAAAGGTAGTTATGAGGAGGTCATTATGGAACAGTTTGATGTTCTAGTAGTAGGTAGCGGTGGCGCTGGTCAACGCGCGGCTCTTGAAGTAGGTCGTCGTAAAGGCTTAACTGTAGCACTTATTACTAAAATTTTCCCAACTCGCTCTGCAACAGCAATGGCGCAAGGCGGTGTAAATGCTTGTTTGAATAACGTAGCAGCTGAAGACACAATCGAAACACATACTTTCGATACAGTAAAAGGTTCTGACTATCTTGGCGACCAAGATGCAATCGAATTCTTCTGCTCTCGTTGTCCAGAAGGCGTACTTGAAATGGACCACATGGGTGCTCCATTCTCCCGTACAGAGCAAAACAAAATTGCGCAACGTAACTTCGGTGGTCAATCCTATCCACGTACTTGCTACTCTGCGGATAAAACTGGTCACGTTATCTTGCACACAACTTACGAACAATGCTTGAAAGAAGGCGTACACTTCTTGCAAGAATGGTACCTTTTAGATCTTGTTAAAGACGCAAACGGTCACGTTGGTGGCGCAGTTATCTGGAACATGAAAGAAGGTAAAGTAGAACAAATTAAAGCAAAAGCTATTATCTTGTCTACTGGTGGTGCTGGTCGTGTATTCTGGACTCGTACTACTAACCCATTCCTTTCCACAGGCGACGGCATGGCAGCAGCTTTCCGTGCTGGTAATGCATTGAAAGATATGGAAATGATCCAATTCCATCCAACTGGTCTTGGTCGTACTGGTATCTTGATGTCCGAAGCGGTTCGTGGTGAAGGTGGTTACCTTCTTAACGCTGAAGGCGAACGTTTTATGAAAAAATATGCGCCTAACAAAATGGAATTGGCATCCCGTGACGTTGTAGCGAAAGCAATCGAAGATGAAATCGCTGCAGGTCGTGGTTTCGGTTCTGGTCTTAACGCATACGTAGTAGCTGACCTTCGTCACTTAGGTCCTGAAGTTATCATCGAAAAACTTCATGGTATCCGTGACTTGGCTATGTGCTTCGAACATTGTGATCCTTTGACAACTCCAGTACCTATTCGTCCTACATGTCACTACATTATGGGTGGTATCGACGTAGTAGATTACAAAACTTGTGCTACTTCTCTTCCAGGCTTGTTCTCCTCTGGTGAAGCATCCTGTATCTCTATCCACGGTGCTAACCGCTTAGGTGGTAACTCCTTGGCAGACGGCGTAGTATTCGGTAAAGTATCCGGTGCTGGTGCAGCTGACTATGCTGAAACACATGAACAACCTAACGTAGATGCAGAAATCGCTGCAGCTGCTAAACACTGGGAAGAAAAATTCACTGAAGTAACGACTCGCCAAGGCGGTCGCCCAGTAGTTGAAATCCGTGACGCATTAGCTAACGCTATGTGGAACAAAGTAGGTATCTTCCGTAATGAACAAGGTATTACTGAAGCATTAGAAGAAATCAACCAATTGATGGAAGATTACAAAACTTGTTATGTAGGTGACCCTGAACGTACTTACAACATGGCATTCGTAAACTATTGTGAAATTGGCTCCATGTTAACAGTAGCTAAAGCTATTGCTATGGGCGCTTTACACCGCCGTGAATCTCGTGGTGCTCACGTTCGTGAAGACCATCCAAAACGTAATGATGAAAGATACTTAAAACACTCTTTGATCAAATTGGGTGCTGACGGCGAGTACGAATTGACAGAACGCGACGTAGTGTTCACTAAATACGAACCACAAGAAAGGAAGTACTAAGATGAGACAAATCACCTACCATATCCACCGTTACCAACAAGGTCGCGCGTTTGTACAGACTTTCAAATTCGATTATGAAGCTGACCGTACAATTCTTTGGGGCCTTCAAAAAATTAAAGACACTCAAGATCCAACATTAACATTCTTGGCAGCTTGCCGTTCCGCAGTTTGTGGCGCTTGCTCCGTTCGTGTAAATGGCGAAGCAATGCTTGGTTGCGAAGCTAAAATCGACGAATTAACAGAACGTTATGGTACTGATGAATTGACAATTGCACCTATCGGCAACTTCCGCGTTATCCGCGACTTAGTTGTTGACTGGGAAGCAAAAGTTGATCGCTTGAAAACAGTTGCTCCTTGGATCTTCCTTAAAGCAGAATTCAACGAAGGTGACAAAATCGTTCGCCAAACTCCAGCTGACTTCAAAAAATTCGTTGCTGGTACAGAATGTATCCTTTGTGGTTGCTGCGCATCTGAATGTAACAAATTGACTGCACGTCAAGATGACTTCTTAGAACCATATGTATTCACAAAAGCTAACCGTTTCGTATTGGATAGCCGTGATGATGCACCTATGGCTCACATTCAACCTGCATTCGACAACGGTCTTTGGAAATGCGTTCACTGCATGAACTGTATCTCCCGTTGCCCTAAACACTTAAAACCTGCTCAAGATATTTCCAACTTGCGTAAAGAAGCTACAAAAGCTGGTCTTACTAACAGCAAAGGCGTTCGCCATGCAGTTGCTTTCAAAGACGATCTCTACAAAACTGGTCGCTTGAAAGAAGTTTCTATGAGCTTGAAATCTGATGGTGTTGTTGATTCCGCTAAACAAGCATTCTATGCTTTACGTTTGTGGAAACACAGCAAAATCAATCCATTCGAACTTGTAGTACCTCAAAAACCTGTAAATGGTATTGATGGTGTTCGCAGACTTATGAAAGCAGCTGAGGAGGTAAGCAAATAATGAAATACGCATTTTTCCCAGGTTGCGTTCTTGAAAGCGCTGCCAAAGAAGACTACTTAGCAACAGTTGCTGTAGCTAAAAAATTAGGCATCGAGTTGGAAGAGCTTGACGGCTGGACTTGCTGCGGCGCGTCCCACGTTCAAGACATCGCTCCAGAAATTACACTTGCTACAAATGCTCGTAACATTGCATTGGCAGAAGAAAAAGGTTTGAACCTTTTAACTGTATGTAACACTTGTACTTTGATGCTTCGTGAAGCTAAAAACGAGCTTGATAAAAACGAAAAAGAAAAGAACGAAGTTAACAAAAAATTAGCTCAAATCGGTAAACAATACCGTGGTACAACTGATATCACTCATTTCTTATGGGTGTTGATCCGCGATTACGGTTTGGACAAATTGAAAGCTAAAGTTGTTAAACCTTTAACTGGTTTACGTGTAGCTGAATACTATGGTTGCCATATTCTTCGTCCTCAAACTGAAATGGGCTTCGAAGATTATCAAATGCCTACATCCTTAGCAGATTTGATCTCTGCTATCGGTGCTACACCAATCGACTTCTCCCGTAAACTTGATTGCTGCGGTTTCCATGCTGTATACCCTGCACATGATTCCGTAATGCAAATGACTGGCTCCATCAACAAAGATGCAGCTACAGAAGGCGCAGATTGCGTAGTAACTCCTTGCCCACTTTGCCAAATGCAACTTGATATGTTCCAAAAAGAAGCAAAAGAAGTTGTTGGCGGTGGCAAAGATATGCCAATCTTGCACATGTCCCAATTAGTGGGTCTTGCTCTTGGCATCTCCCCTGAAGAAATGGGCATGCCTAAACGTCACTTAACTGATACTGCAGCAGTGACTAAATTCGTTGGTTAATTCGTTTGATTTAGACATGACCTCAGTTGGTCCTCGTACTGTCTTAAATCTAAACCTATTATCATAATTACCAGAAGAACCCCCTAGCTTAGGCTAGGGGGTTTTTCTTTTGATATCAATTGAGAATTATAGTATAATAAAAATATTAATTGTATAAACTTATATGAGTGATAACTAATGTGTTGTTATTCGTAAATTATTTTGATGTTACATATTCTAAGAAATATAATAATAAGAGGGGACGCTGTTATAATAGCTTGCTTGGGTATGTGTGCTTAAGGGGTACTAGTATTATAGAGTGTTATACAAAGGGAGGCTATAATGAATGATATGTTATTAGAATATATTGATCGCATAATCGATGAAGAGAAAGACCATCGTGTTTTTCCTGTAGAGTTTAATGATAAAACCTATTATGTAAAACAAGATATCAGTAATCACCGCTCTAGTTGGATTAAACCAGCTCCTAGAGCTTCTTTTGATTATGAGTTCTATAAAATTTCTTTTGTAAACACACAATTGCCTGTAGCACCAGTGATTGCTGGTTTTAGAGAGCATTATTTCGTTACAGAAGGGTCTGGTAAAACATTAACCTATTATAGTGAATTGCCAGCGCAACATCCTGATGATGATAGCTTACAAGATATGGTCACTCATATCTTCTATAGCTTTGGTAAAACATTGGGACAACTTCATGATTATGGTTTGTCCCATGGCCGTCCTGCCATGCGAGATATCACCTATGATCCAGATACTGATAAGGTTACTTTATTAGATTGGGAAAATGGCCGTCGTTGGACTGAATTTACACCGCAAGGTTGGGATTTACTTATCTTTGTTCACAGCTACTTGCGTGAGGATAACCTACCGATTTCTTACCTATATGCAATGATGAATGGTTATAGTTCAGCCCGTACAGCACGTGATACAGTATTGCATGTAAAAGAAATCTTACGCAAACGCGAATGTCTTTTTAAGTTCTGTCGTATGCTAAATCCGTTCCATTTTGTAGATACAGAAGCAGCTGTTAAAGCCTATGACTTCATGTTGGCCTTGAAAACCGAATAGTATTTATCTATTAATCACGAACCTTAATAATGGTTTATAGTGCTTTATAGATTTTCATTGCCCTTTATGGGCTTATGTAGACCTTTACAGTTGTTAGTTATATTTGTATAGCTAATGATTTGTAAGGGTCTTTTTCTGTATTTATGACATGTTTATAGCGTGTATACTTCTGTATTGTTTGTTAGATTTATATAAATACTGTAAGAAGTATAGATTTAAAGTTGTTGTTCTCTGACTTTCACAATGATTACCTTAATTACTCTAGCGGGGGTTGTCGAGAGGGACCCTCAGGAATATAAGAGGGTGAAAGGAGGTGATACGATGGCTAACATTAAACGCACAAAATTGGTGTTGCGTTTTAACATCGGCACCGAAGATGCGCCGAAGTACAAAGACGTAACCTATACTCGTGTTGCAGAAGAAGCGTCCGACGATAATGTAAAAACTGTTGGTAATGCGCTAGCAGCCTTGTATGACCACAGCTTGTCCGACGTGGTCCGCGTCAATGAAGTATCCTTAGGACATTAATCTAGATGATTAAATTACTTTTGTAGGTGATCCAAACACATCCTTATTGCTAGTTTTTATATCCTCCCATAGTCGTAACAGGATATAGAGATAGCAAACCCTCACATTCCCATCCTTATTGATATGAATCGTAGATAGATACATTTGATCTTAGAGGAACTACATAATTCCAACGATTGCTTCGTTCTATCTAGATTTGAGAACTTGTTTATGAAACGTGAAAGGAGGCGCCCACATGGCGGAAAAACGCGTTGTATATCTTACATTTTCTACGGTCGGTGGTAAAAGCACATCAGTCACAATTAGTGCTCCTCGTGCTGGAATTACTTTACAAGATGCTAAAACAGCGGCTAACGCGCTAGTAGCTAACAAAGTAATCCTTGGTTCTGGTGATGCAGAACTTGCTGCATTTACTACGGCTCGTGAAGTAACAACTCAAACTACTGAATTGCAATAATCGCATACAGTTAAATAGTAAGAAGGCTTTCACTGTGGTGAGGGCCTTTTTATTATGGTAAAATATAAGGTATACCGAATAGGTATGATAACAATGATAATATTATGCACAAAATTTTGCGCATAATGGAACCCATATGGGGATTTAAAAGGGGTAAAACAGTGGAATATATTATTTCGTTCATGGAAACGTATGGCTATGCAGCCATGTTTATTGCAATGGTTTTGGAAAATGCTAACATTCCTATTCCTAGTGAAATCGTCTTAGGTTTTGCAGGATATCTGATCGCTCAAGGTATATTTGATTTACATACGACTATGGTTGTAGGTACTTTAGCAGGTATTGTGGGGTCTATCTTATCCTACTGGATGGGTGAGTATGGCGGACGTCCACTCCTTTTGAAATACGGTAAATACATATTCTTTAATGAACATAAATTTGAGCTAGCTGAAAAGATGTTTAATAAATACGGTGGCGCAGCGGTATTCTTTGGCCGTTTATTGCCAGGTGTTCGTACATTCATTTCTTTCCCAGCTGGCATGGCTCGCTATCCTATGTGGCATTTTGTCATTTGGACTGTACTAGGTACGATTCCTTGGACAATCCTTCTTGTTTATTTAGGCAAAGTGCTTGGTGAAAACTGGAAGGATCTTATCCAATATAATCATGAGTTCTTGGTTATTATGATTGTTGTATTCGTTATTATAGCGGCTGTATTGGGCTTTAAATACTATCGCAATCGCCGATAAGGAGGCCCTTATGAAACTTTCACGATTAACACCAGTCGTATTTATTGTATGGCTCGTTTTTTATCTATTTGGCAATAATATGTTGCCTGTTACGGATCCTGTGGAATCTAACTATGCGTTAACTGCTAAGGAAATGGTTCTCTCCGGAGATTGGTTGTCACCTCAAATTTACGGCACCTATTGGTACGATAAACCGATTATGATTTATTGGCTCATTGCCCTTGGATTTAAAATCTTTGGTATTGCCGATTGGGTGGTTCGTTTACCAAGTGCTATCTTTGGCGCTTTATCTGTAGCGACTATGTATCAATCGACGCGTACTATGAGCGGCAAGTGGGCCCTCGGCTTAATTGCGGCTGGTGTTCTTGGTACATCCCTCATGTTCTGGACCGTAGCCCATGGCGTTATTACGGACATGGTGCTACTTTATACGACGATCATGGTCATGATTTATTCCTATAAGGGAATGGTGGAACAGAAACCACATGCTATGATTGTGGCCTATATCTTTGCAGCCCTCGGGGTGCTCACAAAGGGGCCTGTAGCACTCGTTTTGCCGGGGATGATTTTACTCGTTTTTGCCGGTATCAATCGTTCTTGGTCGATGGTGAAAGCTATCTTTGATTGGCGTGGCATTCTTGCCTTTTGTGTAGTCTGCTTGCCGTGGTATATGTATATGTACAGCGTTCACGGTCAAGATTTTATCAATGGCTTCTTAGGGCTTCACAATGTAACACGGGCCACACAATCTGAACATCCTGAAGATAATGTGTGGTGGTATTATATCGCCATCTTCCTAGGTGCTTCTTTGCCGTGGACTGGTGCTGTTATTTACGGTATGATTGATGGTTTTAAACAGCGTCATACAGCCTTTATCTATAACATGACTTGGGGTGTTGGGGTCGTTTTGTTCTACACCTTAATGGCTACAAAATATCCTTTATATACATTCGTGAGCTTAGTTCCCTTTAGTGCCATCGGCGCTATGGGCGTTATGAAGATTATACGTAAAGGTAAATCTAGAGCGGTTAAATGGGTCATTATGGGACCTACCTTACTCTTATGGATTGCTTATGTAGCGGGATCATTCTTCGCTCCATGGGGCTTCTATTTCTTGCTCTATGTTGTGGTGGCTGTAGCCGTACTCCTTTTATTCCATGCATGGGATACGAAAAAAGGG
>URQX01000048.1 GCA_900550175.1 uncultured Veillonella sp.
ACCTTGGGTAGTAGTTGATTTACTTAATATACCAAAAATAATTGGTATAATAATTATTTTTGGTATTGAAACATCGTAATGATGGAGGAGTGTGTTGGTTCATATTTAGGTCTAAATTCTTCTAAATGATAATGCATTTCAAATTATGGAGTAGCACAAATCCGCATATTATATATGCTTTATAAATATTATAAAAAATGAGAAATTAAGAAAATGAGTATTGAAAAGTTTCGATATCTTTGATATACTACATTACAGATAGAGTATCTGAATTATAAAAGATAAACATTAAACAATAATTTTCAAGTGAAGGAGGAAATACTCATGGAAAAATACGTATGCGTAGTATGTGGTTGGGTTTATGACGAAGCTGTTGAAGGCGTAAAATTCGAAGATCAACCAGCTGATTATGTTTGCCCAATTTGCGGTGTTGGTAAAGACCAATTCGAAAAAATGTAATTGACTTACCAAAAAGACTATCTTGAGTCCTCTTAAGATAGTCTTTTTTATTTGACAAAGCACTATGTCATGTTTATAATATTATAAGTCGAGGTAAGATTATGAAACTGCAAGTAGAGCAAGCAAAAGAACATATAGGAAAGAAATTTCCTTATAGCTATACGATACCAACCTCTGAGCTTGGTGACGTAACTGCTTTTCCTTGGAGCCGTCATGATATAACCATTAATGGTGAGTTTTGGTTTGATGGTCAAAATTACATCGTTCAAGGTTCGATAGAGTCTAAAGGTGATTACGAATGTTCTCGTTGTTTAACTACAACAGAGCATGACCGTAAAGATTCCTTCGAGGAAATCTTTAGTGATTCTAGAGACACTGCTGAAGATGTGATTCCTTTCGATGGAGAGGAAATTGACTTAACTGAACTAATTAGGGATACATTAATCATCAATGAGCCCTCTCAAGTGTTATGTCAGGATGATTGCAAAGGATTGTGCGTTCATTGCGGAGCAAATTTAAATGTTTCACCTTGTTCTTGTGAATCCTTTGTGGTGGATCCTCGATTTGCAGAGTTACGTGCTTTGCTTGATGAGAAAGATGATAGATTGTCCTAATGATTGTACTAAGGAGGTGCAGATAATGGCAGTACCTAAGCGTAGATTGTCTAAATGCCGTCGCGATCGCCGTCGTGCTAATTGGAAATTAGAAGCTCCTGGTTATGTAGCATGCCCACAATGCCACGAACCTAAGATGCCTCATCGTGTTTGCCCTACATGTGGTCACTATAAAGGTGAGCAAGTAGTAGCTAATGCTTAATATGTGAGCGGAAAAAAGACGCCTACTATAATAGTAGGCGTCTTTTTGTATACTTTTAGTAATATATATAACTTAATATACTTGATATGCATTAGTCAGTGCCATTATTTTATAGTAATATAAAGCTGTAGAGTAGTGGCATTTTTTATACTTTTATAAACAAAAAGATACCTAAATATAAAATAATAACTATATTTAGTATATATGAGGAAAATCTGTTACTATATGTATGAAAAGCCTTGCCAATAGGGGAATTATTGTATATACTTAGGATGTAATATTAATACTAGGTCATAAAAGGTGGTCCCATGAGTCGGTTAAAGAAGCAAGAGCGCCAAAAGCAGTTACAAGAAAAACTGAATATTACGCCATTTCTTACTGATGAAGAATTGGCAACACACTTTAATGTAAGTGTGCCAACTATTCGTCTTGATCGACTAGAGTTGGGGATTCCTGAATTGCGTGAACGCATACGCGTCATGGCTACAGGGCAATCACAAGAAACGGTAGAACACATTCCGTATGAAGTGGTTGGCGAATTGATCGATGTCACGGAAGGGCAACAAGCATTATCGATGCTACGAACTACTGCTGACATGGAAGATCGATTTGGACATGTAGAGCCACAGTATTTATATGCTCAAGCGAATTCCCTCGCAAAGGTAGTCATGGGGACTACTGTTTGTTCTGCGGAGGTTGGAAATATAAAATATAAGAATCCAGTAGGAGCTGGTACTAATTTGGTGGCAAAAGCAGAAATTGTACGTCGCCGTGGTAATAAGTTCTTTATTTGGGTCATTATAAGAGATAAAATAAAAGAAGTATTTCGCGCAAAATTTATTATGGAATCCGTAGAGAATAGGGTGTAGATTATGAAAATTGCAATAGACGCCATGGGTGGCGACTTTGCTCCATTGGAGACTGTACTAGGATCCATTGAAGCCGTACGAGCAAATGAACACATTGAAGTGGTGCTCGTCGGCGATGAGCAGCAAATTTTTAATATATTAGAAGCTAATAATGAAGCTAAGAATCCACGCATTTCTGTACATCATGCTAGTCAAGTCATTGGTATGGATGAGCATCCAGGACAAGCATTGCGTAAGAAAAAGGATGCATCTGTTGTGGTAGCAACGTCTTTAGTTCGTGATAATATTTGCGATGCCGTAATTGCTCCTGGCAGCACAGGTGCTGCTGTAGCAGCTGCATTGTTTGGCCTTGGTCGTATTAAAGGGGTTGATCGCCCTGTTATTGCTACTCCGATGCCAACAGTCAGTGGTATTACTGTTATGTTAGACTCTGGTGCTAACTCTAATTGTAAACCAAAACATCTTGTACAAGGTGCATTGATGGGCTCTGAATATGCAAAGCTTTTATTGGGTAAAGACAATCCTACAGTAGGATTGTTAAATATTGGAGAAGAAGCCACAAAAGGGAACGATGTCGTTCTAGCCACATATCCAATTTTGGAACGTATGAAAACTATCAATTTCAAAGGCAATATTGAAGGCCGTGATATTCCTAAAGGGGCTGTAGATGTTGTCGTATGTGATGGCTTTGTAGGTAATGTGGTGCTTAAATTTGCAGAAGGTCTAGTAACAGGTCTTGCACAATTAGTAAAGGATAGCATTATGGCAGGGAGCATCTTTGCTAAAATAGGTGCTATGCTTGTAAAGCCAGCTTTGAAAAAAATGGCTAAACGCTTAGATCACACAGAAAATGGTGGGGCTCCGCTTTTAGGGGTTAATGGGGTCTTTATGATTGCCCATGGTAGCTCTAAATCAAAGGAGATTAAGACTGCTATTGAGATTGCTGGAGATTTAGTAGAGCGTAAGATTATTCAACACATAAGAGAAACAATGGATATTGAAGGAGCCTTGAAGTATGACTATGATGAGTAAACCGGTAGGGATCATTGGTACTGGAAGCTTCCTTCCTGACAATGTAGTAACAAACTTTGATCTTGAAAAAATGGTTGATACAAATGACCAATGGATTAGAGAGCGTACTGGTATAGAAGAACGACGCATTGCACCGGAAGGTATGAATACATCCTATATGGCAACTGAGGCGGCCAAAAAAGCTATGCAAATGGCTAAGGTTAGCGCAGAAGACATTGATATGATTATTTTTGCTACCTTAACACCAGATATGATTATTCCTTCAGCTGCTTGTGTATTACAAGCGAATTTAGGAGCTAAAAATGCAGCAGCTTATGATTTACAAGCTGCATGTTCTGGCTTCGTTTATGGATTGATTACTGCAGCTAGCTATATTAGCTCCGGTTTATATAAAAAGGTTCTCGTTGTAGGGGCTGAAATTCTATCTCGACGGGTAAACTGGAATGATCGTGGTACATGTATCCTCTTTGGTGATGGTGCTGGCGCCGCGGTAGTATCTGAGGTCCCTGAAGGTTATGGCATCAAAGGTATTGACATGGGGGCTGATGGTACTGGTGGTCCATCTTTATGTATTCCTGCAGGTGGTACAGCAGTAGTTGCCAATGATCAACGCGTTGAAGAAGGATTAACATTCATTCATATGGATGGTCCTGAAGTATATAAATTTGCTGTTAAAACGATGGGACGTACTGTTTTAAAATCTTTAGAACGTGCCGGTATGGAACTTAATGAGTTAGATTTCTTCATTCCACATCAAGCAAATATTCGCATTATTGATTCGGCTGCAAAACGTTTACATATGCCGATGGAAAAAGTATTTGTTAATTTACATAAGTATGGTAATACATCTGCCGCGTCTGTAGCGATTGCTTTAGACGAAGCTAATCGTGAAGGACGTTTCAAACGCGGGGATAACGTTGCGTTTGCAGGATTTGGTGCAGGCCTAACATGGGCTAGCCTTGTCTTGAAATGGTATTAAGGAGGACACATTAAGATGATTAAGACTGACATTTGTGATTTATTGCAGATTGAGTACCCAATCTTACAAGGTGGTATGGCTTGGCTAGGTACTGCAGAATTAGCGGCAGCTGTTTCCGAAGCTGGTGGCCTTGGTATCATTGGGGCTGGTCATATGCCTCCTGATATTTTCCGTAATGAAATTCACAAATTAAAAGAGCGTACAAACAAACCATTTGGTTGTAATATCATGCTCATGTCTCCATTTGTTAAAGAAGTTATGGAAGTAGTTGTGGAAGAACGCGTTCCTGTAATTACTACAGGTGCTGGTAACCCTGGCGTGTACATTCCAGCTTTGAAAGAAATCGGCACAAAGGTAATTCCTGTAGTAGCTTCCGTATTACTTGCAAAACGTTTATTACGTGGTGGTATTGATGCAATTATCGCAGAAGGTACAGAATCCGGTGGTCACGTAGGCGATATTACTACTATGGCATTGCTTCCTCAAGTAGTAGATGCTGTAGATGTACCAGTTATTGCAGCTGGTGGTATTGCTGATGGTCGTGGTATGGCAGCAGCCTTTGCATTGGGCGCTCAAGCAGTACAAATGGGTACACGCTTTGTATTATCCGAAGAATGTATTGCTCATGAAAACTATAAAAATGCAGTGTTGAAAGCGAAAGATCGCGCTACAGTAATGACTGGCTTAACAACAGGTCACCCTGTACGTATCATTGATAATGCATTGGCACATAAATATAAATCCCTTGAATTTAGCGGTGGATCCAAAGAAGAGTTAGAAAACTTAGGTGCAGGTACACTTCGTAAAGCTGCTATTGATGGAGATGTAAAAGAAGGTTCTGTAATGATCGGTCAAATCTCTGGCATGTTAACAGATGTTAAACCATGTGCAACTATTATCAAAGATATTATGGCTGAAACTGAAACTGTAATTAAAAACCTTCAAGGTCTTGTTAAATAAGGAGGCCCTTATGAAAACGGCATTTGTTTTTCCAGGTCAAGGTTCCCAAAAAGTAGGCATGTTACAAGATTTGTACAATGCATATCCTATTGTTAAACAACGTTTTGAAGAAGCTGATGAAGCGCTTGGTTATTCTATTTCCAAATTGTGCTTTGAAGGTCCTGATACTGAACTTGTAAAAACTGCTAATACGCAACCAGCTATTTTAACTGCATCTGTAGCTTGCTATGAAGTTCTTAAAGAACAAGGTTTTACACCAGATATCGTAGGTGGTCATAGCCTTGGTGAGTACAGTGCTCTTGTAGCAGCAGGGGTATTGAATTTTAAAGATGCTGTATATGTTGTTCATAAACGCGGTGAATATATGCAAGAAGCTGTGCCATTGGGCGAAGGCGCTATGGCAGCAATTTTGGCGTTACCTCGTGAACAAGTTGTAGCAATTTGTGAAGAAGTGAATGCATCTGTTGGATCTGTACAAGCCGTTAACTTCAACTGTCCAGGTCAAATTGTTATTGCTGGTGAAACAGCAGCGGTGGAATCTGCAGCAGAAAAAATGAAAGAAGCAGGCGCGAAACGTGCTGTTATGCTTCCTGTAAGTGCTCCATTCCACAGCCGTTTAATGGAACCTGCAGCTCTTCGCTTAAAAGAAGAACTAGACAAAATCCAAGTGAGCGATGCTCAAATTCCTGTAGTAGCAAATGTGACAGGTAAGATTTTGACTAACGCTAACGAAATTAAAGAGTCCTTAGTTACACAAGCCGCTAACCCTGTATTGTGGGAAGACTGTGTAGCTGAAATGGTTAACTTTGGTGTAACTCGATTCGTTGAAGTAGGTCCTGGTAAAGTACTTACTGGCTTTACTAAAAAGATTAATAAAGATATGGAATTAGCCAATGTTGAAGACATTGCATCCTTAGAGAAAACGCTTGAATTTTTGAAAGGGGTTCGATAAAATGCATTTAGAGGGTAAAGTAGCCATTGTAACTGGCGCATCCCGTGGCATTGGTCGCGCTGTAGCAATCAATTTGGCACAATCTGGTGCTGATGTTGTAGTTAACTATAGCGGTAGCGAAGGTGCAGCTCAAGAAACTGTTGAAGCTGTACAAGCTTTAGGCCGTAAAGCCATTAAAATTAAAGCCAATGTAGCTAATGCAGATGAGGTTGCTTCTATGGTAGAAGAAGCTCATAAAGAATTTGGTCACATTGACATTCTCGTAAATAATGCGGGTATTACGCGCGACGGTTTGTTGATGCGTATGAAAGACGAAGATTTTGATGCTGTTATTGATATCAACCTTAAAGGTGTATATTTAGTAACTAAAGCAGTGTCTAAAATCATGATGAAACAACGTTCTGGTCGTATTATCAATATGACATCTGTTGTAGGTGTTATAGGTAATGCAGGTCAAACTAACTACGCAGCTTCTAAAGCTGGTGTAATTGGTTTCACTAAATCCTGTGCTAAAGAATTAGCAAGCCGTGGCATTACTGTTAATGCTATTGCACCAGGCTTTATCAATACTGATATGACTGATGTATTGCCAGAAAAAGTTAAAGAAGCTATGGTTGCTGAAATTCCATTGGGCCGTATGGCTGATGCTGAAGAAGTAGCAACAGTAGCAACATTCCTTGCTAGCGATTTTGCTAACTATATTACAGGTCAAGTTATCAATGTAGATGGCGGCATGGTGATGTAGTTTTCAAAATTAGACTATATATAAATACATTTTGAAAGGAGGTGAACCACCAATGAACACTTTCGATAAAGTAAAAGCAATCGTTGTGGAACAATTAGGCGTTGATGAAGCTGAAGTTACCATTGATTCTACATTCATCGACGACTTAGGCGCTGACTCCTTAGATATCGTTGAATTGATCATGGCATTCGAAGAAGAATTCAATGTTGAAATCCCTGACGATGTTGCAGAAAAAATTAAAACCGTTAAGGATACAGTAGAATATATTGATTCTGCTAAATAAGCTGTAAAGCTGACAATTCAGCCGCACGGGAGGCCGAGTGGCCTCCCAACCGGTTTTATTTACAGGAGGATTTGATAGTGAAGCTCCCTGAACTTCGCATTGGGAATCTAGTGGCCAAAGTACCTATTATTCAAGGTGGTATGGCGATTAGATTGTCTACAGCTCGCTTGGCAGCAGCCGTTGCAAATGAAGGTGGTATCGGCCTTATTGCAGCATCCGGTTTGCCGTTTGATGAATTACGATACGAAATACAATTAGCTAGAAAATTATCACCTACGGGTATTATTGGTATAAATGCGATGGTAGCCGCAACACAATTTGCTGGCTTAGTGAAAACTGCCATCGAAGAGGGCATTGATCTTGTAGTAGCAGGTGCTGGTTTTTCAAGAGATATGTTCGCAATGGGCAAAGAGTCTGGTACGCCAATCGTACCAATTGTTTCGTCCGCAAAATTAGCTCGCATTTCTGAAGGTTTAGGTGCAGCAGCAGTAATCGTAGAAGGCTGCGAAGCTGGTGGCCACTTGGGGACGGATCGTTCCGCTCGAGAAATCGTTCCAGAGGTTGTAGCTGCTGTTAAAAACATTCCAGTTATTGGTGCTGGTGGTGTTCTTGATGGTCGTGACATCGTAGAAATGTTGAAATTAGGTGCTAGTGGCGTTCAAATGGGTAGCCGTTTTGCTGCTTCTGATGAATGTAATGCATCTGACGAATTGAAAAAAATGTATGTACGGGCTACTAATCCTGAGGATATCGTATTAATTCAAAGTCCTGTAGGTTTGCCTGGACAAGCAATTAAAAATAAATTTGCTGAATCTGTATTAGATGGTACTGTAGCACCTCCAACGGTGTGTGATAACTGTTTGAAACATTGTTCCCATAAATTCTGTATCATCCGTGCTCTTTCTCGTGCACAACAAGGTGATGTGGAAACAGGTTTGGTGTTCTCTGGCAATAATATGAGAAAAGTCGATAAGATTATGCCAGTTAAAGATATCTTTGCTCAACTAAAACAGCAAGTAGCAGAGATTGATTAATTTAAAAGGGCTGTATAGCTATAAGAGGTGGAATAATTGGAAAAACGTGTAGTAATTACTGGCTTAGGGGCAGTGACTCCTGTAGGTATCGGTAAAGAGAACTTTTACAATGCGTTATTGGCAGGTCAATCTGGTATTGGGCCAATTACACGCTTTGACGCATCTGAATATGCAACGCGTATTGCTGGTGAAGTAAAAGATTTTGATGTTACAAACTATGGTGTAGACAAGAAAGAAGCTCGTCGTATGGACCGTTCTGTAGAATTGGCTATTGGTGCGGCTGTTCTTGCTTGTGAAGACGCTGATCTTGATTTAGATAAACAAGATTTAGATCGTTGTGGTACTGTAGTTGGTACTGGTATTGGCGGTATTGACTCTATCCATGAAGTATATGAAACATTATTCGAAAAAGGTCCTGGCCGTGTAAGCCCATTTGCAGTTCCTATGATGATTGCAAACATGACATCTGCACGTGTATCCATCCGTCTTGGTCTTAAAGGTCCTGTTATTACAGATGTAACAGCTTGTACTTCTGGTACAAATGCTATTGGCGATGCTTTCCGTATCATCCAACGTGGTGATGCTGATATCATGTTCGCTGGTGGTACAGAAGCAGCTGTATCTCCAGCAGCTGTAGCTGGTTTCGCTGCTATGAAAGCAATGTCTACACGCAATGACGAACCAACAAAAGCATCTCGTCCATTTGACCGCGATCGCGATGGTTTCGTAATGGGTGAAGGTTCTGGTATCGTTGTTCTTGAAGAATTAGAACACGCAAAAGCTCGTGGTGCTCATATCTACGCTGAAGTTGTAGGTTATGGTACTAATGGGGATGCTTACCACATTACTGCACCAGCTCCAGGTGGTGTACAAGCTCGTAAATGTATGGAATTAGCAATTAAAGATGCAGGTATCGATCCTAAAGACGTTAACTACATCAATGCTCATGGTACATCTACTGGCCTTAATGACAAAAATGAAACATTGGCTATTAAAGAATTATTCGGCGATCATGCTAAAGACATCGCTGTTAACTCTACAAAATCCATGACAGGTCACTTGTTAGGTGCTGCTGGTGCTATCGAAACTATCGTTATGGCGATGGCTATCGAAACTGGTAAAGTTCATCCTACAATTAACTGTGACAATCCTGATGAAGGTTTGGATCTAGACTATGTTCGTGAAGGTGCACGTGACCTTCAAGTTAAATGTGCTCTTTCCAACTCTTTCGGTTTTGGTGGTCATAACGGTACACTTTGTGTACGCCGTTATGAAGACTAATGGTAGCTGTTGAAGCGCATAAGAGTAAGATGACACAAGCTCGTGAAGAATCTCTTCATGGGCTTGTTGCTCGTTTAGACATACCTGTGTCAGATATATCCATTTTAGATTGTGCTTTTACACATACATCTTATGCGAATGAACATAAATCAAAGCATATCAATCACAATCAGCGATTAGAGTTTTTAGGCGATGCCGTTTTGGATCTTATTATTGGGGAATACCTATTTAAGATATATCCAGACATGGCCGAAGGTAATTTGACAAAAATTAAGGCCGCTACAGTGTGTGAGGATTCTTTAGCATCCGTAAGTCGTTCTTTGCAATTGGGGCAATATTTATTGCTCGGTCATGGTGAACGTGCTTCCGGTGGTAATGATCGTAATTCTATTTTAGCGGATACCTTTGAGTCTCTCATCGGCGCTATCTATATTTCTACAGATTATCAAACGGCGATGAACTTCGTTTTAAAGCATCTTATTACGTATATCAAGCAAGCCTTAGATGGTAAGCGTGGCAAAGATTATAAAACTTTGTTACAAGAATATGTACAACGAGATGGTGATAAACATATAGTTTATCGCTTACTCAGTGAAAGTGGCCCTGACCATGCAAAAACCTTCCATATGGTGGTAGAAATCGATGGTGTTACTTATGAGGCTGGCTCTGGTAAAAGTAAAAAAATTGCAGAACAACATGCGGCTCAATTAACGTTAGAATGGTTAATGGCCAAATAGAAAAGCGCCTAATGGCGCTTTTTTCTGTATAATAGAATATAGAATAATAAATATATTTTTATAGTTGTTGTATCTAAAACCTTATATCTTAATGTATTAAACATATTATAATAATTGAATACATGGATTTTAATGTATTAATATAAAAGGTTTTTAAGTAATTTAATTTTATATAAGAAAGGAGGGTGACTATGAAACCATTTGGTATGATACCCTTTTTTATACCTCATGTAGGATGTCCTTATGTATGTACATTTTGTAACCAGTCTCGTATTACAGGCCAATCTGGTATTAGTCACCTAACTCCAGAATATATACAGCAAACTATTAAGGATTATATTGGTAGCAAACGTGAAGATAAGTTCTGGGAGGTCGCCTTTTATGGTGGTTCTTTTACAGCTATTCATAGCGATTTACAACATACATTATTAGCACCAGCTCATGAGATGTTACGGCAAGGTATAATCGATGGCATACGGTGTTCAACACGGCCAGATGCTGTTGGTGATGAGGCTATCTCATTGTTACAGTCCTATGGTGTAAAGACTGTAGAGCTTGGCGTACAGTCCATGAATGATGGTATTTTAGTCGATGCTAAGCGCGGTCACACAGCTCAAGAGGTAGTAGATGCTGTTGAACGATTAAAACAGCGTGGAATGACAGTGGGCGTGCAACTTTTACCAGGACTAAAGGGTGAAACTTGGGAAACAATTCTAGAAACCGCTATTGCTGTAGTTAAATTAAAACCAGATTTTGTACGAATCTATCCTGTTCTTGTTATAGAAAATACGGAACTAGCAGATCAATATAGATCTGGTGCATATAAGCCATTAAGTACTGAGCAAGCTATTA
>URQX01000049.1 GCA_900550175.1 uncultured Veillonella sp.
TTAGCCATTGTACGACGAGCGCGCATTTTTTGCATACATTGCATCATTTCTACAACGTTCATGCAAGAAACAACTTCCAGCATTTTGGCTGGAGTAACAGATTTACAAATCTTAACAATCTCTTCCCGAGGTACTGATGGTGTAAGCATCATATTAGCAATTTCTTTTGAATCTTTTGCCATTGCTTGTGGAGCACCATCGAGAACGATACCGTAATTTGCAATAAATGTATCAATAAGGTCAAAATCTTCGCGACGTTTACCATCGAGTTCAACGATGCGACCGCCTTCAATTTTGAGGCTAGGCTTTGGATCTTGAGGAGATTCCATAGCTATAAAACCTTCCTCTACCCATTCCTTTACATAACCATCCTGATTAACAGGACGTTGACTTAAGACTTCGAAACGTTTTGATTTCATAGGGCATACCATCCTTTCAGATTAGATATAGGAATGGGCTCCGTTCACTGGTTCGTCACCCATAGTACCAAGCAATTGTTTACCTACTTCACGAGCAGAGATAACTGCTTGTCGTACAGCCCCAGAATCGCCAGAAATCTGTAAAATAACTTCGTTAGAATTACTTGTACCTGCAGAAGGTGATGCATAACCGATTACATCAACATTCGCAGATTTAACAGCTACATCGGCCATAACTACGCCAATAGCTGCTGGGGCACCTACGATAAGGCCAAATGCCTTACCTTCAGGAGCTCCAAATGCTGCATTTACTGCATGGCTAGCGCGTGCTGTATATTGCAATTCAAGATGACCAGCATCGTTTGCGTATACATCCCCAAAGGTACGTTCCACTTCAGCCAATGCCACTTCAATAGCACGTTTTACATCGGATACATCATCACCCCCAAAGATAATTAATGAACCATGGCCTGCGCCACCTTTAGTATCACGAGGTAATTCAATGCTAACAATTTCAGTATTGGTTGCTTTTACTGCTTCATCAGCAGCCATAATGTGTGGGCCTGCACCAGTACGAGCACCTAAAATACCGATGGAACGATATTTTTTCTTTAATTTCATCGCATCTAATACTTGTTGATCTACGTTAGCAATTACGAGACCAATAGTATCACCAGTTTTGCTAGTCCCTACAAATTCAGTTAATCCACATGTTGTCGCCATAATACCCTCCATACGTATAATGAAAGTATCTATGTACAGAAATTATGCTGCGATATACCATTTTATATTTTTATCATTTCTTTAACCATTCATATGTATGCAACACTATATCCTGTACACCATATATTGCTATAGAGCATGCCTTGCTATTCAGTCACAACCCATTGGACTCAATCCCTTCTAAATATAAGTAATATAAGTCTTTTATCTATCTTTATTATAAATAATTATTAAATATAACTTTTTTATGTATATTCGTAAAATGCAATTTTTCTATTACAAAAATGCGACAATCCTGTTATACTTATACATATAAAAGCAACAAATAACTTAATTTTATATGTATATGAATTTTAGGTGGTATGTCACTTTTCTCTTTTCTTAGTTTTTAAAGCTAGCCCATAGATAGAGTACAAGCAAAGTTATTAAAGCGGTGTACTTCCTAAACCTCTCAAACATTTGCGATTGGAGGTGTCACAATGATTTGTACAAACGAAGATACGAAGCTTATCAATGAAATCATGCGTGATTTCACAAACATAACAAATATTGCAGCTATTTTGGTAAATAATCGTGGAAAAGTGTTATCCCAAGAATATAATTTTTCCCCTTTTTGCAAGGTCGTAAGACGTAATCCAAATTACGCCAAACGCTGTAACCAATGTGATTTATATGGCGGGCTAGATGCTACAAAAGAACTATCCTCCTGTCCATATCGCTGTCATATGGGACTCATAGACTTCTCTGTGCCCATCATGAAGGATGGTGCCATCTTAGGTTTCATCATGGCAGGACAAACAAAAACAGAGGACACAACTATTAAGCCGATCTTACCTACTCAAACCGATTGGCATGATGATACTAAGCTTCGTGCCTTATATCGGACCTTGCCAATTCTGACAGCGGAACAAATTTACAGCGCCACAAAGGTATTACGGATCTTGGTAGAGCATTACTTTCCATTTAACGATGCTATAGCCGAAGAAATGCCTTATGAACAATTGCCAGACTTTGTTGAATCGGAACGACCTATTAATCGACCGGAAATTCGAAAAGCTATGCTATACATAGAAAAAAACCTGAGCAAACGCGTGTCGCTCAGGAGGATTTCGGAACATATTCATTTAAGCGAGTCCTACTTCTCTAAAATTTTTAAAGATGACACAGGACTATCCGTAGTGCAATATATAACACTATTACGTATACAAGAAGCAAAAAAACTATTGGTGTATTCCCAACTAACAGTTAATCAAATCAGCAAAACGCTAGGATATAACAGGACTAGTTATTTCTGTAAGATATTTAAAATGGCTACTACAGAAACGCCACATTCGTATCGAAAAAAATATGCCAAACCAGTTGATGCGTAATATTCTAAATATTAGCAGGTCAACTATGTAATAAAAAATAGAGTGATGAGATCCTAAATATAGGGTTTCACCACTCTATTTTTATTTAGAAATAATAAACTTTAGAGGAGGAGTGCAGACAGCTATAAAAATGACAATACTACATAATAGACTTATAAATACTAATTATATCTTCTAATGTTGGATCTTTTGGGTTGCCTGGTGTACAAGCATCTGCCATTGCCGACTTAGCTAAGAATTCTAAATCTTCTTCTTTAACACCAACGTCCTTAAGATGTTTAGGAATATTAACATCATCTGCTAATTGTTGAATTGCAGCAATAGCAGCATCGTCAGATTCATCTTTACTCATTTGTTCTAGATTTTGAACACCAAAAGCTCTAGCAATTTCTTTATACTTATTGCCAGTGGCACTAGCATTATACTTTAATACAGCGGTTAACATTATTGCACATGCTTTGCCATGTGGAACATCATACAGTGCACTAAGTGGATGAGCCATTGAATGCACAATCCCTAATCCAACATTAGAGAATCCCATACCTGCAATATACTGTGCCAAAGACATTTCTTCCCTAGCATCATAATCACCGGCTACAGATTTACGTAAAGACTTTGCTATTAATTCGATAGCTTTGATGTGGAGCATATCGGTTAATTCCCATGCGCCTTTAGTAATATACCCTTCTATTGCATGAACTAAGGCATCCATACCTGTTGATGCACAAAGACCTTTCGGCATAGAAGCAGACATATCTGGATCAACAATCGCAACTACAGGAATATCATGTGGGTCAACACAAACAAATTTACGCTTTTTCTCAACATCAGTAATAACGTAGTTAATTGTAACTTCAGCAGCTGTACCCGCTGTAGTACTAACTGCAATAATAGGTAGTGACTTATTTTTAGTTTCAGCTAAACCCTCTAGACTTCTAACATCAGCGAATTCTGGGTTTGTCATTATAATACCAATAGCTTTACTAGCATCAATGATACTACCTCCGCCAATAGCTACAATAGCTTGAGCACCAAATCTTTTACATACATCAACACCATTTTTAATATTTTCAATGGTTGGGTTTGGCTTAATATTTGTATATACTTCGAAATTAATGCCCGCATCACGAAGCAAATCGGTAACCTTCGTAGCAACTCCAAATTCAAGAAGATCTTCATCAGTCGTAACTAAAATCTTTTGAAAATGTCGTGATTGAAGTTCATTTACAATCTCTTTAATCGCACCTTTACCAAAATATGAAGTTTCATTGAGAATTATACGTTTACTCATATTATCATCTCCTAGGAATCATTTTCTCCAAAGTCTTTTGGCAACCATATCTAAATCAGATTTTACGGAATCTGTTAATTTTGAAATAGGAACTCTACAATTTTCTTTGATTGAGTATCCCATCTCACGCAAAGCCCATTTCATGAGTGGGTTAAACGGAGTATACGCTTCATAGAATAAAGCATATGTGTCAATCTTTTGCTGAATTTCTACAATTTTATTAAAATTACCTTCATTCAAAGCAACAACTAAATCATGACACAATTTAGGATATACATTAGATAATGCACCAATACATCCGGCACCACCGGAGATAACTACAGGAACACAGTTAGTATCATAACCAGTATATACTGCAAAGTTTGGATATAGAGGTAAAATTTCATTAATATATTTCTGACTATGACGAGAAACTGGATGTGTATCTTTAATACCAATTAAATTTTTATGTTTTTCTAATAATCGCAATACAGTATTAACAGATATATCATATCCTGTGCGATCTTGATAATTATAGAGATAAATATTACCAGAAATATGTCCTAAGATATCATCAAAATAATTGAATACATCCTCTTGGCTGCATGCACTATAATATGGTCCTACAATAATAACTGCATCAGCACCCTTTTTCAGAGCAAAATTAGATAGATTTATTGTTTCTAATCTGTTCATACGACCTGTACCAGCTATTACAATTCCGCGATGATTAATATATTGAACTGCATCTGATATTAATTGCTCAGCTTCATTATAATCTAAGGCATAAAATTCGCCCGCACTACCGCCTACTAAAATTCCATCAATACCATTTTCAAGTACATGGTCATACAATGAATGCATATCATCATAATTAATAGTACTATCATCATTAAAAGATGTTAATATTGGACAAAAATATTTGCTATTCATATATAATACTCCCCTCTATTTGTTTAAATCATAAACTAAATCCATATCTGCCCACCATTCACTTTTTAATGCACCATCAATACGTTTTTGGCATGGGTCTGTTTCTTTCCACCAACGATTTGTTTCAGGATCTTGTGCCATTTTTGCCATATCATACTCAAAATCATCACCACAATATTCCATTACAGAAAATAGTAAGTCTTCACGATTCCAAATCTTATATTTAGTAATACCACATTCTCTAATCATTTTATTAACACTCGAGAATGGATTCGCATGTAACTTTTTATAATATTCTGCTTTTTCTGGACGTAGTTTAATAACCGATGCAAAAAGTTGCGGACGATTAATTTTATATAATTTTTTAGCATTTTTACTAAAGATATCTAGATCATCATTAAAATACTCACGCACACAATTTAAATGATCCTCAAAAGATGAATATAAATTAACTACAGGATAGTTAGATGCATACATTAGTTTTGAGTGATCAAAGGTTCCAGAAATAAAGTCTAAAAGATTTTTTACAAATAACTTATTATCTGTAGGGAAGCCCGAAATCTTACAGTATACATTAGGCAGTGATGCTAATTTTGTCATTGCCTTTTTATAACTTTCATCTAATGTGCTCACATTACCACAATGATTAATTACTACTTTAGCCTCTGGGACTTGCTTAATCGAATTATATAAGTCTTCTAATTCATCTACTCGATTACAACTTTCAAATAATAAATCTTGTTTAGCTAGTACTTCCAAACCTTGAATAAAACTTCGTTCTAAACATCTCCCTCGAGGAGAGCTATCTATATGAAGTGGTTCTCTTACACCAACAATACCGATTGGTAATCGCATATGCTCACATAAATGTCTAGCTCTCATTACACGAGCTAGAATATATGGGCTTTTCAATTTAAAGATATAATCATCTTCTTGAATTGCGTTATCACAATCTACCTCTACATACACACCACCTTTAAAATTGAAATCATACTGCCCATAAGCCTTTGCAATATCATCCATTGAAAAGCTTCGTTTTATAATCCCTGCGCAAGAATTTAGCCAAGGAAGATTTAATATATTCAAATCCCAAATGTGAAAATGACTATCTACAATTTCAAGCATCATGTGTCTCCTTTAACGTGACTATCCGTTGAATAGGATAAACATTTAATTATCCAATAAAGTAATTTAGTCTCGTTTCATTACTTTTGGGCAACTCCCAAAAAATCCATACCAAGCAACAAATAAGAAACATGGTATTAATAATAAAAATGAAGTTTCAATATTATGATAATCTGCAACTAAGCCCATAAAATATGGCATGATTGCACCACCAACAATAGTCATGATTAGTACACTAGATGCTGTCTTAACCAATGCATCTGGTATGTCTGTAATAGAAAGCGCAAAAATAGTTGGAAAACTAATTGACATAAAGAAGAAAGATGCAATTAGAGTGAATACAGAAACACTACCAGTTAAGATATTTAGTAATATCATAATGCATACATTAATAAGAGAATAAACACCTAAGATACAACCTGGTCTAAACTTCTTTAATAAAGGAGTTGTAACAACACGACCAATCATAAATGCAACTAAAGCAATACTAAAGAAGAATGCAGCTTGAGAATCAGTTACTTCTGACCAATGATCTACACTGTAATTAATGAAGAAGGCACCTGCACCAACTTGTGCTGCAATGTATAAAAATTGAGATAATGCACCCAATCTGAAATGACGGTAACTAAAGAGTTTCGCATAACTTACTTCATTATCTGCTGGTGAATCTGTGGAACCAGAAACCTCAGAACCTTCTGGTAATTTGTTAAAAACAAAAAGTAATAGCATAACAATAATAATTGCAGCAATTCCAACATATACCATTTGTACGCTACGCATATTATCAGCTACATCACCACCATGAGTGACTGATAAAAATAATGCACCACCAATAATCGGTCCTAAAAATTGACCCACACCATTAAAAATCTGTGCAATATTAATACGGAATGCAGCATCTTTGTCACTACCTAGTTTTGTGATATAAGGATTGGCATTTGTTTCTAAACTGCCTAATCCGCAAGCAAGAATGAAAAATGCACCAAGGAACATATTGAAACTGTATGCATTACTAGCGGGAATGATTAATAGTGCCCCAATAGCATAGAGAGCCAATCCCATTATAATGCCACCCTTAAATCCAAATTTTCTTGCCACTAAAGCAGCTGGTGTGGCTATTACAAAATACCCACCAAAATATGCAGCTTGTAATAACCCAGATGTTGCTTTTGTAATACCTAATTGATTTTGAAAGTTTTTATTCATTACATCAATTAAGCCATAACTAACACCCCACATGAAGAATAAAATAGTAACTAACCAAAATGCTAATTTAATATTACTAGCACTTACTTTTATAGTTTTATCGGTATCCATAATACACCTCCTGTAGCCAAGTCATTTAACTCAATGCTCGATCCAAATGCACATAACCACCATCAACATAAATCCATTGACCTGTAGTATGTGAAGATAGGGAGGAAATTACAAAAACTGCAGTGTTTGCAATCTCTTCAATTGTAGTAAAACGTCTTTCAAATGGAATTTTATCAGTAATAACTTTTTTTCTTTCTTCTGGATTATCAAAAGTCTTAATCCAGTTTGCATATAATGGTGTCCAACATTCACTTACAACAATCGCATTACTCCGAACACCATAAGGCAAAAAGGCTGCAGCCCATTCACGTGTCAAACCTAAAATAGCACCTTTTGCTGCAGCGTAAGCACTAGTTTTACCTTGTCCAGTCAACGCTGTTTTAGAGCCTATATTCAAAACACAACCTTTTGCTTCTTTTAAATATGGTAAAGCACAACGGACTAGTTCATAGTAATGTGTCAGATTTCCATGTAAACTCTTTTCAAAGTCTTGCCAAGTCGTATCTTCGATGGATTTATTGTCATTAGCACCAGCATTATTAACTACAGCATAAATACCACCATATTTTTCTGCTACGGAGTCAACAATTGATTTAATCTTATCTGCTTCATTTAAATCAATTTGAATGAAATCATATTTATCTGTAATCTTCTCCATCTCAGTTATAAATTCATTTGTCAAAGGAGATCTTGCTAAAATAACAGGTATTGCTCCCTCTGCAGCTAAACTAAGAGAGATTCCACTACCAATACCACTGCCACCACCTGTAACTAAAACAACTTTACCTTTTAATTGCAAATCCATGATACTTACCTCCTAAAGATAATTAATGTAATAAATTTATACTGTTGTTGCTAATCGCCAAATAGAAAAATCATTTTGTTCATTTATTTCTGCTTTTGTTTCTCTTCCATTTCCTATCTCTACAATAAAATCTATTATTTCTTCGCCCATTTCTTGTATTGTTTTTTGTCCACTAACAACAACGCCGGCATCCAAGTCAATTGAATCATTCATATTTATATAAGTATCGGTATTAGAAGATACTTTTATTGTCGGAACTATTGGACTTCCTGTTGGTGTTCCTCTACCTGTAGTAAAAACGACTATATTACAACCACCAGCTGCCATACCACTTAATTGTTCTATATCGTTTCCCGGTGTATTCATGAAAGTCAAGCCTGTAGCAGTAATTGGTTTTGCATAGTCAATTACTGAATTTACAGATGTATTCCCAGCCTTATAAATACAACCTAGAGATTTTTCTTCTATACTACTTAATCCACCTTCGATATTTCCTGGGCTAGGATTGGCGCCCCTAATATCCGCATGTGAATCAATAACAGTTTGTTCGAATCCTTTTATAGTATCTAAAATTTGTTTTTTTACTTCAGCATTAATAGCTCGTTCTGCTAATATATGTTCAGCTCCAATTAATTCAGTAGTTTCTGCCAAGACAACCTTTCCACCATGGCCAACAACGATATCGGAGGCAGCACCTAAACTTGGATTAGCACTCAGTCCGGAAAAACTATCACTACCTCCACACTCTGTGCCTAATACAATATCTGCAAGACAACCTTCACTCCTTTCCACGAGCAAAGCTTCATCTAACATATTTTTTACAATTGTTACACCTTTTTTTACACTCTCATTAACACCACCACATTCTTGTATATTAAAGTATTCAACCTTTTTATAAGGAGTATACTTTTTTATTTGTTCTGCTATAGATTTAGCTTGAACAACTTCACAACCTAATCCGACTACTAATACACTATAAACATTCGGATTTGTACCTGAACCAACTAATACATCTTGAGTTTGGCTCGCATCATAACTTAATTCACTACAACCATGTTGATGATTAAAAAAAACTACTTTTGAATCAGGTTTCATTGCAACAGAACCATATTTAATTTCATTTGCAATGCGTTCAACCACTTTATTGGCACAATGTACGCTTGGAATAATCAAAACATGATTTCTTAAACCAAAACTACCATCAGGTCGTCTAAATCCCGATAAAGTATAATTTTTTTTGTTATTTAGTATTACATGATCTCTAATCCCATTTTGGCTAATTTCTTTTGTTTTTGAGTCTAAATCACCTCTACCTCTTTCTCCATCTATATTGTGAATATGCACCCATTCTCCAGATTTAATATTTCGATTTGCAACGCCTATATGCGCACCATATTTTATAATTGGCTGCCCTTTTAAAATATCTTCGGTTGCAAATTTATGCCCTTTAGAAACATTTTCTTTTATAACTACACCTAAAGCTTTATCACCTTTATTCAGTGTAGTTAGTGCTGTTCCTACATTATCAGAGTTATTCACATGAATTGCATTCATATTAACGTCTCCTTAAAATAATTAAACTTACATAATTTATTAAGAATTTATCATCTTTATTAATCTCATAGTATCTCTATTGTTCGTAAATGTCAATATTATTCGTATATACGAACAAATAATTGTGAATAAAAAAATAACACTTCAAAACTAACTATATTTGAAATGCTATCTAGTCTAATGGACCCCCTACTATTTAATTTTATTCTGTACCCAGATGATGTTATCTATTCAAATTTTAAGTAAAAAAAGATATTATAAATATTAAGAAGCAGATTATTTATCAAAAGGAATACTCAATAATATGAATATGAAATTACATAATCCAACGCTACGAGTTATAGAAGTAATTGAAACTGTTGCTGAAACTCAGTCTGGCCTTAGTTTATCTCAAATATCAAGCAAAATAAATTGTCCAAAAAGCACATTAATGCCGATATTAAAAACATTATGTGAAAAAAATTATCTCTTATTTTCTGAAGAAACATTACTTTATACTATGGGAAAAGAGATTTTATTTATTAGTAGTATGTATGAATCAACTAATACTAGTTTAGATCTAATACAAGAACAGATGAAACGATTATCTACAGAATGTAATGAAACTTGTCATTTAGGCATTCTAACTGGTAATGAAATTATGTATTTACTAAAAATCTCTACTACCAATCCAATCCAATTAATCTCTTCTGTCGGTAAAAGATTACCAGCATACGCTACAGCACTCGGTAAAGCTTTATTATTAGATAAAAGTATAAATGAGCTAGAAGAACTATTTCCTACTCCATTTAAAGCATTTACAGCACAAACTATAAAATCTCCTATAGATCTATATAATGATATTCATAATAATAATAGTTTTACTTATGAAAACGAAGAAATTACTAATCATGCATGCTGTATAGCACTACCAATCCGAGAAGATGGAAAAATAGTCGCAGCACTTAGCGTCAGCTTTTTAACATTCACAACATCATCTGAAAAAGTACTAAAAATAAAAAAGGAACTATTAAAATCAGCATCAATTATAGAAAGAATAATTAAAAACAAAGGTTTTTCATATTAATTTAAACGAAAAAAGACGTAACACCAATGGTATTACGCCTTTTTCGTATCTATAGAGTTTGTCATGAGAAGGTATTTCAGATACATATGTTATTAAGGATCAATCGATTAGAACGCTGGGATAATAGCTCCTTTGTAGTGTTCTTCGATGAATTTCTTAACTTCTGGAGATTGTAATGCTTTAGCTAATTTTTGGATAGCTGGTTTAT
>URQX01000050.1 GCA_900550175.1 uncultured Veillonella sp.
ATACTTTAAAAGTCTTATGAAAGTCTAATATTTTTACTATTTTTTGCTTGACATAAATCTAACTTTTTCATATACTATATAAGTACCTGTTAGACAACAGAATACATGGAGAGGTGTCCGAGCGGCTGAAGGAGCATGATTGGAAATCATGTGTGCGGTTATCCCGTACCCAGGGTTCAAATCCCTGTCTCTCCGCCACAGTAAAAGCAGTGCTTATGCACTGCTTTTTTATTATCTAACATTAAGAGGTGATACCTATTGTATCACCTCTTTTTATATTTCTTATATCAAACTTTAAAGTATTACATTTTACTACTGCCAAACGGCTAAAAAGAAAAAGGCTATCGACTTAACATCGATAGCCTTCTTTATTTATATCATTAGTTTATATTACTATTTATGAATTTTTCTAGCTATATCTCTAATGATTTCAGGTGTTGTTCTACAACAACCACCTATGATATTTGCCCCAGCATGACGCCATACATCAACATAATCTACAAATGATGCAGGGTCGCCATACCAAGTTTTAGTTTCGCTATCATAGCTTTCACCAAGATTAGGGTATACAGCAATTGGTTTATCCGTAACAGTACGAATATCCTTAATCAAGGACTCTACATACTCTGGCTTCGTACAATTGATGCCAATACCAGTTATAGGTCTAACCTTGTCAATCATTTCTGCACATTTAATGATGGTTTCACCACTAGAAACATAATGTCCATCTTTACAAGAAAAGGCAATCCACCCAGGAATTCCTCGCGATGTATATGGGTCAGACATTGCTCGAGCAATGGCAATAGCTTCATCATAAGACGGAATAGTTTCAAAAGATAATATATCAGGATTTTCTTCACAGAATAATGCTAGCCGAGGAATATGGAATACCTCAAGATATTCAGTTTGTACATCAGGATATCCACGGTACTCAGAGCCATCTGCCAAAAAAGCTCCATATGGGCCTACAGAGGCCGCTACAAGCGGTTTAGGCAATGCACCTTCAGAAAAATATCTAACGCCATCTGGTGTCTCTTCTCCCAGTGTAATACCACGCAATGTAAGTGCCCCACTCGCCTTAGCCTCTACAAACTCATTGCGAGCTTGTACTGCCAAGCGAACAGATAATTTTACAAGTTCAATAGCCTCTTCCGTACCAAATCCTAGGCCTTTAAAGCCAGCTACCGTTGCTTGATACCCAGAACTTTGAATGATATCTGCCCCAGCTGCTAAGTAGGAAATATGTATTTTTTTGATGATATCCGGTTGGTCCATAAGAATCTTAGCAGACCATAATTTATGCTGAAGATTACAGCCATAACGCTCTAACTCTGATCCTAACCCACCATCTAAAACGAGGGCGCCCTTCTCTTTAATTATATCTAAAAATGCACGTCGCTTAGCCATCATATCACCTATTCTATACTACCTCATACCATTTGAGGTTTACTAAACGTATTATAACAAATAATACGCTTTGGTACTATCTACAAACTATTTTAAATCCTCTGCTGGTGGCTCCTTTCCAAACCATTTTTTATAAATCTCCGCATATTTGCCATTCGCTTTAATCTTAGCCAAACCATCGTTAACTTTATTAAGAAGCTCTGTATTGCCTTTCTTTACAGCAATACCAAGCGGCGCCGCATCATAGTCCTCTCCAGTAACCTTTGCGATACCTTTGCCCTTGCCGTTAACATAATATTCGTTTACTGGTGTATCGTTAATAACTACATCTACACCTCTATTTTGCAATTCTAAGAACGCATCGACGATGAGGTTGAATTGACGCACATCGGCATTAGGGATCTTACTAGCAATTTCTGCACCAGTAGATCCGATAGATACACCAATGCGCTTACCTTCTAAATCCTTAAAGCTATTGATATTAGTATTATCGATATTTACAACGAGGCCATTACCTGCAATATAGTATGGTTTACTAAAGTCTACAGACTTGGCACGTTCTTCGGAAATAGTCATATCCGAAATAGCAATATCGATTGTATTGCTTTGTAGTGCTGGTAAAAGTGCATCAAAGTTCAAGTTTTGAATATCTGCTTCAATGCCCTCTTCCTTTGCAATGGCATTGATAATATCTACATCAAAGCCTGCTAATTTACCGCTGTCTTTATCTTTAAATCCAAATGGTGCATAGGTCGCATCTGTACCAACGCGCCATATTTTTTGACTAGTGCCTGTATTGCCACAGCCAGCTATAAACAAGCTACTGGCAAGTGTAAAAGCCCCTAAAAGAGCTGCTATTTTCTTAAATTTCATAATTGACCTTACTCTAACCTTACAGTTCTATGTAAAGTTTTCTTTCTATATACGAATGAATCTATCTATACTTACAGTATGAGCATAATAAAAATAATACCTATAAAGGTATTCTAGTATAATCATAACATTCGATATAGTTAGGGTCAATTAATCCGACTATATCAATAGGTATTATCCAAACATAGCTTAAGGTTATATCAAATATACTATTTATCTAGAAAACCTAAATAGTCATAATTACAAAAAGGCCGCCTTCACCAAGCTAAACCCTAACTTGATGAAGGCGGCCATCTCCAGGGAGGAGAATTCCTAGCATTTTATAGAATAGATAGCATTTTTACTTCATTGAAAAACTATCATACTCACATTATTTAGCTTTTTTAGCTTTTACGTACATAGCTACTTTGTACAAGAATACACAGAGTAATAAGTACATTACGATACTGAGGTATGTTGCTTCCGGAGTTTCAACCCAGTCTTGAGCGAATACATCAACACCTGCAATACGAAGTACAGCACTGAATAAAGAACCAATAGCACCACCAGCTACAAGACCAGATGCAATTGTGCTACCTTTGGAGAAGCGAAGATCTGCCAATTCTTTATCTTTTGTACTATTTTGTACGAAGTATGCAATCAAACCACCGATAAGTAATGGTGTGTTGATTTCCATTGGCAAGTACGTACCAAGTGCAAATGCCAATGGTGGAACTTTTACCATCCACAAGATAATAGCGAATAATGCACCAGCCATGTATAGAGGCCATTGAGCACTACCACCAGTCATCATTGGTTCAATGATAGCAGCCATAGCATTCGCTTGTGGAGCATTTAATGCATGGTCCCCTACGAAGCCATATGCATCGTTCAAGAGGATCATAACGCCTACAGAAAGTACGGCACAAAGAATGGTACCAACGATTTGCCATTGTTCCATTTTCTTAGGTGTAGCACCTGTCATGTGCGCTACCTTGAGTTCAGACATGAAGTTACCAGCCATACCGATGGTTGTACCGATGAAGGATGCCATCATGAGGACTGCAATCATACCTACTTTACCAGTCATACCTGCAGCTGTTAAGCATACAGCGGAGATGATAATCATGAAGATTGTCATACCAGATACTGGTTCTGTACCTGTATAAGCGATGGAGCTAATACCTACTACAGATAATAAGAAGGACATAATTAGAACGATTAAGAATGCTACGATTGTTTGAGAGAAGCTTTCAGCATACATAAAGTGGAAATATGCTGCAAATAGAACTGTACATAATAAGATGCCAGCGCCAATCCAAGATGTAGGCACGTCGCGTTGTGTACGAAGCAAGTTAACATCAACGGTTTTGGAACTGAAAATATCAAGTACTGCATTTTTAACAACACTAGCTACTACCTTAGACATATTGAGCAATCCGATGATACCTGCCATAGCAAGCATACCGATACCAATATGGCGAACATAGTCTAAGAATACTTTACGAATAGGAGCTTCTGCAAGTGGAACTGCATGCCCATTGATTTGCATGATATGTTCCGGAGCTAAATAGTATACGATTGGAATACATACGAACCAAGAGAAGAAGGAACCAGCTGCGATAATAGCCGCATAACGCAAGCCTGTGAAGTAACCAAGGCCAAGCAACGCAGCATCTGTATCTACAGCAGCATTTAACTTAGTTTGATCTGCCAAAGCAGTGCCCCATTTAAATGCGGTAGTACGGATAACCTCTTCCCACCAGCCGAGGCTGTTAAGAATAAAGTCATATACAAGAGCGATAAGACCAGAACCAAGCATGAGTTTCGCTTTGCTACCTTCATTACTCATTAGTACTTCAGCAGCAGCACGACCACTTGGGAACGGATACACATAATGCATTTCCTCAACAAAGTAGCGACGGAACATAACGCATAATAGAACACCAAGTACGCCACCAAGGATGATAGGAATCGCCATCTGTACAAAGGATACATCTGTAACATTCCAAATGTATAGAGCTGGCAAGAAGAACATCGCACCAGCTAATGTGTTCGTACTAGAACTAGCGATAGCCTGAATGTGAACCGTTTCGGCAAAAGCATTTTGCCGTTTCAAAATAACTGCTGTACCCATAGCAAGTACAGATACTGGAGCAAAGGCATCTACTGTTTGACCAATTTTCAAACATAAATACCCTACAGCCAGCGTGAAAATTGCCGCATAGAATAGGCCCCAGAATACTACATACGAGTTAATCTCTACGTAATCCTTCTTAGGATCCAATACGGGTTCTACGGGCGGGATAGAACGAGTTTCGTCCGACATGGTAAAACCTCCTCACAGAAAATGTACAAACGTATAACTATTCACCTTTATACTAACACGGCACTATATATGGTTCAATGGTTTTCTATGCATTATGCGAATAAAATATCACACGTTCCATAAATATTTATTTTGCATTTTCACCGCCCCTGTTCTACAATGAAGGTATATTAAGAATCTCTATTATATACAGTTTTTATACCAGTATGTATAAGATGTATGTTTACTTACGAGGAGGCTCATTATGGAATCAATGGTCGAACGTTTTGTACGCTATACAAGCATAAATACACGGTCTAACGAGGAAAGTACAACAATTCCTAGTACTCAAACTCAAGTAGACTTTGCTACTAATGTGCTCGTTCCTGATTTAAAAGCAATCGGTTTAGATGAAGTTATTTACAACCGTGAAAATGGTTTTGTCATCGGCACATTAAATGCTAATACAGATGAAAAAGCACCTGCTATAGGCTTCATCGCTCACATGGATACAGCAGACTACAACGCAGAAAATATTAAGCCTCGTATCGTTGAAAACTATGATGGCGGCGATATTTGTCTTAACGAGGAACATCAAATCTTCACACGTCGTGCAGATTTCCCTAATCTAAAAAATTACATCGGTAAATCCTTAGTTGTCACAGATGGTCTCACCCTTCTCGGCGGCGATGATAAGGCTGGTATCTGTGAAATCATGGAAGCCCTTGCCTACCTCGTTGCTCATCCAGAAATCAAGCATGGTAAAATCATGTGCGCTTTCGGTCCAGACGAAGAAATCGGTACTGGCGCCGATCACTTTGATGTAAAACAATTCCCTGTTGATTTTGCTTATACGATTGATGGTGAAAGCCTTGGTCAACTTGAATACGAAACATTCAATGCTGCAGGCGGTACAGTAACCCTCAAAGGTGTATCTGTTCATACAGGCACTGCCAAAGGCATTATGATTAACTGTGCTAAATTAGCAATGCAATTCGATGCTCTATTACCAGGTGCTGCCGTTCCTGAACACACATGTGGTCGTCAAGGTTTCTTTATGCTTATGAGCATGGAAACTCAAGTAGATACTGGTAAAATGAACTATATCATACGCGACCATGACAAAGAATTGTTCGAAGCGAAAAAAGCATTCTTCTTACAAGCTGGTCAAACATTAAACGAAATCTATGGCCGCGAAGTATGTGAAGTATCTGTAAAAGATCAATATTACAACATGTATGACATCATCAAAGACAAAATGGAATGCGTTAACGTAGCAAAAGCTGCTATGGAAAAAGCAGGGATTACTCCTATTTGCGACCCTATCCGTGGCGGTACAGATGGTTCTAAAATTTCTTTCATGGGCATCCCTACCCCTAATATCTTTACTGGCGTAGAAAACCTACATGGTCGTCACGAATTCGCATGTATTGATGACATGAAAAAAGCCGTAGAAGTTATTGTAAATATCGTAAATATTGAGAAATAATAGATTACGATGTAACTCCTCATACACCTATACTACTAGATGACATTTGAAGGATATTTAAATACTAAACTAGTAGTGTAGAATACAATGGAATACTAAGATACCTTAACAATAAAAAGGACTATATGAGATATCTCGTATAGTCCTTTTTATTGTTATGTGATTGTAAGAAATATAGCTAATGTTATGCTAATTTTCCATTACGTTTATGATTTCTGATTTGTTCTTCTTCAGCGCGAGCTTTCAAAGAAAGATCTTTTTCAGTACCTACATAACGGCCATAGAGGAAATAATAAGCAACAAATGCAAGAAGTGCTACTACAACAGTAACATGGAACATACTTGTATAACCAACAACCTCTTTAATAGCACCTAAAATGTATGGACCAAAACCTAATCCCATATCTAAGGCAATGAAATATGTAGATGTGGCAACACCAATACGGTGAACAGGAACGATTTTAACAGTTACTGCTTGACCATTTGACATAAATGTACCGTAACCAAGACCAACAAACACAGCAGATAAGAGTATAAGCCATGTAGAGTGAGCGATGGACAACAAGAAAATACCAAGTGCTAAAGATATGAAGCAAGGGTAAAGAACGAAGTTTTCCCCTTTCATATCAAATACAATACCAAGTAATGGTCTTGTTATCGTAATAACTACAGCATATACAACGAAGAAGAATGTACCTGCTAAGATAAGGTTTAAATCTTTTGTATAAGCGGCCATAAAACCGATAACACCAGAGTATGCAAAACCTACTAGTAAAGAAACAAGACTAATAGAATTCATACGTGGTTCAATATAGTCGGAAATTTTAATACCTTTATGTTCTTCAGAATCAATATCAAGCTTAGGTTCATTAAATTTCATGATAACGGAACCGATACCACAAAGGATGATAAGAGCAACACAGAAGGCGATGATAAAGTCATAGCCAAGGCTATGAAGCATCAAAATACCTAAAAACGGACCTACTGCAGCGGCAAGAGATGTAGACAAACCATAGTAGTTAATCCCTTCACCACGACGTGACATAGGAATAATAGCTGCCACGATTGTACTTGTAGCTGTAGATGTAATACCGTAAGCAAAACCATTTAAGAAACGAACACTGTCGAGCATCAATAAATTAGGTGTGTAGAAGTACATGGCTGTGGAAATTAAGTAGATCAATAAACCTAAGTACAACATCTTACGACAGCCTAAGCTACTAATAAACCGCCCAGCTAACAAACGAGCAACAACAGTACCAATAATATAAATACCAACGGCCAAGCCAGCTTGACTTGCTGTGGCATGAAGATTATCCTTTGCTACTACCGCAATAATAACGATTAATAAATAATAAATCAAAAATACTAAGAAATTAATCAAAGTATCAAGGACAAAGGATCTTGTCCATAAGGCCTCTTTAGCCTTATCCATAATATCAACTCCATTTTCTTAAACTATTGTCAACCATTTGCAACAACGGTTAATTATAAACCTCTCACTCTAAAAATCAAGAATTAAAATGTTATACACCTCATTAATTTTATTTATAATAAGATATATATAACCAATAATAATATAGTTATATCCGTTTTTCTAATTCACATTAATTTTTGATAATAAAAACACCTTTGACTGTTTATATGGCATCATTAAAAATACAATATAACAACAAAGGTGTTATTTATACATATTAAATTAGTTTACTTATCAAGATTATTTCGTTTGTAATCCACAAGCCTTAAAGAAATTTTTATAGGCTTCAGCCTTTTTGGCAAGGCTTAATGGATATGCACGAGATGTAGATGGCAATCGTGTTAACGTCAATTCACGACCGTTAAACACAAAGGGAATTGTCTCCCCTGTTTTAGGTAGTTTAACCTTTTCTGGCAAAAGGCTTAACAAAATTTCTGTAGCCTTACCACCTGTGGTACCAATATGTTTACAGTGTGGAATTTGCTCCAATACCTCTGCAAGCGGTACAGGTTCAACAACCTTAAGAAATGCATCCGATGCATTGCCCTTTTCGCGTATAGCTTTTAATACAGTAGGACAGGAAGCAATCCCCGCTTCAGATAAGAACGCTTTAATCTTATCCGCATCAAAGGCTTTTTCCTCACCTTTTCTAAAGTGTTCCTTATCGTCAAAGAATACTAAGCCATACACGCGCCACATATCATTTTGAAAGTTAGGATAATGAAATTCCATAGATCGCTTTTCGGAAGTTGGTGGGAATGTCCCCATCATCATCACCGTCGTGTTCTTTGGTAAGAATGGTGGAAATGGTCTCGTTTCAATTATTTCTGCCACAGAGCATCAACTCCTTTCACAATCTAGTATGAACTCAACTTTCAGTACAATATATGAACTATGTCACATATTCAAGTTCAATAACATACTACGTGAGGTATTAAAAATATTACTAAAACATTTAGCGACGACTATAAGATCAACCATTATTGAACGATAGGTTGAGATACTAATGTATTAATATGATCAAAACCTACTGGTGTTGGAGATACGAGGTACAAGCATACAACAGCCGCTACAGCAAAGCCAATCGCTAAGTAGGAGAAGCTGCCATGACGTGGAAACTCGTACAAACCAAATAGACGAATGCCGATAGCCGCACCAATAGCAGTAATCAAGGATGGTATGGAGAAGATATTATACAGCCCAAACACCACCATAAGACCTGCATAACCACCTACTACGGTAATCATTGGTAACATACGATCCATTGGATTTGGAATAGAACGAGTTAGTGCTGCTGGATAATAAGATGCTTCTACACCAAACATACCCAAGAATAAGTTAAAGTCAGCCCAAATTGTTTCCCATGTGCTTCTAAAGGCATCTCGATGATTACCTACATACCATGCAAAACCTGTAATAACTAAGATTGCTAAACCAACACAGATGAAGTAGTATTCGCTAGAAATTTTTGGACCTGCATAAGCACCTACAGCCGTTACAACAGCACTTAAAACGGATGTAACAATAACGCGATGCAAGCGAGGTCGCTTATTTTCAGGAATGCGTTTGTATACAGTAGCTAACAATTCTAGTACAAAGCAAGCCATAAAGACTGCAATGCCCGCAGCCGGTACAAAGAAGGCCGTAACAATGGTCAAAATAAACGGAATACATAAGCGCCATTTAGGGAATAATACAAGGTCTTTATAATCTAATCGAACGTCTTGTGTCTCCATTGTAAAGTTGTTGTACACTACAAAAAGTAGCATAAAGGCAATAACATCAATGGCATTAGCGCCCCAAATCAATAGCGTTGGTACGATAATCATCGACAAGGCTCCCCCAGATACACGGGACAAACCAGCGGCAGCTATGCCAAGTAAGAAAAACGGTATTAAAGCAGATATAATTTCAAGCATAATATTCCTCCCATCATTGTATAAATTTAAGTATATAGTATCTACCTCACTACATCAAGGAGAGATATATTTTTTCGTAGCCAGTCGCTTTCTCACCGCAGAAGTAGAGCATCCCATTATCTGAGCGATTTTAGCAACACCATACCCTTGAGCACGTAAGTTTTTTATTTTATTCTTGTCTAACGCCAATGTATTTGCACGAATTTCTATGCCTTGTTCCCGTAAGTAAATCGCCACCGTAGAGCCCCGTATCCCATAGGCCAAACCTATATCATCTGTACTCATACGATGATGAATATATAAGTAAGCCATCTCATCTACCTTTCGAGATGTTTGTGCCCTAGGCGTTGTACACATTCCCATATGGCGCAATATATGATGTACTTTCCATCGGGATATGCCATACATGTGCGCAATAGAATCCGAGGTATTTCCACTTTTATAAGCCCTACAAATACGCACCGGATCGATGGCTATATTCTTTGATGATCGTTGACAAGCCAATCCATATTCTTTCATACGACTTGCCATCGTCGTAATCGATACATCATAACGCTTTGCTAGCGAGTGCAAAGACCACTTTCCAGATTCATATAGAGCTTGTACATGAACCATATTAATATCCTTCTTCAAAGGTCTTCGATCGATTTCATACTCTTTCATGCGGCGCATAATAGTATCTACACTGCACTGAAAATACTCTGCTACATCGCGAATACTCCACTGTTTCTCTACGTATAATTGTTCCAATAACTGTTTAGGTATAACGCGTACATTACGATACATAATATCACCTTTCCTTATGGACGAACTCCTTTCCCTATTATTGTGAAAGTTCCATCAAGAAAAGACAATATAAAAGAGGTTCCTAATAGTCACATAGGTGACCAATAGGAACCTCTTTCCATATGTAAATATATGCACCACATACGATAGGTGTAATTTTAGTTGCTATCACAATATCCGGGCATAAACCACCCATATTCTATGCACTAACAAACTAGTACTACATTTTATTGCTAACCTTTTTGATTAGCGATATCTCCGTTCAAGAGCTTTAGGCTTACCTAAAATGATAGACCATTTCATCCCCTCTTTTAGGGCATGATTAGCTTTTCGTTTACGAGTTGGAGTTACAGCTGAGGTAGTTGTAACGCCTACACTCTCAAGAAGTACTCGACCCTCTTTAGATGCTTTATCGCGTTTAAACTCAGCTAATCGCTCATTTAAAG
>URQX01000051.1 GCA_900550175.1 uncultured Veillonella sp.
GAACTAAAAAGAGACCATCTCTACCCTTTATATGTGGAAGAGATGGTCTTTTTTTGTAGTTTACGATACAATATTATTGTGAGTATATTCTATTATTTTGTGTAAGTATATACTAATAAGAAAGAAGGTCACTATGGATTCTTCTTGGAAACGAATTATCTATTTAATCTGTATTATACAGATCGGTGGGGGAATAACAATTATAGGGGTACTATCATTCCTACCCTTATTTCTTATAGAGTTAGGTCTACATAATCCAGGTGAAGCTGCTATGTGGGCAGGTATTGTATCCGGTGTAACGCCGTGTATGGTAGCGCTTAGTGCACCGTATTGGTCGCGCAAGGCAAACCAACTCGGGCCACGTAAGGTAATGATGTTTATCTTATTTACCTTAATGGTTACCGTTGGAGCTTGTGCTTTCACGCAAACTCCTACACAGTTATTAGTGCTTCGGATTTTACAAGGTGTAGTTGGTGGCTACGTACCGATAGGACTGGCTATTATTGTGCTCATAACACCTGAGGAAAAGGTTCCATGGGCGATGGGGCTGTATCAGGCCTCTATGGTAATGGGACTCGTCTTTGGACCTCTTATGGGGGGATTAGTGGCCGATTTATTAGGCTATAGAGCACCATTTTTTGTATTTTCTGGATTGACTGGAATTTGCTTGTTAGGTATTTATTTCTTAATGCCTAATCTTCAGTTTAAGCATAAGGTAGATGCTCAAGAATCACAGATTTCTTTGATTAAATCATTTCTCATGATACCTCGAGTTCGTCTATTAGTGGCGATGCAGTTTTTATGTAACTTTGGTATTACTGGTATTGGTCCCATCTTGCCGCTTTATATCAAACACTATATGGCTGTGAATGATGAATTTGTTGCTACTATTGTAGGGATTATTATCTTTGGGGCTGGTTTGTTTAGTGCTTTAGCATCCATTTCAATCGGTAAGGTAACACAACGATTGACCATGCCTCGTATTATTTTTACTGCTACATGGGCAGTGGGCTCCTTATTTATTTTGCAATACTTGATGCCTAGTATATGGGGGCTTGGTGTATTCCGTGCTATAGCGGGATTTTTTATGGGCTTTATTACGCCAATTGCAAATACTCTTATATCTAAGGCTGTTCCTGTTGAGCGAAGAGGCATTGTCTTTGGTGCCGTATCTAGCGTCGCTATGATGGGCAATGTATTGGGTCCTGTTATTAGTGGTGTTATTGCGCGCGCTTTTGGCTATGGTGCTGTATTCTGGTCTACGGCAGCAATATTCTTTGTAGCTTCGTGGTTTGTATATCGTAATTTAGTTGTGGCTCGTAAAAGTAGCTCATCATAGAGAAACTGCTTTTAATGAAATATAATAGTTGTAGTTGTAGTTGTAGTTGTAGTTGTAGTTGTAGTTGTAGTTGTAGTTGTAGAGAAAAATATTATGTGAGTAGCAAATACCAATGCGAGGGGTTGGTGTATGTTGTGTAGTAGGTTAGTAGATAGAGTAAGACTACTAATTATAAGAGAGATGAGAGTGTATCGTTATGTTGTTGAAACAATTAGAGTATTTTGTGTGTGTAGTTGATAATAATAGTTTTACCCAAGCTGCGACAGAGCAGTATGTGTCTCAATCTGCTATTTCACAACAAATTAAAGCCCTTGAAACGAGTCTTGGTGTGGAGCTGATGGTGAGAGAAAAGCGAAGCTTTCATCTAACACCAGCAGGACAATATCTATATCGATCTGGTAAAAAATTACTAGAACGTTTTCATGAAATTAAAGTAGAAACAACCCGTATCGGAACAGATACACGTGTCAGTTTACGAATTGGCTATTTGAACCGCTATAGTGGGATGGCAATGCAGCAAACGGTCATTCGCATGGCGAAGCGCTATAAAAATTTAGATATCCGGATGTATAGTGGCAGTCATGAAGAACTGTATGGTATGTTGGATGATCGTCGTGTGGACATGATTTTTAATGATCAGTGGCAGGTTTTATCTGATGATTTTGAAAGTCATTTAATCGATAAGGCGACTACCGTGATTGAGGTGCCACAAGGTTATACTAATGAAGGTAGTGTTGAAATTAAAACCATTGATGATTTGCCTCTTATTCTAGTATGTCGTGGTAAGTATACGTTAGCTGAGGAAGAACATTATCGTAAGGCAATAGGTTATGCTGGTGCCTTTGCATATGCTCGTACATTAGAGGAGGCGCGCTATTTAGTAGCAGGTCAACAAGGATTATTGTTACTTGATCGTTTTAAATATTTAACCGACTCCATGCCTGGCATTGAGCGCAAGGTATTGACTAACCATGGTAAATCTATGGAGCGTAATTATTACTTTGTATCTCAACGAAATCAAAGTAATACCTATGTAGAAGCTTTTAGAGACATGTTCAATCAAGTTCTGTCGGAGTTTTAAGATAACGAATACTGCTAAAGCAAAGTAATTTGTACTATAACAAATAATTACATTATAAAAGCCGTTAGCGCATGCTAACGGCTTTATTGTTTGAATATTGCTCTATTGAAGAACGTTTAATTAAACATATTCCAAGAGCATTGTAATCCCATCGATGAATAATTTTATACCATAAATGACGAGAACGGCGCCGCAGAAGCGATTGATCCAAGCCATATGGGTAATTTTTATTTTTTTAGCTAATAAATACATGGTGGCAGCTAAGGCTCCAAACCACATTGGGGTCATAGCTAGGAAGCCTCCAAAGAAATAATAAATACCTTCTTCAGGTATATTAGCTTGGAAGGCGCCGAGCATCATAGTTGCATCAAGAACGGCTTGAGGATTCCCCCAGGATACAGCGATAGCGGATAGGATAATTTTACGAATTGGAATATTCGTATTTACATTGCGCATATCTGGTTCAGTTCTGAATATATTAAAGCCCATGTATACAATCAGTAGGCCCCCAAAAAGGAGTACGATAAGCTTTGTAAGCGGCCACATTTCAAGAATGGCGCCGATACCAAAGAAGGCTGCCGTACTGAGGCTCATATCAAATAGTGCCAATATGATAAGGGTCAATATGATACGACGTATAGGCTGTACCAATGCTGTGTTGATGATGAAGAGGTTTTGCATGCCAACAGGGGCAAATGTTGCGAGACCGACAAGAAGTCCTTGTAAGAAGTACATGTTAACCCTCCTAACTATAGTATGATAAAGTACTAATAAGGTGAATAGTAGCACGAAACCCCTCCATTACTGGAGGGGTTATTACTATTCTAACTATATACAATTATATCATATTAAAATAGGTATGTATATTTCTTACCATAAACCAATCATATGTTGTGTAGCTAGGCTGACAGCCGTAATGGCAATCCAGCAACAAGCACCCAATGCAAGGGCAGAACCACCGGATTTTATCAATTTTACGATATTAGTATTAAGACCGATAGCAACCATTGCCATTGTAATAAAGTATTTGGAAATAGTTTTGAATACGCTCAAGAATTGAATATCTACATTCGCATAGGATAATGCTGTTGTAATAAGAGCACAAATAACAAAGTATAAAACAAATTTAGGGAAGATTTTAGCGATGCTAACACTGCTACCATCAGCTTGAGCAGCACTTTGTTTTGCTTTATATACTTGGTAACTTGCTAAACCTAAACAAATAGGAATAATAGCGAGGGTACGTGTTAATTTAACGATTGTCGCATATTCTAGTACTTGTGTACCAGTACCTTTCATACTATCCCATACGGCAGCTGTAGCTGTTACAGAGGATGTATCGTTTACGGCTGTACCAGCAAATAGACCAAAGCCCATATTGGAAAGACTAATAGCATCACCAAATGGAGGGAATACAAAAGCTGCCACTACATTGAAGAAGAATACAACGGAGATTGCTTGGGCAATATCTTGATCCTCTGCCTTGATGACTGGTGCAGCTGCAGCGATAGCAGAACCACCACAAATGGAGGAACCTACACCGATAAGTACAGCTGTATTAGAGTCGATATGAGTGAGTCGATAAATAACATAGGACACGATTAAGGATGTAGCGATGGTTGAAATAATGACAGGTAATGAAATCCAACCTACATGTAAAATCTGTGTAATATTTAATCCAAAGCCCAATAAAATAACAGCCCATTGTAAAATCTTTTTGGATGTGAAGCCAATGCCGGCACCAGTTTTTTCGCGCTTCCAAGATGTGAATATAGAGCCAATAATTATACCTAAGATGATAGCAAAGATTGGGCTACCGATTAGATGAAACTCTAGGCCTAATAGCCAACAAGGAATAGCGAGGACTGCACAGAGCAGAATGCCTGGCAACGTTTTTTGATTGATACCCATAATAAAACCTCCTTACTGTACATACAGTTCACGTCATATGTGATATCATGTGGCGTTTCTCTTCTATAGTTTTAATAGTACCACATTGGGGGAATTATAATCTACTAGCAATGTAAGAAATATACAGTATATTCATTTTTATGAATATATAAGAATAAAAGGTATGATAAATGAATATTAATTATAAAGATAGAATTAATATGAGTTTTATGGTCTTCTTGTGAAGATGATAGGTTATAATTAATATTTATAGGTGATGGAAATCACTTGTTTTGTAGTGAATATGTTGTATATAATGAATAGAATCTATTTTATAGATAGAAATGTAAATGAGGTACCTTATGATTGATATTAAAAAAATAATTGAAACCAATAAAGAATATGTGAAAAATCATCCTGAATTACCAAAGGCAGGATTAACAAGCCATCCTACTAAAAAATTAGGTATTGTCACATGTATGGATACGCGTTTAGTCTGCATGCTAGAAGATGCACTAGGTTTTAACCGTGGCGAAATTATCGTCATTAAAACAGCCGGCAATAGCGTAACACAACCTATCGATAATATCGTACAAAGCTTGCTAGTTGCGACTTATGGTATGGAGATTGAAGACGTATTAATCATTGGCCATGAAAACTGTGGCATGATTGATTTCTCTGCTACTACATTTATGGAGTCAATGAAAGAAAAAGGTATCAGTGAAGATGCGATTCGCATGATTGAACCAGGCCTTATTGACTGGATGGATCGTTTCCATATCTCCGAAGACAATGTAATCTATACAGTAAACTTTTTGCGCCACCACCCACTATTCCCGAAAGGAATGGAATTCTATGGGGGCATGATGGATCCTGATACAGGCGAATTCCGTTATATTGAGATTTAGTGGTGGCCTCGATGGGGCCCCTTTACATAACTACATTTAGGTAAAAAAGAGTGATGACTAACCTCTACGCTCCAAAGCGAGCTAAGTCGCTAATCGGTTAGTCATCACTCTTTTTATAACTGTATTTATGGACTAGTCCCATCGAGGCTAAATGTGGTTTAACGAAGTAGCGTGATTTTACTGTATCGAGTAGGAGCGAAATTAATGTGGAGCCATTATATAATTATATTTTTGCGTTCATTTAATCGAGTATACAGTCTATATAAATAAAGTTAATATATGTCTCGCCTCTTTATGGATAAATAATGAAGTATTGATGAATATTTTATGAAAATAAAATGAATTTTAAAGAGTTATTGGTAAAATATGCTTATTATTGTTTGTTTTGTAGGAGGGAAAAATGTTTAATAATGGATTAAAAAAAGAGGCTCTTTCTAACTTGAAAAAAGAGAAAAGTATTTATGATGCACAGTTATCGACTACTATTATCACTTTAGAAGGGTTTCATAATAAAAAGCTTGAAATAAAAGATAAAGTTAAAAGATTTTATGATGATGTCGAAAGAATTGGTGGGAAACCTGATTTTATCAAAATAGAGTTGCAAAAAATTGATACTGAATTGAATAAATTTGATAGTGCATTAAAAAGGTTGGAAAGTGAAGTTGATAGTCAGAAATTTGGCACCTTAGCAGGTGCAGGTGTTGCTGCTGGCGCTAGCATTGCAGCTTTTGGCCCTTCTGCAGCAATGGCTATAGCGACTACATTTGGTACGGCATCAACTGGTACAGCTATAGCTACTTTATCTGGTGCTGCAGCGACTAATGCTGCATTGGCTTGGTTAGGTGGTGGCGCTATTGCTGCTGGTGGTGCTGGAATGGCAGGTGGTAGTGCATTAATGGCTGCTACGGGTCCTGTGGGATGGGCTGTTGGTGGAGCTGCACTGGCTATTAGTGGCTTTATGGCTAATAGTAAAAATAAAGAGATTGCAAGAAAAGCGACTGAACAAATCGAAAAATTAAAAGAAGAAACGAAAAAAATAAAAGAGTTAACAACAAAAGTTAATTTCGAGCGAATCGAATTAGGTAAAAACTATAGTACATTCTCTGCTATCGTTGACAGACTTAAGTTAAGAGGGATTAAACATTGGGCTGAACTTTCTGAAGACGAAATGAAATATATTGGAACTGCAATTAATCTTGCTACTACAATTGCAAAAATGCTAAATAAAAAAGTAGTTTAATATAATACTTTGTATATATAAATTGATTATGTATAAATGGTGGATTAGCGAATTATGAGTACACTAGCACTTGCTAATGTAATAAATGAATATAAATATAATGATATAGCGCAACATGTTCAAGATATTTCCTTCGATCGTTATGATGCTATGTTTGCAGGTATGTCAGGTCTGATGGCTGGTCTTATTGACGTATTTTTTGTCGGTGTACCCGATACTGGTGCTTTGACGAAAATGGCAGATAATGTAGTTGATGATTTAGTTAAAAAGGCTGCAAAGTTATCAGGATGGAACCCAAAATCTGGACAAGAAGATAATATAGCATCTGCTATTGGGTATTTTGAACGTAATTTTAAAGTAAATTATGACCATAGAAGTTCAGTAGATGTTAATGGTGCATTTAATATGGGGACGATTAATCATCATATTAAGTCTTTAGGGCATAGTCCTGATCCGGTGGGACTATTCTTTTCAATATTAGATCAGTTTACAAATACCGCTAGTTTTGTATCGGATGGTAAACTTATCAGAATAGATACAACTGATAGTGGTTTTCGTTTAGAGGGTAGTAATTTTATTTCAAAATTATTTTCCGGCTTTGTTAATTGGTTGGGGCACGTATTATCTGATATCGCAGGTTCATCCGGCAGTAGAGGGAATGGTGGAAGAGGTAGCGGGTTACCAATTCCGTTTATGAATTTATTTCAATTTATTAACGTAGGTCAATTCCAGGTCGGAAAGCATTTAAATGATTTTGCTACTCTAATGGTAAAAGTATTTCAAGAGGGATACGATTTTAGACATGGTCTTGCTATGGCTGTACCAGTATTATTTAATGAATTGATGATAAGAGCAATTTATGTAATTCGAAAACACTTCCAGTATAAGTTGCCTTGGAGTGAATGCTTGCCTAGCATGAAAGACAAGACTCTTCGGTGGATGTTACTTATTAGCACAGGGGCTATGTGTCTTGTTGATGGAGCTGATGCCGTAATCCGTGGTGGTGGAAATACAGTTTTAATTTTTCTACGAATGAATCTAATTGCGTGGATTAGATTTATATATTTAATTATTAAAGAGCTATATATTTTTATTAAACCTATAATACAAGCCTTATGGAGTCATGTTAAAGCTTGGATTAAAGATGAAGTTCTTACGGCTTTTGAAAAGCAAAAAATCGAAGCCTTTTATGAGCGCATTAATAGCTATCAAGTAAAACTCGATGAAGAGTTTAAGCTATTTTATGATGAACTTTTAGAAGAACATAAGGCAAATATGCTTTATATTCAGGCGGTCAGTGAAGCTCAAAATTCCACTGATGCTATTAATAAATCAGTCCTTTTAGCAAGACATTATGGAGTTGATGAATCGTGTATATTACATAATGCTGATGACGTGCGTAAAAAAATTTTTGGTGGCTAGTAAAAGAATATAGTCGTTAAATTCATAGTATGATAATAAAAGGATGTTTTATACATATAAGTATTAAGACATCCTTTTTTTAGATAATTAACCTATTATTTTCGCATTTAAGATTACCAATAGGACTATATGGGACTGTTACATAAGTATAGCCATAAAAATCACAGAACCTAGTAAAGAGCGACTTAGCTCGCTTTGGAGCGATGAGCTAGGTTCTGTGATTTTTAACAAGTATCCCACTAATGTACCGGGGCCCCATATAGTCCTTTTCAAGTCAACCTAAAGCATAATAATAGGTTGACTATATATTCTGTTTGGCTGTATATTGTAATTAGATTGTAAACTTACTCATATGAATTAGTTAACCTATGCGGCGCTAAGTATCGCTGAGAGGAGACCTGTATGAAGCAGTTAGGTATTTCTATAATTGGAACAGATACAGATGTAGGCAAGACGTTTGTGACAGGATTGTTAGGGGCTATGGCTGTTGATGATGGCTTTGCGGTTGGTATGGTTAAACCGGTGTCATCTAGTGCGGTACCTTTTCCTGAATGTGTAACGATGGATGAGGATAATTATAATGTGGATCTTGAAAGTAAAGATGCTACGCATTTGATGCGTGCTGCAGGCATTCCTGAATCTCGTCGTCATGAAGTAAATCCCTATGCTATTGCTGGTGATTTTTCTCCTCGTCTTGCTGCAGAGTTATCTGGTATAGAAATCAATTATGATGGTGTAGTAGCTCATACATTAGATGTTGTTAATCGCTATGATCTAACCTTTGTAGAAGGTGCTGGTGGTATTACAACACCTCTTTACGGCGATACAACATTCACGGATTTAATGAAAGATATTAAATTACCGGCCATCGTTGTAGCTGATGGACGATTGGGCTCCATTAACCGCGCGATTTTGACTTGTGAATACGCGAAGATACATGGTATTGAAGTGAAAGCTATCATTGTTAATGATACAACGGCAGTGGATCCGTTCTTGTTGAAAACAAATGTGGAAGACATGGAACGATATACAGGTATTCCTGTAGTGGCTGTAGTACCGCCATACCAAGGCCCAGATATCCAAAAGGTTCAGCTTGGTTGGGCTCGCTCCTTTGTGGATTCTAAGAAGGTATGGAATACAGTATTAGGCATATAGTAGTTAGATATTGTAATTTAATCTGGACTATTCATTTATATTAATAGATTGTTATAGTAGTAGATTGTTATAGTAGTAGAGCATTATAGGGATAGGAAATTATAGTTTGTAAAATTGTACGTATGAGGTAACAAAATGGCAGAGAAACAGCTTTCACAAGCAGCACAATGGGACCATGAGTTTGTATGGCATCCATTTACACAAATGCAAGATTGGTTAGCACAAGAACCAGTAGTAATCGAACGTGGTGAGGGGGTATACCTCATCGATGAGAACGGTAAAAAGTATTATGACGGTGTGTCCTCCTTATGGGTTAACATTCATGGACATAATCATCCTGTATTAAATCAAGCCTTGAAGGAACAAGTAGATAAGATTGCCCATAGTACATTGCTCGGTCTTGTAAGCCCGCCATCTGCACAGTTGTGTAAAGAATTGGTAGAGCTCGCTCCAGAAGGCTTAAATAAAGTATTCTTATCCGATGATGGTAGTACAGCTATTGAAGTTGCCATCAAGATGGCGTACCAATATCGTCAACTTGTAGGGCAAACAAAGAAAACTAAGTTCATTGCTCTCAATGCGGGCTATCATGGGGATACATTAGGTACTGTATCTGTAGGGGGTATTCAATTATTCCACCAAGTATTCCATAATTTATTATTCAAACCTTTGACATTGCCAAGCCCTGGCGTATATCGCGACTTAGCAGATCGAAATAAAGCCTTTGAAGAATCTTTGGCTGAATTAGAGCGCATCCTCAATGAAGAGGGTGATGAAATTACAGCTCTCGTTATGGAACCATTAGTACAAGCTGCGGCAGGCATGCTCGTCATGCCTCATGGCTATTTGAAACGAGTTCGCGAATTAACTGCGAAACATGATGTATTCCTCATTGTCGATGAAGTAGCCACAGGTTTTGGTCGTACTGGTAAATTCTTTGCCTGCGAACACGAAGGAGTAGCACCAGATTTCATGACCTTATCTAAAGGGATTACTGGCGGTTATATGCCTCTCGCTGCCACATTGACGACACAACGCATATTTGATGCATTCCTTGGCACCTTTGAAGAAAAGAAAACATTCTATCATGGTCACTCCTATACAGGTAATGCCTTGGCTTGTGCCGTTGCATTAGCTTCGTTGAAAGTTTTCCGCGATGAAAAGGTTATCGAAGGATTACCTAAGAAAATTGAGGCTTTCACCAATGCATTGAAGCCGATCGAAAATTTGAAACATGTTAAAGAGGTTCGTCAACGAGGCCTCATCGTAGGTATTGAACTTGAAAAAGATGTGGCTACGCATGAAGCATATCGTCCAAATGATGCGGTAGGGGCTAAGGTAGCCATCCTTGCTCGTGAACAAGGGCTCATTTGCCGTCCAATCGGTGATGTGGTGATTCTCATGCCTCCATTGGCGTCCACTGTGGAGCAATTAGCGGACATGGTTCGCATTGTTGGTGAAAGTATCCAACGCGCTACCGAAGAAGAGGGAATCCTCGAAGATTTACGCCCAATAATTCTATAACAATTTACGTCTAAGTATTTTATATAGACTATACATTGTGAAAATTCGATGATATTTTTGCATATCTATGATACTATATATGTATAAAGGAGGTCATCGTATGGACATTTATG
>URQX01000052.1 GCA_900550175.1 uncultured Veillonella sp.
TCTACAAAGAGGCGCATACAATCGACCAACAATGGTCCATCAAAGCTTGTGGCGTGCGTCAACGTCATATTGACCAAGCACAATCTTTCAACTTGTACATCACACCTCAAATGAAAGCGAAAGAAATTCTTGACCTTTATGTTGAGGCGTACAAACAAGGTATTAAAACAATCTACTACATCCGTAACCAATCCCTTGAAATGGATGAGTGCACTAGCTGCTCCTCCTAATACGAGATGTGTATATAAATCTGATGACGACCTATAGCAGTATAGGTCGCATCGTTGTATAAAGGAGGCCTATTATGGAGAAAAAACTGATTTTCAACGAACATGGTGAACGTGGCACACAAGCTATGATTGGCGGCAACACCACAAACCTTCGCGAATGGAACCGTATCAAGTACGACTGGGCGAACCAAATGTACCGTACAATGCTCAACAACTTCTGGATTCCTGAAGAGATTTCCTTGAACGAAGACGTTAAGCAATTCCCATACTTAACAGATTATGAACGCCGCGCATTCGACAAAATTATTGCGTTCTTGAACTTCCTTGATTCCATTCAGTCTGAAAACTTGCCTAACTTGAGCCGTTATATTACAGCCTCTGAAGTGGCATCCTTATTGAATATCCAAGCATTCCAAGAAGAAATTCACGCTCAAAGTTATTCTTACATTTTGGACACTGTAACGAACCCTATTACACGTGACAAAATTTATGACGAATGGCGTACAGATAAAACATTGCTTGAACGTAACCGTTTTATCGCCGATGCATACCAACGTTTCAGCGATGATCCTAGCGAAGCAAATCTTATTCATACAATCATCGCGAACTATATCTTAGAAGGCATTTACTTCTACTCTGGCTTTAGCTTCTTCTACACATTGGCACGCCAAGGTAAAATGACAGCTACATCCACAATCTTCAAATACATCAACCGTGACGAAGTAACTCACCTTGTATTGTTCCAAAACATTATCCGCGAGTTACGCCGTGAACGCCCTGACTTGTTCACTCCTGAACTAGAAGCGAAAATCACTGACATGATTCGCCAAGGTGCAGAAAACGAAATCGCTTGGGGTCAATATATCACTGATGATAAAATCCTCGGCCTTAACAACGTTCTTATCGAACGCTACATCAAATACCTTGCAAACATCCGCTTAGAAGCAATTGGCTTACCTCATCTATATCCTGAAATCAAGGAAAATCCTATGGAATGGATTGAAAGCTTCTCCAACTTGAATAGTACAAAAACAGACTTCTTTGAAGCAAAAGTTACAAACTATACAAAAGCAGCAGCATTTGATTTTGATGATTTAGAATAAAATAAAGGGATGCTTTTACAGAAAACTGTGAAAGCATCCCTTTTTATGATCCCCAACGCCACCCTCATCAAAATAGTTGACACATGGTAATACATTATAAAAAATAACCATACATTTATACACAATAAGGGCCTACACGATACATATCATAAACGCCCCGTACATGTGAATGTCATCTTTTTACGAATTAAGCAATCGTGGCTTTGTATCCACCCTATCTTGATTACCAACTTGTAATTAGTACTCTTTTAAATCAACAGTCCAGTTAGTGGATTGTAATAAATTATCTAATGTGCGAATCTCCTTAGATATTTTATCTGCTGTTTTTTGTAATTCACTAACATTTACAGTTGCTATCATTTTGATTTCCGAGCCACGAGCACGATAATTAATAGCACTTGCACTATCTGCTAAGGCACGATATGCAGAAAGTCGCATAATAGCTCCTTCTTTCTCTGCTATAATTTGCGTTAAAGAGCGCCCTTCAATAATAGTTGCACAGTTAGTAAGATTAATATCTTTAATGAGTTGTTGAAGTCTTTCAATTGCCGCTTCTAGTTCTTGTATCAATACGTTAGGGTCTTCATTAGGTGTTTCCCCTTCTTGTACTAAACTATTTTGATTTAAACGACCTCGCAAATCACTAATTTTCTTATTCAAATCAGCACGTTCTTGTAATGCTTCTGCTAGTTTCATAAACTCTCACCTCATATTTTGAAATATATGGATATTAATATACTGACTGAACTAATACAAACTATTATATTTAGTATCTAGTTTCTTATAATACTTTCCGCATCATCACATGTGGACAGCCTTCATCAAGGTATTCTTCCCCTTCTGCCTTATAGCCAAGGGATTCGTAGAATGGTTTTGCCTGCACTTGTGCGGATAAGGAGCACGTTTTATATCCATCGCGACGAATAGCATTTTCAGCAGCCATCATAATTTTAGTGCCTAAATGTTGTCCACGATATAACTTACGTACCGCCATACGGCCAATATGCGCATCTCCAGCTACGTCACTGGGAAAATATCGGCAGGTACCAGCTGGCTTACCATCTATGGATAAAAGTACAAACTTTGCAGTCTCATCAATTTCATCAAACTCGTCTTCAAAACCTTGTTCCTTCATAAACACATCAATACGAATTTGTTTTATTTCATCAGTTATATGATCTAAGATTTGAATAATCATAGGTAACCCTTTCACAGAATAAGCATATTTATAAAAATCGATTTCAGCGTATGATTTCAGCGTATTACAAAACATACTATAAACACTGAAAACTTCTTATTTTTATTATATCAAAAATACTCTTAATTCCAACAAACATCTTGAATTTTATTAATTCCCACAGCCAAAATATTTTAAAACTTCCATGAAATTAATTTTTAGGTATTGCATAATTTTATCATTTGGGTTTATACTATACCCATAATTTTTAGAAAGGAGCAACCAAAGATGACTAACCAAATTAGCCTAGCTACAAAACAATACTTTTATTGGTTCTTTATCCAACGTACGGGTAAGGAACTATTTGTGGTACGCTAATTAAGATTTAGTCATTATTAGTTGCTTAGAATAGTAAAAGGGCTACCCGTATTAGACTACGGGTAGCCCTTTTTTGTTTGCTATCCCGTATGGTAAGCCCTACTATTCACTGTAGTTTACAAGGAGGATTTATCATGATTATTACATTAAAACAAAACGCAGCAACAGCAGAGGTATCTCGTTTACGCAGTGAATTAGAGGAAAAAGGCTTCATTATCCATCCTGTAGAAGGCGCTCGCTACAACATCTTAGGTCTTATCGGCGACACTGCATCCCTCGATGCTCGCCAAATCGAGTCCCTAGATTTCGTAGATAAAGTAACTCGTATTCAAGAACCATACAAAAAAGCAAACCGTAAATTCCATCCAGATGATTCTGTAATCAACGTAGGTGGTACACTTATCGGTGGAGGTCACTTCGCAGTAATGGCTGGTCCTTGCTCCGTTGAAACACCTGAACAAGTATTAGAAACAGCAAAAGCTTGTAAAGAAGCTGGTGCCACAATCCTTCGCGGCGGTGCTTTCAAACCACGTACTTCTCCATACTCCTTCCAAGGTATGGGTCCAGAAGGTTTGGAATTGTTAGAGCTAGCTAAAAAAGAAACTGGTCTTCCTATCGTTTCCGAAGTTATGGATATTTCCCAATTACAATACTTCGATAATGTAGATATGCTTCAAATCGGCGCTCGTAACATGCAAAACTTCACACTTTTAAAAGAAGTAGGTAAATTAAATAAACCAGTTCTCTTAAAACGTGGTTTGTCTGCTACATACGAAGAATGGTTGATGGCTGCTGAATACATCATGTCCGAAGGCAATGAACAAGTTGTATTATGCGAACGTGGTATCCGCACATTCGAAACTAAAACTCGTAATACATTAGACGTAACAGCAATTCCTATGATGCACGAATTATCTCACTTACCAATCATCATGGACCCTAGCCACGCTGCAGGTATGAGCCGCATGGTTCGTCCACTTTCCCTTGCATCCGTAAGTGGCGGTGCAGACGGCCTTATGATCGAAGTTCACAACGATCCATCCAAAGCATTGTGCGACGGCCCTCAAGCATTACGTCCAGACCAATTCACTAGCCTTATGAAAGAAATTATCGCATTGCGCCAAGCATTGGTAGAATGCACTAAATAATCTTAAATAGCACACAAATAAGCTAGTATCCGTTATAATAGGTACTAGCTTATTCTTTTATGAAAGGAACTGTTATGACTCGCATTCATATTAATGCGTCCACACCGTATGACGTTGTCATCGAGGAAGGCGCTTTACAACGCATCACCGATTATATTAAACCATTAAAACCAAATTGCCGCGTAATCATCGTCAGCGACAGCAATGTGGCACCGCATTATTTGGATTCTGTGAAAGCTAATATGGAACGTGCGGGTTATACTGTTTGTGATTATGTGTTCCCTGCTGGTGAAAGCTCCAAAAACGCTCACCAACTCATCGATTTAATAGAGTACATGGCAGCCCAATCGTTAACGCGTAAAGATCTTCTCATCGCCCTTGGCGGTGGTGTTGTAGGCGATATGGCAGGCTTTGCAGCAGCTACATACTTGCGTGGTATTGACTATGTACAGGTTCCTACCTCCCTATTAGCTGCTGTAGACTCCTCTGTAGGTGGTAAAACAGCAGTCAATCTCGAAGCGGGTAAGAACCTTTGGGGTGCTTTCAAACAACCTATCCTAGTCCTCTGTGATCCTACAACCCTCCATACATTGCCAGACATGGAATGGAAAAATGGTTGTGGGGAAATTATCAAATACGGTTTCCTCGATGTACCAGGGTTATTAACCCAACTCGAACATAAACCATTAATAAAACATCGCGATAGCGTGAGTACCGTTATCGCTCGCTGCGTTCAAGCAAAGGCGGATATAGTTGAGCAAGATGAACGCGAGTCCGGTGTTCGTGCCCTCTTAAATTTAGGTCACACCTTTGGTCATGGCATCGAAAAGGCCAGCCATTTTGAAGTCCACCATGGCTATGCTGTAGCCATCGGTATGGTCCTCATGGCACAAGGTGCTGTAAAACATGGAGAATTAGATGCAGAAGCATTAGAAAAATTAAAAGCCCTCATCGAAGCACACGATTTGCCAACTACTACAACCATAACAAAAGAAGAAATCCTTGCAGCTGCTAAGCACGATAAAAAAAGTGAAGGGGCAACTATAAAAATCGTAGTTCCTACAAGCTACGGCCATAGCGAACTCAAGGTTGTCACCCACGAGGAGTTAGCAACCTATCTTGATTAAGATAACTTATCTATTAGGATTAAGTTATCTAAGGTTTCTAGCACCTACAACCTGCATAATTGTTATTTGTAATATAAGGTTTACCTAATATTTAAAGGAGATTTATATGCATTCCGTAACGAACGCCATTCCTACAGGAACGATTGCGTCCATCCCCGCAAAGGCACATGCACACCGCGCATTGATTTGTGCAGCCCTTGCTACCTCTCCATCTACTATATTATTGAGTCGTACCTCTAAGGATATCGATGCAACGATGGACTCCTTACGAGGCTTAGGGGCTCACGTAGTATATGAAAATAAAATTGTTACCGTTACTCCTGGCCCCGCTCCAGCAAAGGGCAATGTAGTACCTCACGAATCAGGAACTACATTACGCCTTTTATTACCTGTAGCAGCATCCATCTGTAATGATGTAGATGTAGATGCCAAAGGTCGTTTACCAGATCGCCCACTCGAACCTATGCTAGGTGAAATGAAAGCGCACGGCGTAACATTCTCTCAAGATAAACCACCATTTACTATGACAGGTCGTCTTCAAGGGGGCAATTTCTCCATGGTAGGCGATGTAAGTAGTCAATTCTTCTCTGGTTTATTGTTGGCAGCCCCTCAAATCGGCTTATCTACTATTACCTCTACTACGCCACTACAATCTAGCGATTATGTAACACTAACTACTGAAACAATGCGAGATTTTGGTGTCGAAATAGAACACACTTTACCAGACACAAACATCAATGAGGCCTTCACAGTCCCATTTGGTGCATCCTTCATCGGCCGTGATAATTACCAAATAGAAGGTGACTGGTCTAATGCAGCAATCTGGATGGTAGCCGCTGGTATGACGGGCAAACCAATTACGATTACAGGCATGAACAAAAACTCTGTACAAGCTGACCGCCGCATCATGCAAGTTATGATTGATGCAGGTTGTGATGTAGTATGGGATGGTATGAATGTAACGGTCACAGGTCGCGCTTCCAAGCCAATCCATGCAGATCTAGAGCAAATGCCGGATATGTTGCCTGTTATGGCCGCCCTTGCTTGCTCTATTTCTGGTGAAAGTTCCTTTGTTAAGGGTGCTCGCCTACGTTTGAAAGAATCTGATCGCCTTGTAGCTGTTGCCAATCTCGTAAGAGATTTAGGCGGTACCGTTCGCGAAGAAGGCGATGACCTATATATCATCGGTAGTGGTATACTTAAAGGTGGACAAGGTGATTGCGTAAATGACCATCGCCTCGTTATGGCCGGTACACTGATGGCTCTCATCAGTGAAAATCCTGTTACGTTACAAGACAGCGAGGCTATCACAAAATCCTATCCAGACTTCTTTGAGGACTGGAACTTACTGGGCGGTAATGCACAACCAGTTTAGATTTCTAATCGTATCTGGTTTAATCTAATAGATAATAGAAATAGTACATACTATATAGTAGGAGTTAATATAATGGCATCTAATTTCGGTAAAACCATACAGGTATCTACCTTTGGCGCCTCTCATGGGTATGCCATTGGCGGTATTGTAGAGGGTCTGCCTTGTGGACATACCATCGATATCGATGAGTTAAAAGCCTTTTTAAAGCGCCGTGCGCCAGGGCAAAATCAATTAACAACACAGCGTAAGGAAGCCGATACACCTGAATTTTTAGCAGGTATGGTAGACGGCATGCTCAGTGGTTCTCCATTGGCATTTATGATCCGCAACACATCTCAACACTCTAGCGATTATAATAACTTACGCGATATCCCTCGCCCCTCTCATGCGGATTTTACAGCCCGTATGCGCTACGGCGACAAGGTAGATATGCGCGGAGGTGGTCACTTCTCAGCACGCCTTACAGCACCACTTTGCGTAGCTGGTGGCATCGCCCTTCAATTATTACGCGAAAAAGGCATCGAAATCCACGGCCATTTAAAACAAGTGGGAACGATCCAAGATGCTCCTATCGATATGGTTCATCCAGATATGAAAGCATTAGCTAATATCGCTACAGAACCAATTGCTATGGTTGATCCACAAAAACGTAACGAAGTAGAAACCCTTGTTATGAACCTCAAAAAAGATGGGGACTCTACAGGTGGTATCGTTGAAGTCGTTGCTACAGGACTACCAATTGGCCTTGGCAACCCAAACTTTGACAGTATCGAAAACCGCTTAGCTCGCGTAATCTTTGGTGTCCCTGCCATTAAAGGCATATCCTTCGGTGGAGGCTTTGACATGTGTGCTAAGCTTGGTTCCGAAGTGAATGACGCTTTCACCATGGACGGCGACAAGATTACAACGACAACGAATAATAGCGGTGGCATCCAAGGTGGTATTACCAATGGTTTACCACTCGTTATGCAAGTGGGCATCAAGCCAACACCATCCATTTATAAAGAACAACATTCTGTGTCACTTTCACAAAAAGAGGACACATTGCTCACAATCCAAGGTCGTCACGACCCATGCGTAGCGCTTCGTGCAGTACCTGTAATCGAAGCTGTAACAGCCCTCGTTATTCTTGATTTCTTAGGAGATATTGACCATGAACTTAGATGAAGTACGCGTTAAAATTAACGATATAAACGACCAAATGCTCGCCCTCTTCAAAGAGCGCATGGAACTCTCCAAGGACGTTGCGGCGGCAAAGAAAGAAATGAACAAGGCTATTTATGATGCAAAACGGGAACGGGATATTCTCGACAAAGTAACTCGAGATGCAGGCCCAGACCTCGACCTATACGCACGCCGTTTCTTCGAAGCATTATTCAGCTTGAGCCGTACGTATCAGTCTGAACAATTATTCCAAGATAATGAGTTCACTGTTAAAATGAAAAAGGCTATTGAGCAGTCCCCTACATTACCTCCACAACGTGGCAGTGTAGCTTGTGCTGGCGTCTTCGGTAGCAATGCGCAAGTGGCGTGTGATAAATTATTACCACTCAGCCAAATTCACTATGTAACAGGATTCCGTGCCGTATTCGACGCTGTTGAGTCTGGAGAATGTCAATTCGGCGTATTACCTATCGAAAACAGCTCCAATGGTTCTGTAAAAGAAGTGTATGACCTTCTAGAAGATCGTAAATGCTATATCGTACGCGGTACTCGCCTATGGATTTCTCACGATTTACTCGTGAAAAAAGGCACAAAACTAGAAGATATTCACACTATCATCTCCCATCCTCAAGCATTGGGCCAATGCAGCCACTTCCTAGAAAAATTAGAAGGCGTAGAATTGCGCTCCTTCGATAACACGGCTCGTGCAGCACAGCTCGTAGCGGCTAGTGATGACCCTGGCGTAGCAGCTATTGCAGCACCGCAATGTGCAGACTTGTATAATTTGTCTCCATTGATGCGCAATATCCAAAATAGCGATAACAACTATACGCGCTTTATCTGCATCAGCAAGGACTTCCATGTATACCCAGGGGCTAATAAAATCTCCGTGGTAACTACAGCAAGCCATGCTCCAGGTGGTCTTGGTACATTACTTACCAAGTTTGCAAACATCGGCGTAAATCTTACCAAACTTGAGTCTCGCCCGATTGTAGGTCATAACTTTGAGTTCTTATTCTACCTCGACTTAGAAGCATCCCTAGCAGATCCTAAGGTATTGTCTGTTCTAGCAGAGCTACACACATCACAAGATAAATTCCGCTTACTAGGCAATTACCCTGAAAACTAATATACTTATATGTACTAGTCCCTATAAGAACATATATAGTACAATACATATAGTTATAAAACTCCAATGGCTAATAGGTACCAGCCTATTAGCCATTCTATGTATATTGACCTAGGAGGTCCTATGAAATTTGGTTTACTTGGCCGTACGTTAGGCCATAGCTTCTCCCCTCGCATTCACAGTGCACTAGGGAATACAAATTACGAATTATTTGAGCGCGAACCGAGCCAATTGCAAGAGTTCTTCGCTGATCCAGAATTACAAGGTATCAATATCACTATCCCTTACAAGGTAAATGCCCTTGAAGCTTGTGATGTAGTAGACCCTCGCGCAGAACGCATCGGTTGTGTGAATACGATGGTTCGCAAAGATGGTAAATGGCACGGCTATAATACTGACTACGATGGTTTCGTGTTTACCCTACAACATGCTGGCATTAATGTATCTGGCAAGGAATGTATTATCCTTGGCGATGGCGCTTCCTCCGCTACCGTTCACGTAGCACTGGAAGATTTGGGTGCTAAAAATATCGTTCATTTATCTCGCAAAACGGCTCCATTCTATGGTGATGCGCCTAATTACTACGAAACAGCACAGATTATTATTAACTGCACACCTATTGGTATGTATCCTCATAATCCAGCTAACCTTATCGATATTACACAGTTCGCTAAATTGGAAGGCGTTGTAGACCTCATCTATAATCCACGCCGCACAATTTTGCTATTACAAGCAGAAATGATGGAAATTCCTCATTGTGATGGCTTGCCATTCCTCGTGGCTCAAGGCGTTGAGGCTGCTAACCATTTCCAAGGTGAAAGCTTTGGCACAAAGGAAATCGAGCAAATCTTGCGAGATATGCGCCGCGAAAAGGAAAACATCATTCTCATCGGCATGCCTGGCGTAGGAAAAACTACAGTCGGCAAAGCGCTCGGTGAGGAAATGGGCCGTACCTGCGTTGATGTGGATCATGAGTTAGAAAAAGAAATTGGAGACATTTCCACATACATTACTGAACAAGGGGAAGCAGCCTTCCGTGAAAAAGAGGCGGAAATGATTGCAAAATTCGGTACCCAAACAGGTCTTATTATTTCCACTGGCGGCGGCTGTGTAACAGTTCCTAAAAACTTCGCACACTTACGCCAAAACGGTCGTATCTACCAATTAACACAACCAGTAGAAAACCTATCTACCTCTGGTCGTGTTCTCTCTAGTGGTGGCATCGAACGCTTACGCGAACTCGAAGCAACGCGTACACCAATGTATGAAAGCTTCGCTCAATGCATCGTAGAACATAATCGCAATGCACCAGAAACAGTAGCGGCAATCCTAGAAGACTTTGAGGCAAATTTATTGTAAGAGCTTATATATCAAATTTGTAAAATACTTTACATCTGTATTTCTAGATAAAACTAAAACTCATATCATGACATCAATGATATAAACTGAAAAGCAGTAGCTATCCTTAGGATTACTACTGCTTTTTTATTTCCCCTATGTTTTATATGTATTTGTAAAAATCCACACGTGCAATTACAATGTAATTACAAGCGGAATTAATTAACTTAACAAACTTTTAATATAAAATCAATAATATAACCAACGAATTACAATCACAAGCCAAAAGAATACTGGGAGAGATACTATGAAAACTGTAAACCTACAAGTCCGCATCAACGAAGATCTAAAACAGGAAGTATCTAGCATATTAAAGGCACAGGGCCTATCCTACACATCCATGCTAGACGCACTATTTCGTCAAATTATAAAAGAACGTCGCATTCCTTTCGCTATTGCTTTAC
>URQX01000053.1 GCA_900550175.1 uncultured Veillonella sp.
GTGCGCAGGTTCGATTCCTGCTAGGCGCACCAACAAAAAGGCTTCTCGATTTCGAGAAGCCTTTTTGTAATTAAATCCAATTTCTTTCTGATAGTAATAAGATTAATGTCAAGAATTAAATAGTCACTTTATTTTCACTATAATTACTTATAATTTATACTAATTATAAGTTTGTGCTGAGAGAGGCTAAAATAATATGAAATTAATGAAAACAGTAATGTTAATTATTATGACAATGGTATCGTTAATATTAATAGTTGGTTGTGGTAGTAATTCTGCTTCTAATTTAGAGGGTACATATCAAACAAAGTTCATAGATAAAAAAGATGGATCTAAAATTTTAGAAGTTGCAACAATAAAAAAAGTATCAAATAATTCATATGAGATAACTGTATATTATTTTAACGATGCAAGAGATACTAGTAAGCGTGAGCCTAATTATTCGGCCCCTCAATGGAACGGTAAAGTTAGATTTTTTGAAACAAGACAATATATAGCTACATTAAATAAAGATCTATTACAAAGTAATAGTGAACGAGCTACATATACGATTACTAATGAAGGGGAATATCCATTAAGAAATCATGAGAGTATTGATTTAAGCTTAAAAAAAGTATCTGATAAGATCCAAACTTTAGAGGAGTTTAGTCCAGTACCTGTGAATGATTTAGTTAAATAAAGAGAAGGGGTTGTAACATAATGCGATTTTATTGCATTTTAGTTACAGCCCCTTTTTATATTTTAGCATCTATATTTAGTACAACGAATCCCTCTTGCTTGAAATTCATTCATCAGTAAGTCTATTGATTTATCAATGATTTCTTCATTAGTTATATATATCATCTTTTTGTAGTAGACTGTACCATCAAATTCTATCCAACGACTTGTCTTGCCATTTAGTTTGCAAATTTGCATTCTGCCGGCCCAGCTTCCCATACTGCGGAATTTCTTGCCTTTGGAGAATCGTACTTCTCGAATATCTTTTAATTTATAGGTTCTTTTTACTAATCCAATGCCTATAGACACTTGATCATCTTTAAAGTAAAGAAGTTTATAACGTTGTTCTGGAGGCATAGATCTAATGATAGATAAGTTATAAGTAGCAAAAACTACAGCAATAGCGATCAATAGAAACATAAGGATTATCATATATTTTCCCATACTTTCAAAGCCTCCTTTTCTTTATTATAATAAATATAAATAATATATGAAACAGCTATATTAACTCTAGTAATAGGAGAGAAACGAACGATTGGTACATTAATTTTAATTGCTATTACCTTTGGTATGTTAGAATCGCCAGAGCTTTTAGAGTATATGACTCATACCGCAGATTCAGTTAATCGAGGTTCTCGTAGTGCGCATCTACAATCACCACATGCTAGTAGTGGTCTAACTAGTGTGTTTAGTATACTACCTCTTTTGGCTGTTATGTTGATTCCCACCATTGCCGTGTTTTTCGGGATTAAAAAGCCTTTACTCAAAAGAGAAACAAGAAATATTATTGGCTCTGAACAGCTACGAAGTAATAAGCATATTGTTGATATAAATGATTTAGATGAAGAGAAACGCATTGATGGTGTATTTCACACTGATATTAAAGTCGAGTTAAGCGCAGAGAATAGAAGATATTTTACTAATGTAGAGCTATTAAGAAAAATTCATAACCAAATTGCCAATAAAATAGAAGAGGGACAAGATTGTTTTGAAGGATTAGAATATATAGAAATAGTAGAGAGAATACCAGTATATCGAGTTATGATTGGAGATTGATAAATTCATATCTTTTCATGAATGAAATTTCATATTGGTTATATCTTTCATATGTATAATATTCTCAAAATTGCATGGTTATTTGTAATAGAAATGGAGAGGGTTCTATGTTTTCAACACTAATATTTTTAATAATTTTATTCTTAATTTTCTTCTTTATTAAGCAATATAATTTATTGCAAAAATTGACTGTAGAGATTAAAGAGGCACGTGCCAACATTATCGTTGCTTACGAGAAAAAGGTAGCTATTGTTAATCAGTTTACTAGTATTGTAAATGAGTATGATGATTATGAAAAATTAATTCAATTGAAGGTGTCTGATAACTTTGTAGATATGGCTCGTGAAACAGCAAAAGCAGTTCAAAATATTACAGCTTTAGCTAATCAATTCCCAGAGTTAAAAGCTAATACTCAATACGGTAAATTCTTAGAAGCAATTAGTGAGAATGAAACGTTCATTTCTAATAAACGAGAAATTTATAACTTCCAAGTAAAAGAATATAATAGTGAGATTGCACAAATCCCAATGGTATTTGTGGCATCCTTATTGGGCTTTAAACAGGCGCCATTCTTTGATCCAAATAATGAAGAGGCTTTAGCTGAATTTAGTGGTGCTGATCCAGAAGCAATTAAAGATCTTGCTATGAAGGGTACAGACAAGTTGAAGGATACAACAGATAAAATTAGAGAATCCTTTGAAAAACGCGAGCAAGAAGCGCAAGCGAAGAGAGAAGAGCGTCTTAAACAAGAGCGTGAATCTGCTTCTAATAGTGAGACTGTAAAGACTGAAGAGAAAGATGACGCAGAGGCACCTAAATCTGATGCACCTACGGGTGAGACACCTAAAACAAATGATGTATCTAACTCAGTAGAGAAAAAAGACGATAAATAATTGTATATGACTACTATAGAAATACGTATAGGAAATCAATAGTAAAGTAATAGAGAAACCTCCACTATAATGAGTGGAGGTTTTTATATGGCAATATATAGGGATGGGTCGTAGATAAAAGATTTATATAGGATTTTATATTTGATAGTATTGAAATAACGTGTAAATGTGATTTGAGTAACACATTTTATTTTGAGAATGATGTACAATAAAAATATCCTTATGAAAATCTGAACATCCTAGCTGGAACACTAGGCATATAGGACGTGATGACTAACATATACATTATCTAATTAAGATTAATAAAATACTAAATTGTATTAATACATAGTTTTGCTGTAGTGATACAGAGGAGATAGAATGACAAATAGAATACAAGAGCTTACAGTCAACGATGTGTGGCGCGATGAGCAAGATGCGTGGAATAACCGTTCCAATTATTTTGTAGAAATGCACAATCGAGATGATCGTAAGGCGCAGGTTATAGAGTTTTTATCTTTCTTGAAGGACGAAGAGCTTTTGCCTCCTAAAGGCGGTCGTACGCTAGATGTAGGATGCGGTGTTTGTGATTATGCACTTGGCTTAGCTCGTGAAGGATATAAGGCAACAGGCATAGACTTGTCTGATGGCATGATTCGTGGGGCTAAACAATTGGCAGAGGCAGAAGATTTAGATCTCAGTTTGTATATTGCGCCTTGGTCCGATGAAACTCGCCGTGAACTAAAATGGGATAAAACCTTTGATTTAACATATAGTATTTTCTGTCCGATCATGTTTGATGTAGAAAATATTCGGGCCATGCATGAAGCAAGTAAGGACAAATGTTTGTGGATTGCTTTCAGTGAACGCAGTGATGAGACGGTAGATATGCTGTCTGAACATTTCTTTGGTCGTGATTCCTTCCCTTGGGATGGTAAGATGAAAGAGTGCTTAGATGTTATTCATGAAATAGGGCATAATGTAAAAGTAACCTATAAGACAGTTCCTGAAACAGAGGTTATGAGCCTTGATAAAGCGGTTAATTACTTTGCTATGCGATTTCATAATAATACATGGGGCGATATGGAAGATATGAAAGTAGAAATTAGAAATCTCATTGAACCATTAGCCATTAATGGAGAAATCCATAATAAAACGGTTGATAAAGTGGCTTGGGTATCATGGTCTGTGAAATAGGAGAGTAGTATGACAGTTGATGAAAAACGTAAGTTAGAATTAAAAACTATGTACCAAATCATTGGCATCTATTGTCATAATAAGCACCATACTCCTAAGGGGCAGCTATGTGAGGATTGCGAAAAGGTTTGGGAATATGCGGAGCATCGTATTGATGCATGTCCGCATATGGAAACTAAAACATTCTGTAGTGTATGTAAAACCCATTGCTATGCGCCTAATTATCGTGAAAAAATTCGTGAGATCATGCGCTATGGGGGCCCTAGAATGTTATTGGTATCACCAATACAGGTAATTAGACATATGTACCTTGAATGGAAAGACAAAAAAAGAGGCTAGCATTTGCTAGCCTCTTTCTTAATGGATTTATCACATTTTTATGTAATACTAGATTACGCGATTGCTTTGTCCAATACAGCTTTGATTAATGCTTTTGTTTGGTCATAGCTTTCACCAGGTTGAGCCTCGTATTGTTTGTCGAGGTCGAACCATAAGTTTGGATAGTACTCATAAGGGTGAGTTTTAAAGAGCTCATGAGCGTCTTGATCTTCAACCCAGTTGATGTGAATGTCTGCATATGCAGGGTTTTCTGCAACAAGTTCATCGATAGCACGGAATGCATTTGCACAATAAGGGCAACCGTTTAAGTGGAAACCTAAGATTTCTTTCATGGTTTTACAGTCCTTTCCAGACAAAATTAATATATATTTCTATAATTTGAGATTTATTACATACTCATGTACCACAACATGTGGTACACTACTGAGTATAACACATCTATATAAGATATTCAATTTTTTAGATATATCGAATGAGAATATTGAGAATGCGATATGCATTTTTTACATAGTTAAGGAGGCACCTATGATTTCAGGCGCAGCATATGTGGTGAAGGCCCTTCAAGAGGAGCAGGTAGATATACTATTCAACTATCCTGGGGCAGCAACCATTGATATCATGGATGAATTATATAAACAAGATAAGGTAAAAGTAATTTTGCCACGTCATGAGCAAGCATTGGCTCATGCAGCAGATGGTTATGCTCGCAGTACAGGTAAAGTAGGGGTGTGCATGGTAACCTCTGGACCAGGTGCTACAAACCTTGTGACAGGTATTGCTACAGCATACGCTGATAGTGTTCCTCTTGTTTGTATTACAGGTCAAGTAGACTTGGGCCTCATGGGCAATGACGCATTCCAAGAGGTGGATACGGTTGGTATTGTACGCAATATCTGTAAATATGCTGTTACCGTTCGCGATCGTAAAGAGCTAGGGCGTATTTTGAAAGAAGCCTTTTATATTGCCCGTACTGGTCGTCCTGGTCCTGTAGTGGTGGATGTTCCGAAAAATATTCAAAAGGCTATGGGCTCTGATGAGTATCCAACAGAAGTCAATATTCGTGGCTATAAACCAAATACAACAGTTCACGTAGGACAAGTAAAAAAAGCATGCTCTATTATCAGCAAGGCTAAACGACCACTATTCTTATTAGGCGGTGGCGTTAGCATTAGTGGTGCTAACGACCTCATGATGAAGCTAGTAGAAAAAACAGGCATTCCTGCTGTAACTACATTGATGGGGAAAGGTGCTATCGATAGTCGACATCCTTTATATCTCGGCAATATTGGTATTCATGGTGGCTATGCACCGAATGTGGCCCTCACTGATTGTGATGTAATGATTTCTATTGGTACACGCTTTAACGATCGTATTACAGGCAAATTAAGTACCTTTGCACAAAATTGTAAGATTATCCATATTGATGTGGATGCAGCATCTATTTCTAAAAATATTAAGGTAGATATTCCAATCGTAGCAGATGCTAAATTAGCTATTGAAAAATTATTGGAATATATTGAACCTCATGATCTTGGTGAATGGCCTGCGCAATTACAACAACTTAAGGCTGAGCGCCCTGTTACACAAGCGGGTGAAGAGGGCTTAACACCTCAAATTGTTATTGATTATATTAATAACCACTATGCGCGACCTATTGTTGCTACTGATGTAGGACAAAATCAATTATGGACTACTCAGTTCCTCGAAATTAAAGGACAACACCAAATGTTGACATCTGGTGGACTTGGTACGATGGGCTATGGGTTCCCAGCGGCGTTAGGGGCCCAAATTGGCAACCCTGATAAACGTGTATTTGCTATCTGCGGTGATGGCGGCGTGCAAATGAATATCCAAGAGTTTGCCACAGCTATGCATTACCGTTTACCAGTAACTCTCATCATTTTGAATAATGGCTTCCTTGGTAACGTACGTCAATGGCAACAATTGTTCTACGACAAACGATATGCGTGTACAAATTTATTGATGGATGAAAGCTCCATTGTGACGCGTGATATGATCGATAATGATGAGTTTGAATATGTTCCAAACTTTGTACAATTGGCAGAAGCTTATGGTGCTAAAGCTATGCGTATCACGAAGGTAGAGGATGTCGAAAAAGGGTTCCAATTGGCAGATACTTTCAAAGATGGTCCTACATTACTTGAGTTTATCATTCCAACGGAGCTTAATGTATTGCCAATGGTACCAGCTGGCAAATCTTTAAGCGATATGTTATTAAAGGATAAAAAATAGGAGGGGCTATGGAATTACATATGAAAAAACGCTGTATTTCAGCGTATGTAGAGAACCAAATCGGCGTATTGGCTAAAATTTCAGGCCTCTTCGCAGGTAAAAATTATAACCTTGATACATTGACTGTAGGGGAGACAGAAGATCATACCATGTCTCGTATGACTATTGAGCTCACATGTGATGATTTGACATACGAACAAATCATTAAACAGCTTAATCGCAGTGTAGAGGTGATTAAGGTTATCGACTTTACGGATATGCCGATTACAAAAAAAGAGCTACTGTTTATTAAGGTTAACAGTTGCAAAGAAGCAGATAAACAAGAAATCTTCCGCATTGCTCAAACCTTTGACTTGTTGGTAGTCGATTATAACCGCAAATCCGTTCTCGTACAATGTGTAAAAACAGTATCTAAAAATAACGACATGATTGCTCTATTTAAAGATATGTTCGTTAATCGCATTGAAGTTGTACGCGGTGGTAGCGTTGCTATCGAAGCACTATCTACACCTGATAGATAAGTCTTAACTTAATTATTCTAAATCTATTTCTGGAGGATAATGATCTAAAACTGGTAGTGATTTAGAATGGGTACAACTGAATATGATATAATATTTATATCGACCATTATTGATATAGAGACCTTGGTTGTATGCCAAGGTCTTTTTATATAGGAGGTACTATGAGTTTATTAGATGATATTTTAGCCCATAATAGAGAATATGTAGAAGATCAAAATACAGGTTATGTAGAAACAGATACTAAATGCAGTAAGATGCCAAGCCGTGAAATGGCCATTGTGACATGTATGGATACACGTCTTGTCAATTTCTTAGAAGACTCCATGGATATTGGCCGTGGTGAAGCGAAAATCGTAAAGACTGCAGGTAACTGTATTACAGGTCCTTTTGATGGCGTTGTACGTAGTTTACTTGTTTGTATTTATGAGCTAGGCGTTAACGAAATCTTTATCATTGGTCATCACGAATGTGGTATGGCAAAAACTACGGCAAAAGATCTAACAGAAAAAATGTTGGCTCGTGGTATTGCACCAGAAGCGATTCATATGGTCCGTAAAGAAATGGAACGCTGGGCAGATGGATTTACACACCCTGCTGAAAATGTAGAAGACACTGTAGACGAATTGCGTATGAATCCTTTGATTCCGAAAGACGTACCTATTCACGGTCTTATCTTCCATCCTAGAACAGGTGAAATCGAAGTCATCGTTAATGGCTATACACAAATGAAGCAATATTACGAAAAATAATGGATAAATCTTGTTTAATTTAAAGTTAAGTGTAAGTTTTATAATGTGTTCATATTAAATATTAGTCAAACAGTTTAGTTAATAAAGGAATTATATGAACAAAAAAAGATTAATTATATCCTTACTGGCTATTATTACCGTGGTTGGTGCTACTGTAGGTAGCTATGTATATAGGGATACTATATACAGTCGAATTGCACGGACTGCGGCTGTGGTGAGTGGCCAAGAGATAAAGCCGCTCCTTGATTCCGAAAGCCGTTACATTCGACAAATTGTAGCTCAAGATAATAGCACGAGCCGTACTATTATGTGGCAATCAGATAGCAGCGAATCTGATGCGGTAATAGAGTATCGTCTAGCAGGTTCTAAAAATACTCAATCGATAGGGGCAACGGATAAAGTTTTTACTGATGACGGTAGTACTACCTATATTCATGAGGCCACGCTGACTGGGTTAACACCTAAAACAAAGTATGAGTATCGTGTTGGGTATGGTAGTGATCGCCGTAGTGATTGGTACTCCCTGGAAACGGCTGGTGCTAGTGTCTATGATGTGCTCATATATCCAGACTCTCAGTCGGGGGATTACTCTCAGTGGGAACAGATTGTAAAGGATTCAGCACATCGTACTCCTAAGGCAGCACTATATATTGGTATGGGCGATCTTGTAGATAATGGGGAGCAAGCTTATCAATGGCGTACGTGGCTCAATTCTATACAACCATTGAGTACTCGTGTACCGTTAGCACCTATGATGGGGAACCATGAAATGTATACATTAGATTGGAAAATGCGCGAGCCTTATGCGTATTTGAATTACTTCGCAGTACCGCCTAATGGGAATGAAATTTTTAATCGTCGTTATTATTCCTATGACTTCGGTGATGCTCATTATGTTGTATTAGATACGCAACTTTATGAAAGCAATCATGACGACAATCATGATACGCATCATCCTGATTTATATGACGTACAGATTCAATGGTTACGCCAAGATTTAGCAGCAAATACTAAAAAGTGGACCGTAGTTCTCATGCATCGGGATCCATTCCAATATGCCTTTGACCGCCCTGGTGCAAGTCGTGCAGCAGGCTTTGATGAAGAGGGTGTGTTATTTATGCCTATCTTTGATGAGTTTAATGTGGATTTAGTGTTGTCAGCTCATTTACACTCCTATCGCAATAGAGGTCATGTGCGCAACTTCGAGCGTGATGCTTCGGGGCCATTATATATCCTAACCGGTATAGCCGGGGATGCTCGCCGCCCTAAATGGAAAGATCATCCTTTAGATATATACGTGGCACCAGACCGAGAAAAAAATAACTATATGACGATGACTGTTACACCGAATAAATTAATAGTAAAAGCTTTCTTACCAGACGGTACACAGCTTGATGAGTCGGTTATAGAGAAATAGAAGCACAAGAATATAAGAATATATAAGCAAAAGACACCTTCCTTGGAAGGTGTCTTTTTTGTGTGTTTATACAAATTATTTTTTGAAATGTATCGATTAAATAGGTCAATATATAAAAGATAATTATATATTTATTAGGTATTTTATATGCTAAATTAAGTTCATGTAAATTATAGTTTTAAGGACTATGATAAAAATTAATCTATAGTATAACAAATAAAAATACAGAAGTTTTGTATAAAACTTGAATAATACGGGTGATAGTATTATAATACGTACATGAGTTATAAAAATACACAGAATATGTATAAAATATGCATACAGTGTATAAAGGAGATAGAGTAATGAGCACATTACAAGATTTGATTAAGAAATATGCCGCACAATATAAAGAACAAGTTGTAGCATGGCGTAGACATATTCATAGTCATCCAGAATTATCTGGTGAAGAAAAAAATACATCCTTATTTATTCAAAAGGTTCTTGGTGAACTAGGTATTTCTTTTGTAAATGATGTTTCTGATTATGCCGTTATCGGTAAAATTGAAGGGGCTCAACCGGGACCAGTCATTGCATTGCGTGCAGATATAGATGCCTTACCCATACATGAAACTACTGGACTGCCATTTGCATCAGAAAATGACGGTGTTATGCATGCCTGTGGTCATGATAGCCATATAGCAATTTTGCTTGGTGCCGCAGCTATTTTACAGTCTATTAAAGATCAATTATATGGCACCGTAAAGCTTGTATTCCAACCTTCTGAAGAGGAAGCATTATTCCCAGGCGCACAAGGTATTGTAGATAGCGGTATTCTTGATGATGTAGATGAAATATATGGTCTCCATGTATGGCCTCAACTTCCAGTTGGTACTGTAGGCCTAAAAAAAGGTAATTTGATGGCTGCATCAGATCATTTCCTCGTGCATATTAAAGGGAAATCGACTCATGGTGCGGAGCCTCATAATGGGGTGGATGCCATCGTAGCCGCTGCTAACTGGATTGTAAATGTTGAATCCATGGTAGCTCGTGAAACGAACCCAATGGAAAATCTCGTGTGTACCATCGGTGTGATTAATGGTGGTGACCGATATAATGTAGGCTGTGGCGATGTATATCTCGAAGGTACATGCCGTACCTATGCACCTGAAAAACGGGATTATATTGAGCGCCGCTTAGGTGAAAGTTTACAAGCTCTCGACATGTTATTAAAAACAAAGAGTACCTTAGATTATAAACGTGGTCATGGTGCTACCATCAACAATCCAGACGCTATCGATTATGCCACATCTATTGTAGAGAAATATCTTGGGCAAGAGGCTGTGGTTCATCCTGAATTCCCGTCCATGGCTGCAGAAGATTTTTCCGCATATCTTCATAAAATAAAAGGTGCTTTCCTTTGGTTAGGTACTGGATTTGAAGGTA
>URQX01000054.1 GCA_900550175.1 uncultured Veillonella sp.
TATTATATAAAAAAGACCTGTTCACTATTTCATAATGAACAGGTCTAATTATGTTATTATTTATCGAAATCGCGGTCTAGGTTAACCTCTTTCAATGGAACAAGTTTTGTTTTCTTGATGTATTTGTAACCTAAGTACACTGCGAAGAAGATTGGCAATCCAATGTACGCAACGGATACGCCATACCAGTCGATTGTATCACCTGTGAAAGCGGAGTAGTTTTGGCCAGCAATGATGATGACGCAAAGGATGAACGCCAAGATTGGACCAATTGGGAATAACCACGCTTTGTAAGGTAATTCACTAAGATCTCTACCTTGTGCAATGAAGGCACGGCGGAAACGATAGTGAGATACAGCGATACCAACCCATGCGATGAATCCGCAAAGACCGGAGATATTAACAATCCAAGTATATGCAGTACCTTCGCCGATGAAGCTTGTAAGGAATGCAAATAAACCGATTGCTGTTGTTAAGATTAACGCTGGCACTGGAACGCCACGGCTATTAAGCTTACCAAAGATTTTTGGCGCTTGACCTTCTTTAGCGAGTGCGTAGAGCATACGCGTAGAAGAATATAGACCAGAGTTACCAGCACTGAGTACTGCCGTTAAGATGATAGCATTGATGAAGCTAGCAGCAAAGGCAAAACCAAAGCGGTCAAATACGAGTGTAAATGGAGAAATAGATACATTCTCTACACTAGAATTCAATAGATTTGGATCAGTGTACGGAATTAAGAAACCGATAACTGTGAAAGCACCGATATAGAACAATAGAATACGCCAGAAGATTGTATTAATCGCTTTTGGCACGTTCTTTTCAGGGTCTTCTGCTTCACCAGCAGCTACGCCGATAAGCTCAGTACCTTGGAAGGAGAAACCAGCTACCATGAAGATAGCGAGAATGGATTCCCAACCACCTACGAATGGCGCTTCCCCTACTGTCCAGTTCGCAAATCCTGGAGATGTGCCGCCAATGCCAAAGATGAGCATAAAGCCACAGAATAGGAATACGAATACGGTAATAACCTTGATGCTAGAGAATACATATTCACTTTCACCAAAGGTACGTGTGGATAAATAGTTCAAGCCGAATAATATGAGCAAGAACAGAGCAGACCATACAATGGCAGGCACATCAGGGAACCAATATTTCATGATGAGCGCCCCTGCTAATACTTCAGCAGCCAATGTAATAGCCCAGTTAAACCAGTAGTTCCAACCTAAGGCAAAACCAAAGGCAGGGTCTACATAGCGTTTTGCATAGGTCCCAAAGGAACCTGGAATTGGCAAGTACGTAGCCATTTCCCCAAGGGATGTCATGAGGAAGTACACCATGATACCGATGAGGCCGTAAGCCACAAGCGCACCACCAGGGCCCGCTGTACTTACTACTTCACCACCAGCTACGAATAAGCCAGTACCGATAGCGCCACCTAAAGCGATCATATTCATATGACGCGCTTTTAGGGAACGTTTTAAATGTTGATCTTTATTAGAGGTAAACTCTACATTATTATTTTGATTTTCAGCCATGGGACACCTCTTATAAATCTAGATTACGCACATATTTTGCGTTATCTTCAATAAATTTACGACGAGGTTCTACCTTATCGCCCATAAGAACTGTAAAGATTTTATCAGCTTCGATAGAATCCTCTAAGCTAACTTGTAAAATCGTACGATTTTCAGGATTCATGGTAGTTTCCCATAATTGTTCAGGGTTCATTTCACCTAAACCTTTGTAACGTTGGATAGTAATGCCATCACGGCCTATTTCATCAAGCTTAGCTGTAAGCTCTGCATCAGAGTATACATACCAGTGGGATTTACCCTTCTTGATTTGGTACAACGGTGGTTGAGCAATATAGATATGACCTTCCTCTACCAATGGTTTCATATAACGGTAGAAGAATGTTAATAACAAGGTACGGATATGAGCGCCGTCAACGTCCGCATCTGTCATGATGATAATCTTGTTGTAACGGGATTTTGTAATATCAAACTCTTCCCCAATACCAGTACCGAATGCAGTGATCATGGAGCGAATTTCATTATTAGCTAAAATCTTATCAAGGCGCGCTTTTTCTACGTTAAGGATCTTACCACGTAAAGGCAAAATCGCTTGGTAACGACGGTCGCGACCTTGTTTTGCAGAACCGCCCGCAGAGTCACCTTCGACTAGATAAATTTCAGTCATAGATGTATCTTTTTCGGAACAATCTGCCAATTTACCAGGAAGGCTAGATACCTCTAAAGCATTTTTACGGCGAGTTAAGTCGCGGGCTTTACGAGCTGCCTCACGAGCACGGCTTGCCATCGTTGCTTTTTCGATGATTTTCTTCGCATCTTGAGGATGTTCTTCGAAGAATGTTCTAAGACCTTCAGATACGATAACATCTGTAATACCTTTAACTTCGCTATTGCCAAGTTTAGTTTTTGTTTGGCCTTCAAACTGAGGTTCCAATACTTTTACAGATACAACAGCTGTCAAACCTTCACGTACGTCTTCACCAGAAAGGTTGGACTCATTTTCCTTGATCAAGCCAGATTTACGGCCATAATCATTGAGGGTACGAGTCAAGGCAGCACGGAAACCAGAAAGGTGAGTACCACCGTCAACAGTGTTGATGTTATTTACGAAGGACAACAAGTTTTCGCTGTAGCTATCGTTATATTGCAATGCTACGTCTACAACTACGTCATCTTTTGTATTTTCAATATAAATTACAGTTGGATTTACTACTTCTTTATTTTCGTTTAAGAAGGTAATGAAAGAACTCAAACCACCTTCGTAGTGGAAGCTTTCAACACGAGGTTCCTCTTGGCGCAAATCGCTCAATGTAATGCGAAGACCTTTATTAAGGAATGCCAATTCTTGTAAACGAATTTTCAATGTATCAAAGTTGAATACAGTAGTTTCAAAGATTTCAGCATCTGGCTTGAAGATAACTGTAGTACCAGTACCTTCTGCTTTGCCGATTTCATGTAACTCGGAAGTTTTATGACCACGAGCAAAGGAAATCTCTTGAATGATGCCGTTTTGAGCTACTTGAACCTTAGTCCATTCACTCAACGCATTTACTACGGAAATACCTACGCCGTGAAGACCACCAGATACCTTGTAGCCGCCACCGCCAAATTTACCGCCAGCATGCAATTTTGTTAATACTAACTCAACCGCAGACATACCGGATTCATGCATCCCTGTAGGAATACCACGACCATCATCGACAACAGTGATGCTGTTATCTTCATTAATGGATACTTCGATATGTGTAGCATAACCTGCGAGCGCTTCGTCTACAGAGTTATCTACTACTTCATAAACGAGGTGATGTAAACCGCGAATGGACGTACTACCAATGTACATACCAGGGCGTTTACGTACCGCGTCAAGACCCTCAAGAACCTGTATATTCTGAGCGCCATAATTTTCTTCAGGCATGAAACAAACTCCTCCTAACAATCTATTACACTGTACTGGATTGAAATTTGGTACAACACATGTACAGAATTAAACTTATCTCTTTATTATACTATAAAATTCATCAATTCGCCTCATTAAAGTCTTAATGCTAATACCAGATCCGTAAACGCAATCATCAGTGACCACATAGGTCTTGATTTGCTCCTCTGGTACCATGGCGATATACTCTAGCGTTTCATAGTGATGAATAGGACTTTTATGGGACTTTCCGCCCTTGGCGTGCACCATGGTAATGATGGATTCAATAGGCACGGAAACGGTATCCCCAATATGAACGTACATAGGAATGCCCCCTCTACTTTTCTAATGTCCCATTTAATGAATCTATTTTCCGCTGTTCCTCTTCTGCAAGGAACTTAGACCGATATTTGTTACATAAATTAATAACATGCTGATCTGTTAGCTCATCAGGCTTTTTGTGCGTAATGAGCATGGCCACCATATACATATGACGGCGATTGATAGATCCTTTGTAAATTTTATCTAGGTAAAAGTATATGGATTCCCGCATCGCTTCTGCAAAATCTGGGAAGGTACACTGTATAAATTGCTGACAATCGCTATATTTAAAGTACGGATACTTTCTAATAACCGACTTAATCTCCTTAATATGTTTTCGATGCAATTCATATTCACAGGTCGGACAGATTTCTTTTTTAGATTCCATATGCATGCCACATCGACCACAACGATGATACCCATGCTGCTCTAAATAGATTTCCCGCTTTCGAGCCGTAATTTGTACTTTTCTGAAAGCAGCTCGTAATTCTTCGTTATCCGTTTGTTCTAAAGACTTATCGATGGCTTCTACGTCTTCTTTTGAAAGTACGATGTCTGCAAAATTAATCTTTTTTGTAATAATCTGTTCATCTGGCAGTGAAATCGATGTATCAGTATTAGCTTTCACATAGCTCTGACGTTTCATGATAAAGCGAATATCTTTGATTACCTCTTGATGGTAATACTTGTTAACAGCCTCAATGATACGTCGTTTTTGCATCTGTAATTCCTGCATCCACATGGAGTTATCTGCACTAATAACCATGTCTGGAGGCTTAATAGATACAATTTTCGTATGATCTGCAATGACATCGCCCACTACATCACGCCACTTGTGAACGAGGGTATTTAATTTATATTGTTCCAGTAAATTCAGTTTTGATAAGGCCTTTGGTAAACAAAGATCAAGGCTGTCCATACTGAACCTTTCCCCCTTCACAAGAAATAAATTGAACCGATTTCAAATCTTTAAAATCATGAATATCTGTAGTAGTAATAAATGTTTGAATACGTTTATGAATAAACTGCAATAAATTCGCTCGTCTCGATTCATCAAGTTCGCTCAATACATCATCTAGTAGCAGAACTGGATATTCCCCAACCTCGGACTTAATAAACTCAAGCTCGCTCAACTTTAAGGACAATACAGCCGTTCGTTGCTGTCCTTGAGATCCAAATTTCTTTAAATCCATCGCATCAGAGAAAAATCTAAGATCATCGCGATGAGGACCTACGCTGGTGGTCATCCGATGACGATCCTGCGGCAATGCTGCTTTAATGCGCTCGTAAAAGCCTTCCTTTGTATACTCTAATGAACCATTGTCCATATAAGGCTGCTCATAACCGATGGTCAAATTCTCAAGACCACCCGTCAATTTACGATTCATCAAATCGATGAGAAGGTTAATTTTCTTCAAGCTTTCTAACCGTTTCTTTACAATAAAGCTCGCCATATCGGCTAATTGCAAATCCCATTCTTCAAGAGGTATGTTTTGCTTCCCTCTATATTCTTTAAGAATCGCATTGCGCTGCTGTAATAATCGATTATACTGCATCAACTGATGATAGTACGTAGCGCTAGTCTGAGAAATCTCCATATCGAGGAAACGTCTACGTCCCGACGGAGTCCCCTTGATGAGTTGTAAATCTTCAGGACAGAAGATAACTGTATTTAATGTACCAATCAGTTCTTTTTGAGATATTTTAGTATCATTTAATCGAATATCCTTAGGGCCTTGGCGGAATAACTTAATATTTACCTTTTGTGGCGTATCCTTTTTCTCGAACTTTACTACAATGCCTGCTTCCTCAGCATTGAACATGAGCATATCTGACGTATCGTTGGTCCGATGACTTTTACCAATGGTACCCACATAAATGGACTCGAGGATATTCGTCTTACCAGCCCCATTGGTGCCGTGCAAAACGATAATCTCCGGATTGAATTGAATCGTTATATCCTTGTAATTACGAAACTGGAATAATTGCAGTGAGTCAATTCTCACCGATTAAGCCTCCTCTTGAGTAATCACGAGATCTACATCGAGACCTTCGCAAGAAATAACGTCCCCAACGCGGCACTTCTTGCGCTTTTCTGTGACAACTTGGCCATTCAAAGTAAGGATGCCTTCTTCAATGAAGGTTTTAATTTGACCACCTGTTTCGATGATGCCTTCTAACTTCAACAACTGATCAATTTGAATATACTCCGTATGGATGGGTACCTGCTGTTGCTCTTTCATAACGTCCTCCTATAGTGGACAATTTATAACGATATGGGAATTAGGTAACGATGACTTTTAATCATCATTACCTAAAAAAGTTATGTATATTAATTCAGTAAAAGTTATACATTCGTACGAACTGGTGTTACTACGTATGTATAGTTCGGATTATTATCTTGGCGAATGACAACAGGACCATTTTGTTTTAAGAACAAGTGGATGTTGTCGCCTGTGCTGTGGCGCAGGATGTCGGAGATGTAGCGACCGTTGAAGGAGATTGTGAAAGGTGTACCTTTAAATTCAACAGCTACGTCTTCTTTTGCCATACCGATTTCAGTATTTTGAGTAGACAATGTTACATTACTTTCAGCCCAATCATAACGAATTACGTTATAGCTGATATCTTTAGCTAATAAGGATACGCGGTCAACAGCACCAGCGAATTCGCGGCGGTCGATAACAGCGCTAGAATCGAATTGGGAAGGGATTACCTTTTCATATTCAGGATATGTGCCTTCAATTAAACGAGAAATAATGTAAATAGACTCAAAGTTGAACACAATTTGTGTGCGATTCCAAATGATGTTAATCATGGCTGGATTATCTGTTGGTAATAAACGAGATACTTCAGCCAACGTTTTTGTAGGAATGATAGCGCGCATTGGCGTAGTTGCTGGTTCATCGATAGTAATTTTCTTAACAGCCATGCGGTGTGTATCAGTAGCAACCATTGTTACTTCGTTTTCTTTAATTTCAAGAAGAGCACCAGTAAATACAGGACGATCTTCGTCTGTTGCAGCTGCATAGTTTGTTAAATCGATGAGTTCTTTCATAGCAAAGCTATCGATGTTTACATGATCTTGGTCGTGAATTTGTTCAACCAAGGAGAAATCATCTGGATGCAATGTTACTAAGTTAAATTCGGAAGAGCCGGATGTGATTGTTAAAGAATTTCCATCTTCTGGTTTGTAAAGCTCGATTGTATCGCCAGGTAATTTGCGAATTAATTCTTGGAAATAGCGGGAACCTACAACTAATGTGCCAGGTTCTTTGATGTCGCCATCGATGGTTAAACGAATACCGAGTTCAAAGTCGTTACCTTGCAATTCTACTTGGCCATTTTTTGTTGTCATGTAGATAGCGCCTGGTAAGTTGGAACTTGTTTTATTTTGAGATACCTTTTGCAATACGTTGATTGCTTTTTGGAGATTTGCTTTTGGGAATGTAATATGCATATATAACTCCTTTATGATTTGATTTGTAGATTATTAGTTTGCTTTACATTAGATATATTGTTTGTATGTACGATTTCCATATAGTGTAGAAGCACTAATAACTAATTCTTGTTTGTAATTTTCTATGTCTGCTATCGTAGATGCTCTATAGATATTCTGCGATAGATCTGTTTCTACTGGTTTTTTGATTGTTTGTTAGTTTTAGTAGTAGTAATAGTAGGGGCCTGTTCATATGTGTAAAAGTGAATTGGCGCTACTAACTGTGCGATTTCTCGGCTGTGTATAACTATGTTGATAGTTTGTAACCACTTATCCACATACTCACAGCAGAGTACGGTTTTTAGGATATCCACAAAGTTACGCACAATATATCCACAGAGTTATCCACAGGTTGTTAATTTCTGTTTAATTTCAGAAATCATGTTCTTAGTTTCTTCGTTTTGTTCAATTTCCTTCGTAATTTTATCGTACGCATGGAGAATTGTCGTATGGTCACGAGAGAAGGCTGCTGCGATTTGCGGATAACTTTCATTGATCATATCGCGGCATAGATACATGGCGATTTGCCGTGGGAATGCGAACTGTGCCTTACGCTTCTTGCCGAGCAAGTCTTGCTTTTTAATATTGAAATAAGAACTTACAAAATTTTGGATGCTTTCCATAGTGACCATGTTCACCTCTTCGGTATGAACGAGGCCAGCTAAGGCTTGTTTAGTGTATTCTAGGTCGATAGATTCAAGACGTTGATCGATGGATGCGGTGCCGATTAATTTGGTGAAAGCACCTTGCAACACCCTGACATTTTCGCTAAATTGTAACGCCACGTAGTTGATGGAGTCGTTATCGATGCGGATAACGCGATTTTTCTTATATTCACGTTCTAAAAGTGATCTAAAGATGGCAATGCGTGTTTCTAAATCTGGATTTTCCATGGTGGCAATGTAGCCAGCTTGGAAACGAGAACGGAGACGGTCTTCAAATTGCTCCATATCGTTTGGCATCGTATCAGAGGTGAGGACGATTTGCTTGTTGTTATTTAATAACTCATTGAACGTATTAAATAGCTCAGTTTTCGTACTTTCACGACTTTCAAGGAACTGAATATCATCAATCATGAGCACGTCGATATTGCGGAATGTGTTGCGGAACAATTTACCTTGGTTACGCTGCAATGTTTCGACGAAAATGTTCATAAAGTTTTCGCTCGTAATGGACATAACCTTCATGTGTGGATGATTTTCCTTGATGGCATTGCCGATAGCGTGCATCAAATGCGTTTTACCAAGGCCTGAAGGACCATAGATAAAGAGCGGATTATAGTCGCCGCCTGGGAACTCAGCTACATTTTGAGCCGCTCCAAATGGAATGCGGTTCGCGTTGCCTGTAACGTAGTTATCAAAACGGTACGCTGGATTAAGGTTAGATAAGGACAAATCTACAGGCACATTATCAGACTGTAATGTAGGTGTTGTAGTTTCAACTGTTTTACTAGGCGCTACCATTGGCTCATCTGGAATATTCACAGGCGCTGGTGTGCGGTCGATATAGACAGGCTCCTGATACACCGGTGTGTAGAACTCATCTTGTTGAGCTTTTTCCTCTACCACGGGCGGTAACGGCATCGGTGGAGCCACTACAGGTGCATCATCAATGAGACTTTCATCAACAAAGGTAGTATCTACACTCTCTTGATTGAAATCAAATAACACCATATCCCGATGGGAACCGATAACCGTAGTAATAGCATCCTGCAAAGCCTTACTAATCTGCGGTTGCTGATCGATTAAGTTTTTAACAAATGTTTGCATGACCCCTATATGGATCGAATGACTGTCGAGAGACATGGGAATCAACGATGACGTGACGCGCAAGTACAACGCGTCAGGCAAATGTTGCATGTTCTTTTTCGCCTCTTGCAATATATGTTCCCATATATTATTCAAATCAAATGATTGCATGACGTGCCTCTTGTGTATAACTATTGCGATAAATGTGTATAACTTTAGGAATAATGTGTATAACTCTTGTGAAAGCTGTGGAAAAACCTGTTATTCCTGTGAATAACCTGTGAATAAGTGAAAATAAAATTCTCTTCCAACCAGATAATAACTGACTTCATAGATTACACAGGTCAAAAGAGAAAAAATGTGGATAACCTCGAAAGTTATCCATCAAAAACTTATAAACATATATACTTTTTCCTAATTTCAGTTATGATTGTACCAAAAAATCACTAGTTTGTCATTTATTCTGTGGATAACTTTTGATTATCTGAAGGAGAAATGTTAATAACTCAGTAATTATCTCATCTTTTGTTCATCAATTACTTTTGGGGGAGGACTGAAAACTACTTTTATCGCTCCATACGATGCGTAAGTCACTCAAAAAGTAGTTTTCAGTCCCCTCCTCCAACCAGATAATTTTTATGATTACAATACACATAAACGAAAAAGTAATTGATGAACATAACAGCATAAACCTTCAGATAATCAAAATTAAATGATCAATAAAAATGACAAACTAGTGATTTTTCTAAAAGGGAGTGTTGGGAGCAGGAATAGATGTGGATTTTTGACCGACTTACGTGTCGTATGGAGGGAGAAAACCACATCTATTCCTCCCCTTTCTCTAACTAGAGATCAAAAGGTAAATTTGTCTTATATAAAAAGATTAGAATGTGAGTTCTTGTATTGATGTAAATTGATGTTACGTTTACATCGTGTAGTGGTGTGTAAGTTGACATTAGGATTTACTTAGGGAGGGAATATAGGGTCCTTTTGAGCGACTTTACGTGTCGTATGGAGCGATGAAGGAGCCCTCTTTTGGAAACGTAACATCAATTTCTCCCTTTCCCTTCAAGAGGTTAAAAGGTAAGATTTGTTAAATCTTAGATCTGTATTCTGAAAGACTTTTTAGATTTGCTATAAAACTGATACTACTTTTTATACTGGTGGTAGGTGTTATAGTAGTCATTAGAATGTGTTGGGAGCAGGAATAGATGTGGATTTTTGACCGACTTACGTGTCGTATGGAGGGAGAAAACCACATCTATTCCTCCCC
>URQX01000055.1 GCA_900550175.1 uncultured Veillonella sp.
GTACCGTATAGAAAGGGGGCTATATGAGCTTACCAACAATGCATTTAGAGGCCGTATTGTTTTCATCGGCAAAGCCTATATCAATTGATATGCTTGGAGAAGTATTTGGACTTTCCAAAGAAGAAGTACAGAACTATATAGAAACATTACAACATGAACTAGAAACCCAAAATCGAGGTATCCGATTGCGTGTATCTGGCGCTGGTATTGAGTTAGTTAGCGCTATGGAAAGTGCTGATTATGTAGGCCATATCCGTAAACGTGAAGATAAATTATCTAATGCAGCGATGGAAACATTAGCTGTTATAGCTTATAAACAACCTATAACTAAAGCTGAAATTGAAGAAATTCGCGGTGTAAATAGCGATAAGATCATAAAACAATTACTCACCAGATCTCTTATTGCTGAATTAGGGCATAAAGACACTGTAGGGAGACCTATTCTTTATGGAACAACTGATGAGTTTTTAAGAAGTGCTGGTGTAGAAACTATTGAGGCTTTACATCAAGAAGTTTCGGAAACAGAAGGATAATATGGAACGATTACAAAAATTTATAGCTAGTTGTGGTGTTGCATCACGACGTAAAGCAGAAGAATTAATTACAGAAGGAAAAGTTCAGGTTAATGGACGCAAGGTAACTGAGTTAGGCGTAAAAATTAACCCTCAAAAGGATAAGGTTAAGGTTAATGGGCAATTATTAGCTCAAGAGAAACCTGTATATTACTTGTTAAATAAACCAAAGGGAGTCATTACATCTGTATCTGACCCTCAAGGTCGAGAAACTGTTTTGGATTATATTAAGAATGAATCTAAACGTATCTACCCTGTTGGTCGTCTCGATTTGTATACTGAAGGTTTATTATTACTTACCAATGATGGTGAGTTAGCACAAAACTTAACACATCCATCTAAAGGTGTGGAAAAAACGTATGAAGTGCGAATCAAAGGTCGTGTTCGTGATGAAGATTTACAAGTCATTGCGAATGGCGTAAAACTTGAAGATGGAATGACAGCACCTGCTACAATTGTAGATTTAGGTTTTGACGATCATAACGGTGTCCATGAAGTAGAGATTACAATCCATGAAGGTCGTAATCGCCAAGTACGTCGTATGTTTGAACATTTTGGGTATCGAATCCATAATTTAAAACGTATTGCTTATGCAGGGCTCACATTGGGCGGTGTAAAACGTGGTGCTTCTCGTCAGCTTACAATTAGAGAGGTAAAAGCACTTAAAGCGTTGGGGATTGATAAGAAATGAAACAAATCATAGTCATTGGTGGTGGTGCGGCAGGCCTTATGGCGGCTGTTATAGCAGGTCGTGAAGGTGCTCGTGTCATATTACTTGAAAAAATGAATATGGTTGGTAAGAAGATGGGAATTACTGGTAAAGGTCGATGCAATATTACAAATAATGCAGATATGACTGAGTTTATTAAAAACACGCCAGGTAACGGTAAATTTCTCTATGGGGCGTACGAACGTTTTAGTAATGAAGACTTGCTTGAACTATTACATAGTTGGGGGTTAAAAACTAAGGTAGAACGTGGCGGGCGCGTATTCCCTGAATCTGATTCAGCTTTAGAAGTACGCAATACGTTCATGAAAATTCTTAAAAAATATAATGTCAGAGTTCATTTGAATGAACCTGTTACATCTATTACTGTTGAGGATGGTCATGTTGTGGGTGTTACAACAGATAAGGAACAATATGCTTGTGATGCTGCTATCATCTGTACTGGGGGTGCTTCCTATCCGTTAACAGGTTCTACTGGTGATGGATATGCATTAGCTGAGAAAGTTGGTCACACTATTACAGATATTAGACCTTCTTTAGTACCTATTGTAACTGACGAATTATGGGTAAAAGATATTATGGGGCTTAGCCTTCGTAATGTTGAGGTATCCGTTATTTCTAAAAATAAGGTACAGGCTAAGCAATTTGGGGAAATGATGTTTACCCATTTCGGCCTTACAGGCCCTACCATTTTGTCTTTAAGTCATACGGTAGGCAAATTGTTACGTAAAAAAAATCCTCAAATTACGATTGAAATTAATCTTAAGCCTGCATTAACGGCAGAAGTATTAGATAAGCGTTTACAAAAAGACTTTGATTTATATTCTAAGAAGCAATTGGCTAATGGGATGAAAGATTTATTGCCGGTAAATCTTATTCCCATTGTTTTAAAGCTTGCTGAATTAGATCCTAGTAAGCCAATTAATCAAATTACAAAAGAGGAACGTTTGCGTTTATGTCATGTATTACAACATATGACATTAACTGTTAAGGAGTTACGCCCTGTGGCAGAAGCCATTGTTACAGCTGGTGGTATATCGTTGAAAGAATTTAGTCCTAAAACAATGGAATCTAAATTAGTGAAAGGCTTATATGGCGCTGGTGAGGTATTGGATATTGATGCCTTTACAGGTGGCTATAATTTACAAGCCGCTTTTTCCACTGGTTATGTAGCGGCTATGCATGCTGTACATGGTGATGAAGAATAGAGGTAATTATGAATACTAAAAAGATTACCATTGCTATTGATGGTCCTGCAGGGGCTGGTAAAAGTAGTATTTCAAAAGTAGTGGCTAATGAGTTGGGTTATTTATATATTGATACAGGTGCTATGTATCGAGGTGTTACGTGGGCGGTTCTTGATAGCCATGTAGATGTTAAGAAACAAAATGATGTAGAGGCTTTACTTCCTACATTAGATTTAACACTAGAGCCTACTGCAAGTGCCTGTAAGGTATTTGTAAAAGGTCAAGATGTAACAGATCTAATTCGACAGCAACAAATCAATGAGAATGTATCTACAATTGCTTCTTATAAAGGAGTACGTGAATACTTAGTTGAACGTCAACAAGCAATGGCAGCCATTGGTGGGGTTATTTTAGATGGACGCGATATAGGTTCTGTTGTTTTACCAGACGCAGAGTTGAAAATTTACTTAACTGCTTCTGTAGATGCACGAGCTAAACGTCGATGGCTTGAAGTTCAAGGTACTTCTAATGAGCAACCATTAGAAGACATTAAAAAGAATGTAGAAAGTCGCGATGAAATGGATAAAAATCGTGATGAATCTCCACTCGTATGTGTTGAAGATGCTATTGTTGTAGATTCTAGTAACATGACATTTGAAGAAACAGTGGAACATATATTGCATCTAGTACAGGAGCGAATCTAAGATGAATAAATTTTCTACATGGCTTTGGCGTACTGCCTTTTGGTTACGCTATAAAGTCGGCTATGGATTAAAGGTATATGGACGTGATAATTTTCCTATGGAAGGCCCCGTTATTGTTGTACCAAATCATTTGAGTAATAACGATCCACCTATCTGTGGCTATGCATTACCTAGACATGTACACTTTATGGCAAAGCAAGAGTTATTTGTTAATCCTATTTCTCGATTTTTCTGCACCTGGCTTGGTGCTTTTCCTCTAAACCGCGGAGCTATCGATAAGGTAGCTATACGTCATGCACTAGGTTTATTAAAGGATAATAAGGTACTAGGCATATTTGCTGAGGGCAATCGACAAAAGAGTGGGAAGCTTGGAAGATTCCATGACGGAGCAGCATCTATTGCGTTGCGTACTGGAATTGGTATTACACCAGTTGCCATTATTGGCTCCCACAATATGAAGAAAAATCAAGTCGCATGTATAATTGGTAAACAGGTTCCTGTAAGTAAAGCTAAACCAACACCTGAAGCAATCAAAGAGGTTAATGATCGTGTTAAAGGTGAAATTCAACGCATGATAGATTCGTATCATGAAAATCGTATAGAGGAGACTTTATGGAAATAATCTTGGCTGAAAATCATGGCTTTTGCTATGGTGTAAAACGAGCTGTTGAAATGGCTGATGAAGCTGCCAATAGCGAGGGAAAAAGTTATACATTAGGTCCTATCATTCACAATCCTCAAGTTGTAGGGCGCTTAGAAAGTAAAGGTGTAAGTCCTATTCAAGAGGTGGCTGATATTGACGAAGGAACAATGATTATTCGATCTCATGGTGTAGGGCCTGCCATTTATGCAGAAGCTGAAGAAAAGGGCTTACATATTTTAGATGCTACCTGTCCTCATGTAAAAAAAGCACAACAAGATGCAAAGTCTGTTATTGAAGATGGAATGACTTTAGTGATTTTAGGCGAAAAAAACCATCCTGAGGTTAAAAGTATCAATTTATGGGCGAATAACAAAGGAATAATCATCGAAGATGAAAATTCCGCCGAAAAACTACAAATTGTGGAAAAAATGGGTGTTGTTGTACAAACTACCTTTTCACAATTCAAATTTAACAGTATAATAGAGATATTAGAGAAAAAATCTAAGAATCTTAAGATTTTCAAAACGATATGCAATGCAACGCAAGAACGACAGAACTCTGCCGTTGACTTAGCACGTAATGTAGATCTTATGATAGTGATAGGCGGTAAGAACAGCGGCAATACAAACCGATTGGCAGAGGTTTGTCGTGACGTTGGATGTACAACATATCACATTGAAACTTCTACTGAATTACAACTGGAATGGTTTAACCGAGTACAGACGGTAGGAGTAACAGCAGGAGCATCGACTCCCGACTGGATTATTAAGGAGGTCATTGAGACAATGAAAGATTTTGCAGAATTATTAGCAGCAGAAGGTCAAGAAGAATTTAAGAAAGGGAACGTTGTAGAAGGTACAGTGGTTCAAGTTGAAGATGAACGCGCATATGTATCTTTTGGCTACAAAACTGAAGCCATTTTGAACAGAACTGAAATTTCTTATCCAGCACCAGAATCTGCCAAAGATGTGTTGAAAAATGGTGATGAAATTAAAGCAGTTATCATGAACCACATCAAAGAAGATAATCCTATTTATCTTTCCATGACTCGCTTGGCTAAAGATGAAGATTGGCAATATGTTATCGAAGCACAAGAAAAAGATGAAGCTATCGTATGTAAAGGTATTGATGCTATCCCAGCAGGTTTGGTAGTAACAGTAAAATCCCTTCGTGGTTTCATTCCATTGTCCCAAGGTGATGTTCATTTCGTAAAATCCTTGGACAACTTGGTTGGTACAGAATTCGAAGCTAAAGTACTTGAAATCGACGAAAAGAAAAACCGTTTGGTTCTTTCCCGTCGTGCAGTATTGGAAGTAGAACGTCAAGCTAAATTAGCTGAAGCATTGAAAAATATCAACGTTGGCGACAACTATAAAGGTATCGTTCGTAAAATCATGCCTTATGGTGCTTTCGTAGATATTGGCGGTATTGAAGGTTTACTTCACATTTCCGACATTTCTTGGCAAAAAATCAAAAAAGTGGAAGATGTTCTTTCCGTTGGTCAAGAAATCGAAGTTAAATTACAATCCTTCGACGCTGAAAGCAACAAATTATCCTTGTCCTTAAAAGCTTTATCTAAGAGCCCATGGGACGTAGCTGAAGAAACATTGCATGTTGGCGATGTTATCAACGGTAAAGTTGTTCGTTTGGTAGCTTACGGTGCATTCGTAGCTGTTAACGACGACATTCAAGGTTTACTTCACATTTCTCAAATTACAAAACAACGTAATGCGAAAGTTGAAGATTACTTAAACCGCGGTCAAGAAGTTGAAGTTAAAATCATTTCTCTTAACAAAGATGAAAAGAAATTGGGCTTGGCTTTAACTGAATTGATGGAAGCAAAAGAAACTGCAGAAGACGCTGAATAATTCATTGTCTAGTAAAAGGCTAACCAGGGTTTCCTTGGTTAGCCTTTTTGCGTACTATACGTAGAATATGATAAAATATAGTAATGTATTAGATTAGATAATGAGGTGAAACCATGGCAAAACCATTAGTGGCCGTTGTAGGTCGTCCCAATGTAGGTAAATCTACACTTTTTAATGCCATTGTTAATAAACGGATCTCTATCGTTGAAGATATTCCTGGTGTAACACGGGATCGTATTTATTTCGACGCAGAGTGGTTAAATCGTGAATTTACAATGATAGATACAGGTGGTATCGAATTCATAACAGATAACAGTCATGTTATTCCCAAAATGATGCGCTTACAAGCCGAATTAGCAATTGAAGAAGCAGATGTAATATTATTTGTTGTCGATGGCAAACAAGGTATTGTTCCGGCTGATGAAGAAGTTGCTAATATTTTACGCGCTAGCGGTAAACCTGTGGTACTAGTTGTTAATAAAATTGACAGTGTTAATCAAGAACCTAATATTTATGAATTTTATAATCTTGGTTTAGGAGATCCTATCGGTATTTCTGCCAAAAATCTAATGAATTTAGGTGACTTGCTCGATGATACTGTTAAACATTTCCCTCCAGTTGGTACAAATGTTGATGATGAAGATACCATTCATGTAGCGGTTATTGGCCGTCCTAATGTAGGTAAATCTTCTTTGACCAATGCTTTATTAGGGCAAGAGCGTGTAATCGTATCTGATGTAGCAGGTACAACACGTGATTCTATCGATACATATTGGACACATGGAGATCAAAAATTTGTTCTTATCGATACAGCAGGTATGCGTCGTAAGTCTAAAATCGAAGAAGCTGTTGAACGATATAGTATTGTTCGTTCCTTGCGCTCTGTAGACCGTTCGGATATTGTAGTTCTTGTTCTTGATGCCCAAGATGGTGTTACAGAACAAGATAAAAAAATTGCTGGCTATGCTTATGAAGCCGGTAAGGGTGTAATTATTGTTGTTAATAAATGGGATCTTGTTGAAAAAGATGACAAAACAACATTACGATTTACTGAAGATATTTATGATGAATTAGGATTCTTGCAATTTGCACCGATTCTATTTGCATCAGCATTGACTAAACAACGTATTCATCGCTTAGCGGATATGTTGAAATTCGTTTCTGAACAACAATATCGCCGTGTATCTACAGGTACATTAAATCAATTGTTACAAGATGCGCAAACAGTAAATCCAGTACCATCTCGCAATGGTAGAATTCCAAAAATTTACTATATGACACAAGCTAGTGTTAAACCACCTACATTTATTTTGTTTGTAAATGAACCAGAGTTGATTCACTTCTCATATATGCGTTTCTTGGAAAATAGATTACGTGAGTCCTTTGGCTTTGAAGGAACACCAATTCGTTTAGTATTGCGTGGTAAGAAACGGGATGATGAAGACTAATGGATATTATGATTGTTGTATATGCTATATTGGCATATCTTATTGGTTCAATTCCTAGTGGTTTAATTATCGGTAAGACCTTCTTTAATACGGATGTTCGACAATATGGATCTAAAAATATAGGTGCCACTAATACATATCGCGTTATAGGTCTCAAAGCCGCACTACCAGTATTTTTCTGTGATGCCTTAAAAGGGGCGGCTGGGGTATTATTATTATCCCTTTATGGACCTATGTATATGATCTTAGGTGGTATCCTTGCTATGATGGGCCATAACTGGTCTATTTTCTTAGGATTTAAAGGTGGTCGTGGCGTTGCTACAGGTCTTGGTGTTTTAATTGCTTTGTCACCTTTAGTGGCCTTGATTGCCTTCTTGGTATGGGGCATTATTGTATACTTTACTAAGCTCGTATCATTAGGTTCAATTATAGCTGCAGCTTTAGTACCAATCTTGATGTACTTTACAGGTGAATCTTATTGGTTCGTTGGTTTTGGTTCGTTGGCAGCTTTATTTGTTATTGTTCGTCATTGGGATAATATTAAACGTTTGCTTGCAGGTAATGAGTTAAAAGTAGAACGTATAAAAAAGGATTAATGTATGAATGTTGCTGTAGTCGGCTCTGGTAGCTGGGGTACTGCTCTAGCTATTAAATCCGTATTAGCTGGAAATACTACAACTTTATATTGTCGTCGCCCAGAATTTGCTACACAATTAGCTAATGATTTAGAGAATAAAGAGTACTTACCTGGTGTAAATTTACCAAAGGAATTAGCTTATAGTTCAGATCTTGCAGCTTGTATTAAAACAGCTGATATCATTCTCATGGTTACGCCGTCTGTACATGTACGTACTAGTTTAGAGTCTATTAAACCATATGCTCATAAAGAACAATCGTATATACTTTGTTCAAAAGGTGTTGAACGTACTACTGGCAAATTATTGACTACGGTTATGAGAGAGGTTCTAGGTACAGTAGGATGTAATCTCGCTGTTCTTTCTGGTCCAAATCATGCTGAGGAAATTGGCCGTGATTTACCAGCCGCATCTGTTTTAAGTACAGAAAACCTCGAAATTGCAACTATGCTACAAAAAGCATTGTGTAGTCAGAATTTTAGGATTTATGCAAATACCGATATTACAGGTGTTGAGTTAGCTGGGGCGACAAAGAATATCATTGCTCTTGCTGCAGGTATCGTTGACGGACTGGCATTAGGGGATAACTGCAAAGCATTACTCTTAACACGCGGTTTACATGAGATGACTCGTTTTGGTGTAGCCTTAGGTGCTCAAAAGGAAACCTATGCTGGCCTTGCTGGTATGGGAGATTTGATTGCCACTTGTATGAGTCCCCATGGTCGCAACCGGGCTGCTGGACAACAATTAGCAGATGGTAAAACAATGGACTATATTATTAATCATACAAATATGGTTGTAGAAGGTTTCTTTGCTACGGACATTGTTTATAAAATGGCTTGTGAACATCATATTGAAATGCCAATAACAAAGGCTTTATATGAAGTTTTATATGAAGAAAAGTCTCCTGCTTTGGCATTAGCAGAATTGATGGGACGAGATATTAAAATTGAAGTATCATAAATAAAAGATACTTTTAATTTGGTTATTTATATACTATAATTAATGAGTATAATCTTGTGAGGGTTGTATGCGAATTATTGGCGGAACTGCAAAGGGACATACTATAAAAGCACCTAAAGGGGTAGATACTAGACCTACACTTGATCGTGTTCGTGAAAGTGTGTTTAATGTATTATCTAATAGAGGTATATTTGGTACTCATGTATTAGATATATTTTCTGGTACTGGTGCAGTAGCTATTGAAGCCTTAAGTCGTGGTGCAGCACATGCAGTAGCGGTAGACTTTAAAACAGGAAAATTGATTTTGGAGAATGCCAAATATTGCCATGTGGAAGATCGGTTAGAAATCATTCCGAGGAAACTTTCACAATTAAAAAACTATATAATAGGACAACAGTTCGATTATATTTTTTCTGATCCACCATATGAAAATGGATTTATACAAGACACCATAGATTTAGTGGTATCCTATGATTTATTAAAACCTGAAGGTGTTTTACTATTAGAACACCATAAGGATGAGGTATTTACCTTGCCTGAGTCATGGGAATGTATAAAAGAACAGAAATTTGGTTATACGATGGTTTCCTATTTTGTAAACACAGCTGAAAGGAGCTAAACCTGTGCGTATAGGTGTGTGTCCGGGTAGTTTTGACCCAGTTACAAATGGACATGTTGATATTTTTGAACGGGGCAGTCGATTAGTCGATAAATTAATCATTGCTGTCAGCTCTAATCCGAATAAAAATTCCTTGTTTACCATGGAAGAGCGGGTTGAGATGATTCGAAATTCTGTCAAACATATTCCTAATGTTGAAATTGATTGTACAGGCGGCTTGCTTAATCAATATGTTAAATCTAAGAATGCTACTATTATCATTCGTGGTTTGCGCGCGTTAAGTGACTTTGAATATGAATTTCAACGTGCTTTGTTTGCAAAATATTTGGATGATGATATTGAAACTGTATTTATTATGACTAATAATAAATACTCTTTTGTCAGCTCCACAGGTATCCGAGAACTTGCTAAATTTGGCGGCAAGCTAGATGGTTTAGTTCCGGATGATGTTAAGGAAAAACTTGAAGAACGCTTTAATACGGTCCATAATAAATAGGGGTGAATTGTATGAAAACAGAAAAATTATTAGAAGATTTAGAGGTTCTTATTGAATCTAGCAGCCGTATTCCTATGACTACAAAACGTATGGTTGAGGAAGACGAAATTATGCGTATTATTGATTCCATTCAAGAGTCCTTACCATTGGAACTTGAAGAGTCTCGTCGTATTGTAGCTGATAAAGATAAAGTACTAGCTGATGCTCAACGTCAAGCTGAAACTTTGATTGATCAAGCTAAAGACTACATTGCTAAATTAACTGCTGAAAGTGAACTAGTTAAACAAGCTCAAGAACAAGCTAATCAAATTATCAATGCAGCTAACC
>URQX01000056.1 GCA_900550175.1 uncultured Veillonella sp.
CTAGGAGTGATATACTTGTCCATTAAACGATCAATCGTTATTGGCGAGCCAAAAGCAGCTAGTACTAGTAAAGAAACAAAAAAGAAAAGTACTACAAAAGAGAGTACTACGATAAAACGTAAGGTTGCCAAAGAGGCTCTTACTCCTATGGGAATTGTACGGGACAAGTCTGTGTTACAAACCTCTGTGCCACCTGAACAACGGGAACCTCGTGTATATAATCCTGAAGGCAAAGTATTGGTTATTGTAGAATCTCCTGCTAAATCTAAAACAATTGAAAAATTCTTAGGTCCAAACTATGTAGTAAAAGCAAGTATGGGCCACTTACGAGATTTGCCTAAATCTCAAATGGGTATCGATATAGAGCATGGCTTTACACCGCGCTATAGCAATCTAGTAACTCGTAAAAAGGTTATAGATGAACTCGTTTCCTATGCTGATGAAAGTAGTGCCGTATTGCTCGCAACTGACCCTGACCGCGAAGGGGAAGCCATTTCATGGCATTTGGCGTACATTCTTAACGTAGATCCTACGTCTACATGCCGTATTACATTTAACGAGATTACTAAAAATGCAGTAGCGGAAGCCTTAGAGACTCCACGTACCATTGATATGAACATGGTAGATGCTCAACAAGCACGCCGTGTGTTAGACCGTATTGTAGGCTATAAATTAAGTCCACTATTATGGAAAAAGGTTTGTAAGGGCCTTAGTGCAGGACGTGTACAGTCCGTTGCTGTTCGTCTCATCTGTGAACGAGAACGAGAAATTCAAGCCTTTGTGCCACAAGAGTACTGGACTATTGAAGGTAATTTTGAAACGCCTAAAAAAGAGGCTTTCACAGCAGAATTAACTCATATTAAAGGTGAAAAAATCGATATTACTACTGAAAAAGATGCACAAGCCGTTGTCGATGCCATAGGCGGTGCCGATGCAGTGGTAACTAATGTGGAAAAACGTAAGCGCTCTCGTAAGGCTGCACCACCATTTACAACTTCTACGTTGCAACAGGATGGTGTTCGTAAGTTGAACTTTGGTGCAAAGCGTACCATGATGATTGCTCAACATTTGTATGAAGGTTTAGAAATCGGTTCCTATGGTCATGTAGGTTTGATTACTTATATGCGTACAGACTCTACGCGTATTTCTAAAGAGATGCAAGCTATGGCTAAGGATTATATTCTTCGTAACTATGGTGAAGATTATTATCCATCTAAACCTAATATGTACGGTGCAAAAGGTTCTGCTCAAGATGCCCATGAAGCGATTCGTCCTACATCATTAGAGTTAACACCAAAAATGGTAGAACCATTCTTAAGTCGTGATGAGCTAAAATTATATACGTTGATTTGGAATCGTTTTATGGCGAGCCAAATGGCACCACAACAAAATGAATCCACTACCATTGAGTTAACTGTTCATGATGACTATACATTTAAAGCGACAGGCTCTCGTGTGATCTTCCCAGGTTTTAGTGCTATTTATGAAGATGCTAAAAAAGAGGATATTCCTCAACTGCCGGCACTCAAAAAGAATGATGCTGCTCATACGGTAGAGGTATTGCCTGAACAACATTTCACGCAACCACCTCCACGTTATTCTGAGGCGAGCCTCATCAAAACATTGGAAGAGCTCGGTATTGGTCGTCCAAGTACATATGCTCCAATTCTTGATACAATCGTAAGTCGTAACTATGTAGAGAATACGAATAAGCAATTCGTTCCTACAGAGTTAGGCTTTGTAGTGGTAGATTTCTTGATCGCGTACTTTGAAAAAATCATCAATACAGGTTTTACTCGCGATCTTGAAGAAGAACTTGACTCTATTGCATCCGGTAAGGATACATATCTAGAGGTATTGTCTGATTTCTATGAAGTATTCGCTAAAGAGCTAGAGGATGCGAGCGATGTGGATCGCATTGAAATTGCATCTATGGAAAGTGATGAAACGTGCGAACTCTGTCATAGCCCAATGGTATATAAATTTGGTCGCTATGGTAAGTTCCTTGCATGTTCTAACTTCCCAGAATGTAAAAATACTAAACCTATTACGGTAGGGACAGGTGTAACTTGCCCTAAATGTAAAGAAGGAGAAATCGTAGAACGTAAGTCTCGTCGCGGACGTTTGTTCTATGGTTGTAACCGTTATCCACAATGTGATTTCACATTATGGGATAAACCAACCCATGAATTCTGTGATACTTGTGGTTCTATTATGGTTGAAAAGACATATAAAAATGGGACGACTAAGAAATTCTGTTCCAATGAAACGTGTCCAACTCGACCTCCAAAGAAAACTAGAAAGAAAAAGAGCGAAGCTAGTGAAGAAACTGTAAAAGAATCTAAGAAGTCTAGCAAAGCTAACGAGGAAACAACAGTTGAATAATAAAAATGTTATTGTTATTGGTGCTGGTCTAGCTGGTTCTGAGGCAGCATGGCAGCTTGCCAACCGAGATGTTCATGTTGACTTATATGAAATGCGCCCCGTTAAGAGCTCTCCTGCGCACCAAACAGATCAATTTGCAGAACTCGTATGTAGTAACTCTTTACGAGCTGGCAATATTGAAAATGCAGTAGGTCTTTTAAAAGAAGAGATGCGTCGTTTAGGCTCCATTATTATGGAATGTGCTGATGCGACTGCTGTGCCTGCTGGAGGTGCATTAGCCGTTGATCGTCACTTGTTTAGTGAAATGGTGACTGAAAAGGTAAAAGGCCATCCTAATATTACAGTTCATCACGAAGAGGTAACCGAGATTCCTACTGAAGGAACTGTTATTTTTGCTTCTGGTCCCCTTACATCTGAAGCATTAGGGGATAAGATTAAAGAATTAACTGGTGAAACAGGCTTTTACTTCTACGATGCAGCAGCACCTATTGTTACAGCAGAATCTTTGAATTATGATAAAGTATTTGCTGCTTCTCGTTATGATAAGGGCGATGCAGATTATCTTAACTGTCCTATGACAGAGGAAGAATACAAAGCATTTTGGTATGAGCTTACAACGGCTGAAGCAGTACAACCAAAGGATTTTGAAAAAGAAATCTATTTCGAAGGTTGCATGCCTGTAGAAATTATGGCAAGCCGTGGTGAAGATACATTGCGCTATGGACCATTAAAACCAGTTGGTTTGGTGGATAAGCGTACCAATGAGGAGTCTTATGCAGTTGTTCAATTGCGTAAGGAAAATAAGGAAGGCACTATGTTTAACTTGGTAGGCTTCCAAACTCACTTAAAGTGGGGCGAACAAAAACGTGTATTTGGTATGATTCCAGGCCTTGAAAACGCAGAATTCGTTCGTTATGGCGTTATGCATCGTAATACATATATCAATTCTCCTGAGTTGTTGAATCATGCGTTCCAACTTAAAAAGGAACCACGCTTATTCTTCGCTGGTCAAATGACAGGCGTAGAAGGTTATTTAGAATCTGCTGCTAGTGGTCTTATGGTTGGTCTACAAGTGGACCGTTATTTAGGAGAACGTTCATTTATAGACTTCCCTAAAACTACAGCTATTGGATCTCTTAGTCACTATATTTCTAACTATGAAGGTTCCAACTTCCAACCTATGAATGTCAACTTTGGTATTATGGACCCATGGCCACAAAAAATACGTAAGAAAAAAGAAAAAAATACACTCATCGCTAATCGTGCATTAGAAGAACTAGATGTATTAAAAGCTAAAGAAAATTTATAAGCTTTGGTCTTATAAAATAAATTGCTCAATACTATATGTGTTTATAGACTTATAAAGAAAAATCCTTCATTCAATGGAAAGCCCAATGAATGAAGGATTTTTTATTATTCATAATATATGTTGTTATTTACGTTTTTTCGTTTTAGGCGCTGTTTCTGTAGTTTCAAATACAGGTTGATTTTTCTTTTCTAAGTAGCCTAGATAGATAAATAGACAAATGCCAACGACGATAACAATAAGACTAGTCATCTGAGCAGATTTTAAGCCTAGTGTTAAGTCTACATAGTCACCGCGTAAGAATTCAAGGAAGAATCTAGCTGTAGAGTAGAGAATGGCATATAGTACGAATACTTGACCTTTAGCATGTTTAAAAGAGCTAAATAATAGGAGGGCCACAAATATAAGAATGTCGATTTGACCTTCCCAGATTTCGGCTGGCCATAATGGTTGATTGCCATAAGTGCGATATGCTAACGTGCTTTCTGGATAGAGAATGCCATAATTACCGCCCGTAGGATGTCCAAAAGCATCGCCATTTAAAAGGTTTGCCATACGCCCTACAGATTGAGCCAAGATTAATGCAGGTGCAAATAAATCTGCAAAGGCCCAGAAGTCGATATTATTTTTACGTAAGTACCAGTAGCCTGCAATGGTACCTAATACAACGCCGCCTTGGATGGCCATACCACCTTGCCATACAAAGGGAATTTCTAATAAATGATTACCATAATAGTGCCAATCAAAGAAGAATACATCCCATAATCTAGCACCGATGAGACCCGCTACGGCAACAGTAATGGAAAAGTCGATGATATGTTCATGCCAACCACGACCATCTTTTTTTAATAAAACATAGGCAACCGAGGCACCACAGATGATAGCTAAGGCTAACATGGCACCATAAGCCCTGATAGGAAAGTCACCTATAAAAAATAGATATTGATGCATATAAAACTCCTTTTTTAATAATTTGTATTCTATAAGGTAAATTATAAATTACATGTACCCTTCATGCAACAACTGAGAGGAATTCTATATAATATGGTATAATATAGAGATTGAAATTGTATCCCCTTTAGGGGGCTAGAGTTAGGAGAGTTCATGATTCGTAAATCTACTATTTTAAAATCTTTAACCGCTTTGGTAATGTCTGCATTATCTAGTACAGCCGTACAAGCAGAAGTATTAGTGCCTATTGATCAATTCTTGGCGAATACTACGCGTCATTACGAAGCTAATCAATATAAGACATCCTATACGGTATATGTACCTCAAACAGTATTACAAGGAAATACTATCATTTTAGATCCTGCTGCTGTTGGGGAACCTGTAAAGTTGCCAACTACTAGCAAAAATGGCACGACCTATGTCGATATTGAATCTGATCCAGCTATGCTTGGTGTGAGCTATACAAAGACGAATGGTCAATTAACATTAGGTCCTGCACCACAAGCTTCTACGGTAAAAGCTCCGTATACAATGCAAACACCATTGTCTTGGGCGTTTGATCCATGGCCAACACAGGGAACTCCGTATCAAGCAAAACTTAATGCTAGCGGTGATAATATCATTTCTCCAAGCTGGTTTAAATTGCATAGCCTTGGCCTCGAAGCAAGTCCTAATGTAAGTATTGATTATGTTAACGATTATAAGAGTAAAGGTTACCACGTATGGCCTTTGATTACGAATCGATTCGACCCTGGCTTTACAAGTGGTATCTTAGCAGATCAATCTGTATGGAAAAAATATGCTCATAACCTCGTGCAATATGCTTATATTTACGGCTTTGATGGGTATAACTTTGACTTTGAAAATATTGATTATGCCGACCGTGATCGTTTAACAGCGTTTGTAGCGTATTTATCTAACCATTTACATCAATACAATATTAAAACATCCATTGATGTAACTGGTTATTCTGATAGCCCAGAATGGTCCTTAGTATATAACCGCAGTGCCTTTGCTAATTCCGTAGACTATGTAGTTCTCATGGCGTATGACGAAACATGGGCTAAGAGTACGACAGCAGGTCCTGTAGCAAGTTATCCATGGGTTCGCAATCATACAGAAAAAATGCTTTCTGAAGTGCCATCCCAAAAACTAGTACTAGGTGTGCCATTCTATATGCGCTTATGGCATGATACAAATGGCTATGCTAAAGGCGAAACATTGGCTATGAAAAATACGGGCAATTATTTTGCAAACTACAAGGATAAAATGACATGGGATGATAGATTAAAATTATATTATTTATCTATCCCCACTGGATCTGGTTCTGATCGTATTTGGTTTGAAGATAATACATCTTTAGGTTTGAAGCTAGATCTTGTAAAAGAGTTACAACTTGGTGGTTTTGCTGCATGGCGTAAAGGCTTTGAAGACGAATCCACTATTGCTATGATTCAAGAAAAAGACTTAGGACGTGGCATTCCAAAATCCGCTAGCGTAGTTACTCCTGAACCTGTAGTAGAAGAAACAAAACCATTAACTAAGCTAGAACAATACAAATTGCGCTTAGAAGAAAAAGAAAAGGCAAAAGCCGCTAAGGCAGAAGCGAAACGCAAGGCTAAAGAGGAAAAAGAATTAGCTAAACGAAAAGCTAAAGAAGAAGCGCAGCAAGCTAAAGTTGAGAAAAAACGTCAAGCAGAGGAAGCTAAGGCAGAGAAAAAACGCTTATCAAAATCTGTACAAGTAGTAAAACGCTAGAGTTTGACTGCTTTCATAGTACGTAGTAAAATAAAAATATTGATTATAAAACGGCAACTAATGAGGTTGACTATATGAGGAGGCCCCTACATGAATGAAAAATATGTAGCCCAAGATATTGAGAAAAAGTGGCAAAAGTATTGGGATGATAACCATACGTTTAAAACAGAATATGATGAATCTAAAGAAAAATACTATGTATTAGAAATGTTCCCGTACCCATCTGGTAACTTACATATGGGTCACGTGCGTAACTATTCCATTGGTGACGTAGTAGCTCGTTTCAAAAAAATGAAAGGCTTTAATGTGTTGCATCCAATGGGCTGGGACTCCTTTGGTATGCCTGCAGAAAACGCGGCTATCAAACATGGTATTGCCCCTAAAACATGGACACTTGACAACATCGAGAACATGAAATTGCAACAAAAAGCACTTGGCTTGTCCTATGATTGGGACCGTGAAGTTGCAACATGTAAAGAAGATTATTACAAATGGACTCAATGGTTCTTCCAACAATTTTATAAAAAAGGCTTAGCATACAAAAAAGAAGCTAAAGTAAACTGGTGTGAAACGTGCCATACTGTATTGGCGAACGAACAAGTTATCGACGGTGCTTGCTGGCGTTGTGATAACCCAGTTGAGAAAAAAGATTTGTCTCAATGGTTCTTGCGTATTACAGAATATGCTGATCGCTTGTTAACTGATTTAGACACTCTTGATCACTGGCCACAACGCGTTAAATTAATGCAAAAGAACTGGATTGGTCGCTCTGAAGGTACAGAGTTCTCCTTCGAAGTTCAATCCATTAATGAACGTGTATCTGTGTATACTACACGAGTTGATACTATTTATGGCGTAAGCTATGTAGTATTGGCTCCTGAACATCCATATGTAGAACGTCTTATTGAAAATGCTCCTAACAAAGCTGAATTAGAAGCTTTTATTACGCGTATGCGCAATATGAGCGATATCGATCGTACATCTACAGATGCACCTAAAGAAGGTATGTTCACTGGTTCCTATGCAGTAAACCCTATGTCTGGCGAACAAGTTCCAGTTTGGATTGCTAACTATGTATTAGTAGACTATGGTACTGGCGCTGTAATGGGTTCCCCTGCACATGATGAACGTGACTGGGAATTTGCTCATAAATATGATTTGCCAATCAAACAAGTTGTAGCTCGGGAAGGCGAAGAATATAGCCTTGAAAAATGGCAAGAATGGTACCATGAAGATGGTATCCTCGTTAATTCTGGTGAATATAACGGCCAAACATCTGAAGAGGCTCGTAAAAATATTACCGCTGCTCTTAATAAACGCGGCATTGGTGAAGGTAAAGTAAACTTCCGTCTTCGTGACTGGTTGATTTCTCGTCAACGTTATTGGGGCGTGCCAATTCCTGTAGTATATTGTGAAAAATGCGGTGAACAACTCGTTCCTGAAGAACAGTTGCCAGTACGCTTGCCAGAGGATGTTAAATTTGAATCCGGTGCTGTATCTCCATTGGCTACATCTGAAAGCTTCTTAAATACTACATGTCCTAAATGTGGTGGTCCTGCACGTCGTGAAACAGACACAATGGACACATTTATCGATTCCTCTTGGTACTTCTTGCGCTATACAGACGCTAAAAACGACCAAGTTCCATTCGATAAAAAAATTGCTAACTACTGGATGAACGTGGACCAATATATCGGTGGTATTGAACATGCAATCTTGCACTTGTTATACTCTCGATTCTTTGTGAAAGTTATTCATGATTTAGGCCTTATCGAAGCTAACGAACCATTCCGTGGTTTGTTGACACAAGGTATGGTTCTTAAAGAAGGCAGCAAGATGTCTAAATCCAAAGGTAATGTAGTTTCTCCTGAAGAAATTATCAATACTTATGGCGCAGACACTGCCCGTTTGTTCATTCTCTTTGCGGCTCCTGTAGATCGTGACCTCGATTGGTCTGACCAAGGTGTTGAAGGCTCTTACCGTTTCTTAGGCCGTGTATGGCGTATTGTTGATGCATACAACGAAGAAGCTAAGAAAAACGTAACTGGTGAACTTACAAAAGACGAATTTGCATTGCGTCGTGAATTGCACCGTGTTATCAAGAAGGTAACAGAAGACCTCGATAACAACTTCAACTTCAATACTGCTATTTCTGCCATCATGGAACTTGTAAATGCTATGTACGCTCATAAGGACAAAGCTGATACAATTAATAGCGCTTTAGCTAATGAATTGACTCATTCCTTATTACTTCTTTTAGCACCATTCGTTCCTCATATGACAGAAGAGTTGTGGCATGAATTGGGTGAAACTACATCCATCCACACTGAAAATTGGCCTGTATATGAAGAGGCAGCTCTTGTTGTAGATGAAGTAGAAGTAGTATTACAAGTAAATGGTAAAGTTCGTGATAAACTTACTGTTTCCGTAAATATTACAAAAGAAGAATTAGAAACAATGGCTAAAGAATCTAGCCGTGTTCAAGAGTTTACAGAAGGTAAAAATATTGTAAAAGTTATTTATGTTCCTGGTAAACTTGTAAATATCGTTGTTAAATAACGATATTCTATTCGTTTAATACAGTAAGCCCCCAACTACATAGGTAGAAGGGGGCTTATTTTATAGTGAGGTAATTATGGCAAAACGTAGCGATTATATTTCCTGGGATGAATACTTCATGGGCGTTGCCATTTTGGCAGCACAACGTTCTAAAGACCCAAATACACAAGTTGGTGCATGTATCGTTAGCAATGATAATAAAATTTTATCCATTGGCTATAATGGCATGCCTTTGAATTGTAGCGATGATGACTTTACGTGGGAACGCGATACAGCAGATGATAATAAATATTTCTATACTGTACATAGTGAACTTAATGCCATTCTGAATTATCGTGGTGGTTCTCTAGAGGGCTCTAAGATTTATGTAACCCTTTTCCCATGTAACGAATGTGCTAAAGCCATTATTCAAAGTGGTATTAAGGCTGTTATTTACCGAGATGATCTTTACAAAGATACAAAAGAGGTTAAGGCATCTAAGAGGATGTTAAAAACTGCTGGCGTAGAGATTATTGAATATAAGCCAACCGGTCGCACTTTAAATATTACATTGTAATAGAATAAATTTTTATTACTATCAAAAGACCCTATATACAAGCATATATAGGGTCTTTTTGTATGTAGTTTTCCATTATAAATTGATATCTACTAGAGCCGTTAGACTAGACATACAGTTTTTGCTGTCATCCAATTTATGATTGTTTTGTAGTTATGTTTATACTTGTAAACGCCCATCAATCATAATGTCTACTTCTTGACCGTCACGAGTGTAGCCCTTGATGTTCATCCGTTCATGGCCAATCATAAAGTCCACATGTGTCAAGGAGTGGTTAAGGCCGCGTTCCTTTAATTCTTCTTCAGATAAACCATCGCTGTTTTTAAGGCATGTAGGATAGGATGCACCAATTGCTAAATGACAGGATGCATTTTCATCAAATAATGTTTCGTAGAAGATTTGGTTAGACTGGCTAATTGGGCTGAAGTGATCCACTAATGCTACTTCGCCAAGGTAGTGGGAGCCTTCATCAGTTTCTACTAATTCTTTTAGAACTTCATAACCTTCTTTGGCAGTGTATTCTACAATTTTTCCTTCTTTGAATGTAAAGGAGAAATCAGAAATAGTGTTGCCATGGTAAATTAAAGGTTTTGTACTGTGCACAACGCCATTTACACCATTATATTGAGGAGCAGAGAAAACTTCCTCTGTAGG
>URQX01000057.1 GCA_900550175.1 uncultured Veillonella sp.
TTAGCCATGATGACTCCTTTTTATAATCAGATTTCTCTATATATAGTAAATTATAGAGGCTAATGACGCAAGGATTTTCTATAGAATTTATAAATTATATAAATATTGTTTCAGTCTATTACTATAAAAGGGCATATTATGGGAAGTTTATTACTCGTTAATTATATTAAAGTATATATAGATAAAGAGATTATTAGCATTGAATTAATCTCTTCATTGTTTACTCATAAAATAGCTGTTGATATAATGAGTTTATGAGTAAATATCTTGATTGTTTGTATGTAATGAGAGCTAAATTGTTGGCTGTGTTTTGGGGCGTAAATTGTTTTTTGGAGGTATATTATTATGGTAGCTTGTAAGACGTCTATTAAGAAAATTTTTGATCGGGTTAAGCGCGTTGATAAATTTGAAGAGTTTAAAACAACCTATGGCATCACTCTTTCTGATGAAAAGGACAACACAAAATTTGCAGCCAATTTTTATAAGTCGGCTATTGTAAATTACAAGGGAAAAGTAACTGGTTCTAAAGACTTGTATAGTGAAGTTATTGCCGAAACCCTTATAAATGATAATTTTATAAAAGATTGGTTAAACTTAATACCTGTAAGACCAGAACATTTTAAGATAAATCATCCGAATACAGATGAAAACGTGGATGCCCTAAAAATTACAAATCGAAAAGAGGAAATCTTAGCGAAGCTATTATTTTATCAAGGTAACGTCGATGGATTAGGATATATCTTTGATTATCAAACACCTTTAAAAGCGACACAAAATGATTCTTATGGGAAAATAGATTTATTAGGTTATAACACTGATGATAAATGTTATTCTGTCATTGAATTAAAATATCGGCCTTCTGGCAGTGAGGAAACTTTACTACGATGCGTTTTAGAAGCTTATACATATTATAGGCTGCTAGATATAAAACAGATTAATTCTGCTGTTGGCCATGATGGTATACAGAAACTAAAGAGATTACCTAGGTATGAACATACGAATGAAGCAGAGTTAGTCGTTTTATTTGATGAAAAATCTTGTGCCGAAGATGACGGTGGAGCAGAAACTAATTTGATGCTTCGTATTGATCCAAATGAACCTAATAATCCTAGGTATCCATCCAAAACTGTTGTGTCACAACAGTTTAAAGAATGCAAAGAAATGATGGTTTCTGGTAAACGTAAGCAATTAGAAGCTTTGTGCGAAAATATTTTGAAACAAGAGCCTCAATTAAAACAAGTTCGATTTGTTGTATTACGTGCGGAAACGAAAAACCTAGATCGTACCTATCGAGCAGAGACGTTGCTAACGATTTCTGGTAAAGGTTAGGTATGAATATAGTTATACACCGTGGCACTCATCAGATTGGTGGTAGTGCCATAGAAATTAGTACAGCATCTACCCGTATTATACTAGATTTTGGTAATGAATTAAGTTTAGATGAAAAGTACATACCTATAAATCTAGATATAGACGGCGTTACTAAAGGGATACCAGATTGTGATGGTATTGTAATCTCTCATTATCATATGGATCACTTAGGACAGCTGACTGCTGCATTACCAGAAATACCATTATATATTGGAATGTTAAGTAAAGAAGTGGCTATGATATCTGCTGAATATCAAGATAAAGACTTATACTTAAGATTATTAGGTGCAAACATATTTCGTGGAGGCGAGGCTTTTACAATTGGTGATATACGTATCAGACCTTTGGTTATCGACCATAGTGCTGTGGATAGTTATATGTTTGTCATTGAAGCGGAAGGTAAACGTGTCTTATATACAGGTGATTTCCGCATGCATGGGTTGCGTAGTCATATAGTAGAGAAATTAGTTAAAACCTATATAGGTGAGGTTGATGTATTAATTACAGAGGGGACTTCTTTGTCTAGAGACGCAGATAACTACATATCTGAAGCCGCAGTGTTAGACGATATTTCTTCATATATCCAAGATGGGAAATATGTGTTTATTATGTGCTCCTCTACGAATATTGACCGTATTATGGGGATTTGGCAGAATATGCCAACTGATAAAGTGCTAATTTGTGATGCGTATCAGAAAAGAATATTAGATACTGTCATAAATAATGTATATTATAAAAGTTCTTTGTATCGTAGACAGGATAGACCACTAGTTCTTGATATAGGCAAGTATCCTAAGTATTATATGGATAACGGTTTTGTATCTTTAGCAAGAGCAACAGAAAATTATATTTCTCACATACAAGAATTTCCTAAGGATGATGTACGTATTATATATTCCATGTGGACAGGATATATTGAAGAAAACCTTGCATTGAAAACTTTGTTAGAGACTTACCCAACCTATATATGTCATGCCAGTGGTCATGTGTCTAAAGATGATTTGAATAAGTTTATAGAACTAGTTAATCCCGACGCTATTATTCCGGTTCATACTGATAATCCAGAGAGATTAGAGAAATTAGTGCCTCATAGAAATGTGTATGTTGTTAATGACAATGAGCCATTTATTTTATAATTCCTTTTAGAAATTTCATTTATGATGTATAATAAACAAAATTTTGCGTAGTATTTTACTACGCTTTTTTGTTGAAAAATATCAAAACTATATAGCATTAACATTGTTTTTGATATAATTTAAATACATACATATTATAGTGCGATTTTACATGAAAGTGGTGTCTTTATGCTGACGATTAGCAATAAAGGATGGCTTTTTACTTCTATATTAAGTGCATTGATGGCGTTTACGTCATTGTCGACGGATATTTATTTGCCTGCCATGCCTGAGATGGGGCGAGATCTTAATGGTGATGCGGAGCTAACGTTGACTGGTTTCTTAATAGGTTTTGCGCTAGCCCAACTTTTCTGGGGCGCCGTTAGCGATAAAATTGGACGTAAGAAGCCGCTTATTATGGGGGTAGTTTTATTTATCATTGGTTCTGTGGGGTGTGCATTGAGCTCATCCATGATGGAGTTGCTGGCTTGGCGCGTGTTCCAAGCCTTTGGTGCTTGCGTAGGACCTATGTTATCACGGGCTATGATTCGTGACTTATATGGTCGAACTGAAGCTGCTAAAATGTTATCTACCTTAGCTATTGTTATGGCCATAGCGCCTATTGCAGGGCCGATGCTAGCAGGGCATCTACTCGTGTGGTATACTTGGCATTCAATCTTTTGGTTATTAGTTGCTATCGGCATTTTAATGCTCGTTGCCGTATTAGTCATTCCTGAAACACATCCTGTAGAGAAGCGTAGTAAAAAGTCTATAGGTCATACCTATAATAATTATTGGATTTTATTACGTAATAAAGGCTTTATGAAATATACGCTATGTGTTAGCTCTTTTTATATTGCTATCTATGCGTTCCTAACGGGTTCTCCTTATGTATATATTGATGTTTATGGAGTTCCGAAGGAATACTTTGGCTATCTCTTTTCTGTTAATATTATTGGTGTTATGTTACTAAGTGCTATTAATCGTCGTATTGTAAGTGCTATACGCCTCGATAGATTATTGCGATATGCTACATTATTTGCTGCTATTTGTGTATCTGTTGTAATGGGGTTAATAATCATAGGCTATCATTCCCTGTGGTTAATCGTTATTGGTTGTTTCTTATTCTTCTCCATGAATGGTATCATTGCAGCTGTAACAAATGCCTTAGCATTAGATCGGGCAGGTAGAATGGCAGGTTCTGGGGCAGCACTCCTAGGTGCCATGCAATATGGTAGTGGCATTATATCATCGTTGATTCTTACCTTTTTACCAAATGATACGGCAGACCCTATGATGGGTGTAATTGCAATATTTGTAATTATTTGTGCTATTATCGCTTTTCCTGAAGATGAAAAATATAATCGTATATAATAGTGGTGAAAGCAAGGGCTTAAATTTGAGCTCTTGCTTTCATTCTTTTTTTAGGTTATAATAGTAAGGCTTATTGATGGTAAGCACTTCCTACCCCTATGTGTCGATAGGGGCATTAGTCCGAAAGAGGAGGTGATTTTGTATGAACAAATACGAAGTCATGTTTATTGTGAAACCAGCTGAAGAAGAAGCAACTAACGCTGTTATTGAAAAAGTAGAAGCTTTAATTGCTCGTGTAGGCGGCACAGTAGAAAAGGTAGATCGTTGGGGCAAGCGTCGTCTTGCTTACGCTGTGAAGAAATTCACTGACGGTTTCTATGTATTGATCAACTTTGAAGCAGCACCTGCTGAAATCAAAGAAATCGATCGTGTATTGAAAATCAACGATGAAGTCCTAAGACATCTAATTGTAAAACACGAAGCATAATTAAAGCCTGGAGGAAAACATGAACTCTGTACAAATTCTAGGTAATTTAGCTCGTGATCCTGAAGTACGTTACACTAAAACAGGTCGTGCGGTAGCCACTTTTACAGTAGCTGCAACAAACACCTATGTTGACTCTGCAACAAATGAAACGAAAGAACAAACTGCTTTCATCAACTGCGTTGCATGGGGGAAACTTGGTGAAGCGGCAGGCAATCTTCGTAAAGGCAGTCGTTGCTTTGTAGAAGGTCGTTTGCAAACTCGTTCTTACGAGACTCAGGACGGTCAAAAACGGTACGTTACTGAAGTAGTAGCGAACTTTGTGGGCCAATCCCTTGATATGAATACTAATTCTTTCGAAGGTGGGTCCAATTTTGATAGTTTCAGTACAGGCGGCGATGACGAAAACATCCCGTTCTAGTGTCAGGGACTCCTACTAATTCGAAAAGGAGGATTCGCAATGAGAAGAGATAGAGGCAGAAAGCCAAGAAGAAAAGTATGCGTTTTCTGTGCAGACCATATCGATCAAATCGACTATAAAGATGTTGCTAAACTTCGTCGTTTCACGACTGAACGCGGCAAAATCTTACCTCGTCGTATTTCCGGTACTTGCGCAAAACATCAACGCAAATTGACTACATCTATCAAACGTGCACGTGCAATCGCTTTATTGCCATTCACTGCTGAATAATTGATGAATCAAGGCGGTACAACCATTTGGTTGTACCGCCTTTTTGCGTTCTTTTTGCAATATTATCTTATAGTGCATTTAAATCTTAAAGAGCAATGAGTTCTGTAAAGAGTCTAAATATAGTCTATAGAGCTGATTGTTCTTGCTGGCTATGCACTAAACGCATAGTGGGATTTTAGCTTCATTAAATCTAAAAAAATAGAATATTCATCGTATGCAATAAATATTCAATAAAATAGATATGGAGAGAATATCTTAAAGTTTTATAATAATACCTTTAAAAACAGTATTTACATGACTAATCTATATAAATAAATTAATTAAACTTATGCATATCATCGTTAAAACTTATGATTTTTATACTATAATGTGAGTATATGATTAGTACTGTAAAGTTCAGTGAAAGGTGGTAAGTACATGGGATTTTTGAAAAAGGATATATCCCGTCGCCAGTTTATTGGTGGTGCTTTAGCTTTAGCAGCCGCATCAGCGGTGCCGTCGTTTATACGAGGCGCTTACAAGCCAACACAGTCTGACTCATTACAAGTGTGGACTTGTGGCGGTTTGTCGGAAGCGTTTCTTGATTTAAACCAAGTTTATACGATGCACACAGGGCACAATATTCAGTATACTGGTGCTTTTGCAGGGGCTATTGGTAAATCCTTGTTAGCGGAAAAGAGTCGCACAGAAGTCTTTGGGGCTCGCGGTTTAGATCTAGCGAAAAATATGCGCAAAAAAGGCGTAAGTATGGCTTTTGAACCATTATGTTTTACGGATTACGTTATCGTTACACCTAAGGGGAATCCCGCAGGGATTCGAGACTTGAAGGATATGGCCGAGCCTGGTGTACGCGTTATGTTGCCCCTAGGTGCATCTCCACCAGGTAGTGCATCTGTAAAAGGAATCATGAAATTATCTGGTTTGACCGATGGTATCATGAAAAACTTAATGGCTGAAAATGCTTGTGTAATTTCCATGATGTGTGACCTCGTAGAAGGTAAAGCCGATGTATCCATCATTGAAAAACGCCTTACCACACATGATCGGTTCAAGGATCGTATAGAGTACTTCTCCATACCTGCACAATTTGTGCCACCTGCACCGCTTACTTTCACTATTAACACGATGAAATATGTACAAGATCGTACGTTGGCTGCCGATTATATTGAATTTACACGATCCCAAGAAGGACAACAAATCTTAGAAAATCACGGGTTCACATCCGTCCATAGTGCGAGAGGTCTCGATTTGATAGAAAGGTTTGGTGTAAAAGATGTGTAGTCATTGTCCGTCATCTGCAACCTGCGGAACTCAAGGTAATTCTGGTGTATCCGGAAAGCAAGCCCCTAAGAATTTAACGCTTTGGCGTCGGATCGTACAGTTTATCTTCCTATTTATTATGGGGAAATGGGTATACTATGGCATATTCCGATGCCCTTATATTGTTCCATTCGTAAACTGTGAAAGCTGTTCCATAATTACCTGCTGGGGCCGCATCACGACGTACTTTTATGCGTGGTGGATTATCTTGCCGATTATGGTCGTCTTCTTTGGACGTGCTTTCTGTAGCTGGTTCTGTCCAAGTGGGTGGGTTAACCAAATGCTGGGAAAAATATCTATGGGACCACTAAGAAATCGTAAAAACTATATGCGTTTCCTTCAACTCGGCATGGTAGCAACTATAATTTTAGGTCTCGTAGTTTATTTTAAATTTGGTAATCCTCGTATTATGATCCCCATTCGGACGAGTGATGAATATTTTAATGCCGTCATTTTATCTATGCAGTTTTCCGAATGGTATTGGGCGGCTCGTACTATAACGGTCGTTTCTATTATTGCTGGTTCCCTTATTATCGCCAATGCTTGGTGCCGCTTTGTATGTCCTTTTGGGGGCGTAATGGAGTTGCTTCGCAAAATTTCTATTTTTAGAATTTTTAAAACAAATGATTGCGATAACTGTGATGCGTGCTTGCGCGTATGTGAAATGGGAACACGACCAAATGAAATGAATTGTACCAACTGTGGTGATTGCTTACATGTTTGCCATAAAGATGCTATTAGATTTGGTCGGAAAGGTTAATTATGAAAGAAATTAAAGGACAAAGTTTCCTACAAAATCATCCTTGTTATAACAAGGCCGCTTCTGCTAATTGGGGTCGTTTACACTTACCAGTAGCGCCAAATTGTAATATTCAATGTAATTATTGTAATCGTAAGTACGACTGTGCCAATGAAAATAGACCGGGCGTGACGCAGCATGTCTATACGCCACAAGAGGCAGCTGCCTTTGTGCGCAAGGTGTTTGATGCTCGTCAGGATATCTCTGTAGTAGGTATTGCAGGGCCTGGAGATCCTATGTGTGATGCAGACAAGACACTAGAAACCTTCCGCCTCGTAAAAAAAGATTTCCCCCATGTCATGCTTTGTTTATCTAGTAATGGCTTAGCAGTGCCTGATTATGTTAATGACATTGCTGACTTAGGAATTACGCATGTAACGATTACGGCGAATGCTATTGATCCAGAGATTGCAAAAAATGTATATTCCATGGTTCGCTATGAGGGTAATATCTACAAGGGAATCGATGGGGCCCGTATTTTATTAGAACGTCAGGCTGAAAGTATCCGGAAGTTAAAGGAAAAGAACATCATTGTTAAGATTAACACCGTAGTAGTGCCTGATGTAAATATGGACCATGTACCAGCTATCGCTAAACAAGCGGAAGCATGGGGTGTCGATTTGATGAACTGCATTGCTATGATTCCAGTTCATGATACGGCATTTGAAAACCATAGGGGACCGACTTCAGAAGAAATCGATAACATGCGTCAATTTATTGGTCACTATGTGCCGCAAATGACACACTGCAAACGTTGCAGAGCTGATGCTATCGGTCGTTTGTGTGAAGCGTAGAAGTATAAAAGGCTATATACCGAAGTATATAGCCTTAATGGTTAAGTATTATTTAGTATTTTTAAGGATTCTATGTAGCGCAGATAATGCGGATTCCACATCTTCATGTGTGTTAGCATAGCCAAAGGAGAATCGCACAGTTCCTTCTGGATAGGTTCCTAGTGTTTGGTGTGCTCGTGGGGCACAGTGGAGACCAACACGTGTCATGATGTGATAAGTAGATTCTAGTTCGTGAGCAATACTTGCTGGGTCCATACTATCGATTGTGATGGATACAACGGCAGTTCTATCTTGGATATCTTGTTTACCAATGATGTTAACAACATCTATTGATTGTAATCCTTCTAGGAAGGCTTGTGTTAACGCTAGCTCGTGGTTGTGAATGTTCTCCATTCCTTGTGACTCAATATAGGAGAGGCCTTCATTGAGCCCGATGATGCCAGGTAGATTTAACGTACCTGCTTCAAAGGCGTCGGGCATATGGGTAGGCATCGTTTCTAAATGTGAGAAGCTACCTGTACCACCAGCGATAAGAGGGATTAAGGTCTGAGCCATTTCTTTGGTCAATATAATGCCACCAATACCTTGAGGTCCCAATAAGCCTTTATGACCCGTAAAGCAAAGTGCATCAATATGACAAGCTTTCACATCAATAGGAATAACACCTGCCGTTTGGGCTGCGTCTACAATAAATTGTAGATTATGAGCCTTGCAGATTGAGCCAATTGATTCGAGCGGTTGAATGGTTCCGCATACATTGGAAGCGTGATTAATAATCATAGCTACTGTATTTGGACGAATGAGACTGTCCATGCTTTCAAGTTGAATGGAGCCCGTCTTGTCACAAGGGATAATGTCAAAGGCAATGCCTTTATCTAGTAGTTGCGTGAGCGGTCTCATAACTGCGTTGTGCTCCATTGAGCTAACGAGCACATGATCACCTGCTTTCAATAGGCCCTTGATGACCATATTTAAGCTCATCGTCACATTCTGTGTAAAGATGACATGTGATGGATCATGGCCGTTGAATAAGGTATGTAGTCGTTGTCTTGTTGTATAGATAATATCCTCTACATCGTAGGCGAGGGCATAGGAACCACGATTGATATTGATACCCCGGTTCGTTATATAGTCGGACATAGCGGTGGCGACTGTTGGTGCTTTGGGAAATGAAGTGCTCGCATTGTCTAAATAGATATAGTCCATAGATAATCTCCATAAATAACAATGTATATTTATGGCTATTATATCATGAGTAGCATGCTACTTAGAATCGGAGCATGTACTCATAGAGTTTTTGTGTTTGTAGTTTGAAAGGAGTTTACTATGAGTGGGTCTCATGAAAAACGGAATTTAATTATTGCAGGCCTTATTATTGGTGCTATCGCGGGCTTCCTCGTATTAGCTGGAAATCCAGGTAATATGGGATTCTGTATTGCGTGCTTTGTTCGTGATACTGTCGGTGGTTTAGGTCTACATCGTGCTGCGCCGGTACAGTACATTCGTCCAGAAATTATCGGTCTCATTTTAGGGGCTTATGTATTGTCCATGATTCGTGGCGAACACCAAAGTAAAGGTGGTTCATCTCCAATCATTCGATTTATTCTTGGCTTCTTTGTTATGATTGGTGCTTTGATGTTCCTCGGTTGTCCAATTCGAATGATTTTGCGACTTGGCGGCGGTGACTTAAATGCTTTGTTCGGTATTGCTGGTTTTGCAGGTGGTATTGGATTCGGTACAATTTTCTTGAAAAAAGGCTATTCTTTACAACGAACTTATGCATTGAGCAAGTTAGAGTCCGCTATGATGCCGGCTATTCAGGTTGGGTTATTAGTACTAGTAGTAGCGGCTCCCACATTTATTTTCTTTAGCCAAAAAGGCCCTGGGGCTATGCATGCACCTTGGTTGATTTCATTGGCGGCAGGCCTCGTAGTAGGCGGCTTAGCTCAGTATAGCCGTCTTTGCACCGTTGGAGGCTTTAGAGATTTATTCTTATTTAAAAAATCTATTCTTATCTTTGGCTATTTAGCAGTTCTCATTGGTGTATTCGTTGTAAATATTAGCTTTGGTAACTTCCATCTAGGCTTTGAAAACCAACCGATTGCACATACAGATGGATTGTGGAACTTCTTAGGTATGGCGCTTGCAGGTTTCTGTAGCGTATTGCTTGGTGGTTGTCCATTGCG
>URQX01000058.1 GCA_900550175.1 uncultured Veillonella sp.
TGATGCCGCGCCCGAAATTTGAAAAGGCAGTTAAGAAAATCGTATCTCGATTGCCAGAGAATGAGTAAGGAGGTCTTATGGTACGACTTACCGACTATGTGACAAATGGGGGCTGTGCGTGTAAGATTGGGCCTCATATATTAAATCGTGTATTAAAAGCCGTAACACCTGTTACAAATGACCAAGTCTTAGCCGATATGACCGGTTCTGATGATGCGGGTGTATATAAAATTTCTGATACATTGGCACTAGTGCAAACATTAGATTTTTTTACACCTATGGTTAATGATCCGGTTTTATTTGGTAAGATTGCCGCTGCCAATGCATTAAGCGATGTGTATGCTATGGGCGGTACGCCTTTAACGGCCATGAATATTGTGGGATTCCCTGTGCCTCTTGTTGAACAAGGTGTATTAACAGATGTATTAAATGGGGCGGGCTCCATTGTGGCTGAATCTGGTGCGGCTATCGTTGGTGGTCACAGCATTGAAAATAAAGATCCTATTTTTGGTATGTCTGTTACAGGACAAGTAAATCCCAATTGTATTTGGAAAAACAAAGGGGCTCAAGTAGGTGATGTATTGGTGCTAACAAAACGTATTGGAACAGGTATCATGAATAATGCGCTAAAAGCAGATTTATTCCCTGTAGGTACAGCGCAAGCTGTGACTAGTATGAGTACGTTGAACCGCGTAGGGGCAGAGGTAGCGCATAACTTTACCGTTCATGCTTGTACTGATGTGACTGGTTTTAGTCTCATGGGGCACTCTGTAGAAATGGCTAATGCTTCTGATGTGACCATACACATCAAGGCTTACGACATTCCTCTCTTTGATGATGTTGTCGAAGCGGCTCAAATGGGCTTGGTGCCTGCTGCATCCTATGGTAATCGCAAGGCGATAACAGATGTACAAGTTGATGAAGCTATGGATACAGTGTGGACGGATATTCTATTCGATCCACAAACATCAGGGGGCTTATTATTCTCCGTTCCTGCCAGTGAAGGTGCTCAACTAGTTGAGGCTTTACATGTGGCTGGCATCGACTGTGCTGCTATTATTGGTGCTGTTGAAAGTTTTAGCGGTCTGGCTGTACGCGTTACAGAATAGATTTATAAATAATATAGTCTTTAATATTGGTGATAGTTATTTAATTGAAATATTATTAGCTGATAGCAGATAGTTGATAGCTGATGGTTAATACTTTTACAAAACATATAAACATATAATGTATATAATTTAGAGGTGTATGATGAGTAATACAAATGAATTAACTGTAGACGTACGTGGTAGTTTGTGTCCAAAGCCTGTTATTGAAACTAAGAAGGTAAGCGATGCGAATCCGAGCGCTGTTATTACTACTATTGTAGATAATGAGGTTAGTCGCGATAATGTAGAAAAGTTTGGTAAGTCTCGTGGTTATGGTGTGGCTATTCGCCAAGATGGTAAGGATTTCTACCTCACTATGACGCCAAATGCAAATCCTGTTACAGAAGCGAGTTGCGAACCGATGAACTATGGCAACCGAGTTATCTTGATGACAAAAGATTATCTTGGTGAAGGTAGTGAAGAGCTCGGTAGAAACTTGATGAAAACCTTCTGGGTGTGCATGGTAGAAGCAGATGTGAAACCATCTAAGATCTATTTCATTAATAGCAGTGTTAAGATGGTAACTAAGGATTCTGTTCATTTGGAAAATATTAAAAAACTAGCTGACGCAGGTGTTGAAATCGCAGCCTGTGGCATTTGCCTAGATTTCTATGGTGAAAAAGAAAATGTTGGCGTAGGTAGTATTACAAATATGTATGCTATTACAGATGCAATCCTTAGCGACAATATTGTTAAGCTATAATGTTAGCATTTAATGTTAGCATTTTATATTGATATGTTGATTTAGTGCTACTGATTTAGATTAGATTTTTTATTTCTTGAAAGAGTAGTTGAGATGGAAGTAAGATAATCGTATAGATTGTGGTAGGAGGTGAGGCATTGAAAAATAAAAAATTACTTGTCGTTTTTACGTCCTATTATTTTGGTGATAAAGCAGATAAGATATTAACAGAATTAGAGGTGCCTCATCAATTGATGGCTACACCTCCCGAGCTGTACGATATGTGTGGCTTATCTGTGCAAATAGATCCAAGTATTGTAGAGCAGGTTCAGACTATTTTAAAAGAACATAAGATTAGTACATCTGGTCTCTTTTGGTATGAAAAAGGTGAGCTGGCAGTACCATATAAAGCCTAGACGTCGTCTAGGCTGTTTCTTGTTTTTTATTAAAATTTGGATCCTTATATAATTTAACGGCTAACTATGATACTATAGATATATGATATTTTTTATCATTATGGAGGTATATATGAGCAAGTATGAAATAGAAAATGTAAAATTAACCGCTCCAAAATTGGATCGTAAAGATTTAGAATATGCTATGACCTATCGTTATGCATGTAAAAAGTTTGATAGCACGAAGAAGATTTCTGAAGAAGATTGGAATGCTATTTTAACAGCAGCTCGTTTGGCACCTACATCCCTTGGTTTTGAGCCTTTTGAATTGCTAGTTATCCAAAATCCAAAAATTCGGGAAAAAATGAAAGCTCATGGCTGGGGCATTCATGCGGGCCTTGAAGCAAGTCATTTTGTAGTATTCTTAACACGTAAAAAAGTGGACTTAGAGTTTGACTCCTCTTATGTACGTTACATTCAAGAAACAGTTAAGCAATTACCTGCAGAAATAGATGCAGCATATCGTGAAAAATATGCTCAATTTACTACAAGTGACTATAAAACATTTGAGTCTGAACGTGCTGCCTTTGATTGGGCCTCTAAACAAGCGTATATCGTTATGGCGAACATGATGACAATGGCTGCTTATGAAGGCTTAGATTCTTGTCCATTAGAAGGCTTCAATCAAGATGATATGACAGCACTCTTAGGTGATGAACTTGGTCTTTTCGATACTAAACACTTTGGCATTGCTGTAATGGCTGCCTTTGGTTACCGAGACGAAGAACCACATCGTAATAAAACACGTCGTACAATGGATGAAATTGTAACAGTAGTTGAGTAGATTATATATGTAGAACTAAATCGAAATTCTTCATTTAATCTTTAGAATTGAATGTTATATTATAAATATACAACAATTCTAAAGTATTTATAAATACTGTATTATTTGATGGGATTTATGAATATTTTGATTAAATAGGAAGGAGTGATTATATGTTATGGTCAATTATTGTTGGTGGTTTCATCGGGTTCCTAGCTGGTGCCATCACTAACAAAGGCGGTGCAATGGGTATTATCGCTAACGTTGTTGCTGGTTTAATTGGCTCGTCCGTAGGTCAGTCCCTATTTGGTACCTGGGGTCCTAGCTTAGCGGGAATGTCCTTAATTCCATCTGTATTAGGTGCAGTCATTGTTGTTGCTGTAGTCTCATTTTTCTTTGGGAAAAAAGGATAGCCCTCTACTTGTAACAATAGATTTTATTTGGTTAAACGTGATTTTACATGAAAGGAGTCACAATTATGGCATTAGAAGATAAATTAGATCAAGTTAAAGGTGCAGTAAAAGAAAATGCAGGTAAATTAACTGATGACAAACAAATGCAAGCAGAAGGTGCTGTTGAAAATACAGTAGCAAAAGTAAAAGATGCTGCTGATAGTGTTGTTAATGATATCAAAAAGACTGCAGATGATGCTAAAGATGCTGTAGAAGGTGCTATTAGTGGCCTTAAAAATGCATTGGGCAATGATGACAAATAAAATTAAATAAAAGCTATTTTGTAGCATTAAAAAAACCAGTAAATCCATCGATTTACTGGTTTTTTATTGCTATTAATTTGTATTATACGTTGAAGCGGAAGTGTGTTACGTCGCCGTCTTTCATAACATATTCCTTACCTTCTAGGCGTACAAGACCTTTTTCTTTAGCCGCATTTTGGCTACCGCAAGCTTGTAAGTCATCGAAGGATACGATTTCAGCACGGATAAAGCCTTTTTCAATATCGGAGTGGATTTTACCAGCTGCTTGAGGCGCTTTTGTGCCATTTACAATTGTCCAAGCACGAGCTTCCATTTCACCAGCAGTGAAATAGTTGATAAGACCTAAGAGTGCATAACTTGCTTTGATAAGTTTAGTTAAGCCAGATTCTTCAAGGCCAAGATCTTCAAGGAATGCAGCGGATTCTTCTTCAGATAATTCAGCAATTTCAGATTCGATGCGAGCAGAAACAACAACGATGCCAGCGCCTTCGCTTTTCGCATATTCCTCTACGCGTTTTACATATTCATTACCGGAGTAATCAGATACTTCATCTTCAGAAATGTTAGCTACATAAAGAGATGGTTTTGCTGTAAGCAATGTTAACTCTTTGATCATTTCTAATTCTTCTTCTTCGAGACCTTGTGCACGAACTGGTTTTGCTTCACCTAAACCTTCGATGATGCGTTCCAGCAATGGTAACTCCGCACGCGCATCTTTGTCGCCGGATTTAGCGATTTTTTCAATACGTTGTTTACGTTTTTCAACGGACTCAAGGTCTGCAAGGCAAAGTTCAGTATTGATGATTTCGATGTCGCGGATTGGATCGATAGAACCTGCAACATGAGTGATGTTAGGATCCTCGAAGCAACGGATAACTTGAGCAATGGCGTCTACTTGGCGGATGTGGCTAAGGAATTTATTGCCTAAACCTTCGCCTTTGGAGGCGCCTTCTACGAGGCCTGCAATATCTACAAAGCGCATAGCTGCAGGAAGGATGCGTTTGGAGCCGAACATTTCAGCCAATACAGCTAAACGATTGTCTGGAACATCAACGACACCTACGTTTGGCTCGATTGTACAGAATGGATAGTTGGCAGCTTCAGCGCCTGCTTTTGTAATAGCGTTGAATAATGTACTTTTACCAACATTTGGAAGGCCTACGATGCCTACTTCTAAATTTGTGCTCATGGTACCACCTTTTATTAACTAATTGATTTCGTTCTTTGTGAAAGTTTCCGTAGAAACTCTATCAAATAAATATTATATCATATAGAAGCTATAAATTTGTACTAAAAAAGTGACACTACTAGTCACATAGGTGACTAGTAGTGTCACTAAATCTTATAGAGAGTGAGCTCTTAATTCTTCAGCGGAATGAGTGGAAATCCAAGCTGGTGGAATATCAAATACTGTGTAGCAACCTGTACCGCCATGTTTAGCAAGACGGTAGATACCACGAGCATAAGCAACAAGTGCGGAGCCAGTGAATTCAGGGTTGGAGTCAAGTTTCAAGGAGTACTCGATAACGTGACGAGTGCCTTTTGTGCTTTCACCAGAGCGAAGAACGAAGCCACCATGTGGAATGCCTTTGTGGTCGCGATCAAGTTCTTCTTGAGAAATGAAGTTTACTACAGTTTCATAACCTACGAAGTAGTTTTCCATAGTTTTGATTTCGTTTTCAATTTTAGCTTTGTCAGCATCAGGAGCAGCCACTACATAGCACTCACGAAGGTGACCTTTGTAGCCATCAACGTCTGGAGTTTCACCATTGCGGATAGATTCAAGGTATTGTTCTTTAGGAACAGTGTATTGACGAGCATCAAGAACACCATCAATACGACGAATAGCATCGGAGTGACCTTGGGAAACGCCACGGCCCCAGAATGTATAAGATTTACCTTGAGGCAAGATGCTTTCAGCGTATACACGTTGTAAAGAGAACATGCCTGGGTCCCAACCGCAAGAAATCAATGTAGCAGTTTTAGCTTCTTTAGCTACTTTGTCTACATTAGCAAAATGCTCAGGAATACGTGCATGTGTATCGAAGGAATCGATACAGTTGAAGTATTTAGTTACCATTGGAGTTTGTTCGATAAGGTCTGTTGCAGAACCACCGCAAAGAACCATAACATCGATTTTACCTTTGAAGTTTGGTAGATCTTCCATAGTATATGTAGGAACACCAGAAACTGTTTCTAAACCTTTACGGCGAGAGAATACACCAACAAGCTCCATATCAGGTTGTAATTTTACGGATGCTTCAACGCCACGACCTAAGTTGCCGTAGCCAACGATACCAATACGAATTTTGCTCATATTAGCCTCCTATATAAATCGAGAAATTTAATAATTAACATAACTATTATAGCACAAAATAAATGTATTTAATATTTTTCTATAGAATTCATCGATCTAGATTGTAAAAGTAATATATCTATCAATATGACCATACATTTGAAAATTAGTTTGAGTTTAACTATATCGATACATTGCGTTTTGTTATAAAGGTCAAACTAAAAATCATATGAGTAGAAATTGACACATATACCCCCGTCCTAGATACAATTGAACTAGCTTTATTTATAGTTTGAGTGTTATAGGAGGTAAGAGATGATAAGAAAGGTAAACGCTGCTGTTATTGCTGCATTGATTGTAACAGGTGCAAGTGCTTTTACTATGGCTTCAGCTACAACGGTGGAAAGTCATACAGAGGGTAAGTCCATCGGTCTTAATTTGTGGGGGGAACAAAGGCATTATACAGATGATTTGATTGTTAATGTATCTGGCCTTGGTGTAAATGGTACAAAATACCATAACAATGTGACGGGGATTTATGCACTTGATGGTACACAAGTAGCTATCGACAAGAATGTAACAGTGAAAATTACAAATCCAGCGCCAGCGGAAAGCGGAGAGAAACGCAGACCTGATTTGGCACATTATTACATGAGTGGTATTTATGCTGGTTATGGCGGTTTAACCAGTGATGGTAACAATGATGATACGCGTGTAACTGTAAAAGGCAATGCAAATATCGATGTAGTCGGTGTTGGTTTGCAAGCTAATAAAGACGGTTATATCCGTGTGCTGGGTGGGGTCGATATAAAAACATATCCACTTGATACATCTGATACGTATTCTGCTTTATCTGAAGAAGGATTTGTCTATGTAAATACTGGTATGGATGGCTTAGAACCAGGCACTAATGATGTGAAAATGTATGGTAATGTAGGGTTTTTAGATAAAAATTATGGTATAGAGAAAAATCCTCATAACCATGGTTCTGAAATTTCATTAGGTTTAACGACACCCAATTCTAAATTAGTAGGTGGTGTGCTTAACGAATTTGATGAAAGCAATAATAATCCGTATCATGGTGGTTTGCGATTATATTTACAAAATGGTGCTACTTGGCGCAATGAATGGTTAGGTGCTGAGCGCGTATATCCTACGCAAGGTCGCCCAGATAATGCAAACTATTTATATACTGGTAGCCGTTTAGAACATTTCATAGGTGGTAAAGATGCAGCTAGCAAAGGTATTATCCAAGCTGTAGACGCTCGTCCTATTACAATTAATAACTATGCTGGTCATACAGCTATCGATTACGAAAAGGGTGCTCCTGCATCTGCACAAGGTAAAGGCCAAGTAGTTATCAATCATGCTGAAAAAGGCTCATCTGTAACTATGCACAGTTCTGCAGAGGCCCTTAAAGGTTATGCAAATATTAATAATCCTAGAGGTACATTGCACCAATTAGCAAATAAGTTAACATACACTAACTTTAATAAAGGGGAACGTAATTTAGGTGTAAATGTACAGGTTGATGGTGGCCTTATTAGTCCTACATACTCTACTAATCTAGGTACAGAAAGCTTCGCTATGGACGGAAAAGCTAGCGTTACGGATCAAGCTGTGATAACAACTCGTGAAAGTGAACTTGTATCTGGCGCTAAGAGTGCACTGGCTGCCTCTATGATGCAAATGAAAGCAGATACAAATGATTTACAACGCCGCCTCGGTGATGTGCGTCTTAACTCTGATAAACATGGTGTGTGGGGTAAATACATTGGTGGTAAGTCTAAAATTACAGATGATGCCTATGTAAATCAAACGTACAACATGGCGCAAGTCGGTTATGATACATTGCGTGGTGACTGGACTGTTGGTGGTGCGTTACTATACGGCACAAGCAATAACGATTACGCTCTCGGTTCTGGCTCTGGTAAGACGGCTGGCTTGGCTGTATATGGTGCTAAACAATTTAAGGATGGCCGTTATGTAGACATAATTGGCAAAGTGAACCGTTTGAAAAATGATTTCACTGTACACAATACCTTAGGCACTACATTGAGTGGTGATTACCGTAATACAGGGGCGTCCTTAAGTGTTGAATACGGTAAACGTATTAAAAAGAATAATGGCTTCTATATCGATCCTAATGCGGAATTGACGTTCAGCCGTTTGTCTGGTGAAAGCTTCGAGGCACGTACCAATACAGGCAGCACAGTACATATTAATTCTGATGCAGTAAATTCTGTTATTGGTCGCATTGGCGTAGGAATTGGCAAGGAAAGTCAAAACAGTAATGTATTCCTTAAAGCTGCGTTAGCTCATGAGTTCTCAGGTAAAATGAATGCTACGTACAGCATGGCCGGTGAGCCAACTACAGGTAGCGAAGTAAATCTAAAAGACACATGGCTTGACCTTGAACTCGGGGGCTCTTGGAGCGTGCGTCCTAATACATATGTTTATGGTACTTTCACTAAAAACTTTGGTGCCACTGTAGATAACTCCTATCGTATTGACGCTGGTATTCGCCATAACTTTTAATAGATAGATGATAGTACTCATAATAAGGTTTTAGCAATTGGGGCTACTATTAACATATCTACTATTAAATTATAAAAACTAAATAATCATATATATTAAGGCATAGAAAAGACCGATTACCTTCCTATTATAGGATTGTAATCGGTCTTTTAGTTTTATAGGTATTAGAATTGTAACGTTTTAATTCTTTCAACGGCGTGAATTGTATTTTCACGGCTACCGAAAGCTGTTAAACGAAGATAACCTTCACCGTGAGGGCCAAAGCCAGAGCCTGGGGTAGATACGATTTGAACCATTTCAAGTAAGATATCGAATAATTCCCAGCTAGTCATGTTGCCTGGTGTTTTGAGCCAAATGTATGGAGCATCTACGCCGCCATATACAGTAAGGCCAATGGACTCAAGACCTTCTTTGATGATGCGAGCATTTTCTTTGTAGTATGCAATGTTAGCACGAGTTTGCTCACGGCCTTCTTTTGTGTATACCGCTTCAGCACCGCGTTGGATGATGTAAGGAACACCATTGAATTTAGTGCATTGACGACGGTTCCACATAGGGTTTAGTGGTTGGCGTTCACCAGATTTAGTTTTGCCAGTTACTTCTTTAGGCACTACAGCATAAGCACAACGTGTACCAGTGAAACCTGCAGTTTTGGAGAAAGAACGGAACTCGATAGCTACTTCGCGAGCACCTTCGATTTCATAGATGGATTTTACAGTATCTTCTGTGCTGATGAAAGCTTCGTAAGCGGAGTCGAACATCAAAATCGCATCATTATCTTTACACCATTTAATCCATTCTGCTAAACGAGCACGGCTCAAAACAGTACCTGTTGGATTGTTAGGGGAGCAAAGATATACGATATCTACACGTTCAGAAGGAAATTCTGGAGAGAAATTGTTTTCAGCGTAAGTAGGAAGGTATACAACCTTTTGGAAAATACCATCTACCGCTTCACCTGTACGACCACCCATAACGTTAGAGTCTAAGTATACAGGGTACACTGGATCGGTAATAGCGATGATGTTATCTTCGCTGAATAATTCTTGGATGTTACCAACGTCGGATTTGGCACCATCGGAAACAAATACTTCGTCAATCGCAATGTCTACGCCTAATGGTTTGTAATCGCCATCAACAATAGCTTGACGTAAGAAGTCATAACCTTGTTCAGGACCGTAACCGCGGAATGTTTCAGCTTTACCCATTTCTTGAACCGCTTTGCTCATAGCGTCGATAATTGCTGGAACAAGTGGTAATGTAACATCGCCGATACCAAGACGAATGATATCTGCATCTGGATGCGCTGCTTGGTAATCTGCAACCTTTTTAGCGATATTAGCAAATAAATAAGAACCTTGTAGGTTTAAATAGTTTTCATTAATATTAGCCATGATGACTCCTTTTTATAATCAGATTTCTCTATATATAGTAAATTATA
>URQX01000059.1 GCA_900550175.1 uncultured Veillonella sp.
ACACATATTTGAACTTGGTGAAACGAGCAATACATAAGTTCATCAATAAGCCTACTACGAGAATAGACATCGTTTCAACACCAAGTACCTTTTGTGCTACAGCCACGATAGCCTCGTTATTTGGTACTACACCAGTAATGTGGAAGCCATGCTCGATCATCTTACCTAGTGGATCAAGGTTATTAACGATAACACCTGCACCAGCTGCGAGCATCAAGTAGCCAAGAATAGGTTTTAATGTACCAGTCATTACCTTATGAAATGGGCGTTTCAAGGCAATCAAACCTATACATGACATAATACCAATTAAAAGTGCTGGTTGAGACAGCACATCACGTAAGAACTCTAATACCATTTCCATGGCACTACCTCCTATATATAGTTGTTACATTATTGAGCTGCTTGTTTCAATGCATCAAGAATATCTTCAGTGATTTTCTTTTTATTGATATAGCTGCGAACAATAGCGACATTCTTGTCTTCAAATTGTTCCGCTAACTCTTTTACAGTTACAATAAGGTCCGCTTTACGACCTTGTGCGGCATTAAAATCAATAGATTCAACTTGTGCATCAATACCATTTTCAGCACAGATTTCTTCAATTTTCATTTTTAGCATCAAGCTAGAACCAATGCCATTACCGCATACAGTTAATACAGAAATCATACTTGCCTCCTCCTAAACGTATTCTTGATCTTCTAAACGCTCTGCCAAGAATGCTTGTACATCTTCAATACTTTCAAAATCAGCGGCCGCATCTAAAAACTCATCATCCTCAAATAATGTAGCAATATCCGTCAACAACTGAATATGTTCATCCTTGTTTGGAGCACATAAAAACAACGCAATAGAAACAGGATCATTGTCAGGACTACCAAAATTCAATGGTTTTTCTAAGGTTACCAATGCAGTACCTACACGTTTTGCCCCATGTTCCGGACGAGCATGTGGCATAGCAAGACCTGGTGCCAATACAATATATGGCCCCATTTCACGTACTACCTCTACCATAGCCTCCGTATAAGATGGATCAGTAAAACCCGCATCAACCATGAGTTGGCCACCGTGACGAATTACCTCTTCCCACGTTTCTGCAGGATAATGAAAGGATACATTATCCTCAGATAGTAAATCTTGTAACAAGCTAACACCTCCTGAATTTACTTACGTACATACTTTTATTATATCCATTCTGTGAGTTTTTTCATATAACAAAATAAGCATACGACTATAAAACAAATAAATATGGCAACTCTATTCGCAACGGAAAAGGTCCCAATTCATTGAATTGGGACCTTCTTCGTACTGCTTTGTATTGCACACAGCATATAGTTAGAGAGTAGAGATGTGTTGTAGTTGAAAGATTTAAATAATGGGTTATTGTAACATAGATTAAAAGTTTATTATGTTGTATATGCTGTGACAATGCCTTATTTATGCATTTCTAGTACATTGTTGCCTATAGCGTTTATCATTATTAGCCTTGATGGCCATAATTAATGGTTTGAGTGAAAGAAACTCTTCATCACTAAGTCGAATGGTTCTACCAATACGTTTAATCGGTTTACGTGGGCGCCCGGCACCGCGTCTAGTTCCACCCCATGCCATATACATACCTCACTTTTCACTTGAAAAACTCCTTCTACCGATAGTATAACCTCCGCTACATAAGTATGCAATAGCTATTCATTATAAACAGCCTTAAAACAGTCCATAAATAAGTAATAAACTGTATTTATTAATAAAATGCATAATTAAGAAAAGCACATATTTATAAGCATTTCTCTATATTCAACTTGATTTTTAACATTAATGTTGCCAAATATAGATAAATCGCTTTTATAGAATATAGTATTTAAAACCTAATGTATACCTACATTCTTTGATGACAAATTCATAATAAACTACAAAAAGTATTAAAATCTAATTGGTAAATTGTATAACTCAATTAATCCAATTCTTAAACAACAGAACTAAAAAAAGACTGCTGTCGCAGTCTTTTTTATTTTTATATAGCTATTATATTAACCAAATAGTAAATGACCTATTTCATAAGCAATAGCCGCTACAATACCAGATAGTGGAATTGTTACAAACCACGCCAATACCATAGATCTTGCTACGCCCCAGTTAACAGCTTTTAAACGTTTAGAGGAACCAACGCCTAGCAAGGAACCACTTACAACGTGTGTAGTACTTACAGGTAAATGTAAGAATGTAGCTGTAAAAATAGTGATGGCAGAGTTTAAGTCAGCAGCGAAACCATTGATAGTTTCCAATTTGAAAATCTTAGTCCCCATAGTAGAGATGATTTTCCAACCGCCTACTGCTGTACCCATGGCCATAGCCGTAGCACAACAAAGTTTAACCCATACTGGTACCTCTAATGTATCGATAAAGCCACCGCTAAGTAATGTTAAGGTAATAATCCCCATCGCCTTTTGCGCATCATTAGAACCATGAGAAAAGGCCATCATGATGGCAGATACAATTTGCATGGATCTAAATCTATCATTCAATACGATTGGAGAAAATCTACCAAAGATAAGCAACAATACTTTCATCACAATATAGCCACCAATCATGGCTACAATTGGAGATAAAATAAGGGATAAGAAAATCTTTATAATCCCTGCCTCATTTAAAGCATCGAACCCTACGGACCAACCTACAGCACCGATGATACCACCGATAAGAGCATGAGATGAGGAACTAGGAATCCCCCAATACCATGTAAGCAAGTTCCATGTTATGGCACCAATAAGAGCTGCTGAGATAATCGCACTATTAATGAGAGACGCAGACATTACGATGTCACCACCGATTGTCTTTGCTACGCCTGTACTAACCATGGCCCCCAAGAAATTGAGTGCCGCAGTCATCATAATTGCCTTTTTAGGTTCAATAGCACGGGTTGAAACAGATGTAGCAATGGCGTTCGCCGTATCGTGGAAGCCATTGATATAGTCGAAGGCTAATGCTAAAAATACTACTAGCCATACTAAATAATTAGCATCAAGCATACTTCAATACTACCCGGCGGAATGTACCAACCAAATCTTCGCAACCATCGATTACATCCTCCATGGCACTAAGGATTTCCTTCCATTTGATAATTTCAATAGGATCTGTACACTCAGTAAAGAGTTTTGCCATTTCTTCGTGGTAAATATTATCCGCTTCAGACTCAAGTTTCAATACTTGGTGTACACGGCCTTCTACCTTTACATGGTCCTTTTTAAGGCTACCCATATAACCAATAGATTTATTAATATGCTTAACGCATTTTACAACGATTTCACTCATGCGGATAGCACCATCACTAGGTTTACCAACGTGGTACATAACCATTTTATCCATGATTTCTTTAATATTATCCAATGTAGTATCCAATTGGTCGATTAGAAGCTGAATATCTTCGCGATCCATTGGAGTGATGAATGTTTTACGCAAACGTTCTACAGTTTCGGTTACTAATTCATCGGCTGCTTTTTCCTTTGTATCAATTTCAAGAAAAGCCTCTTCTTTAGAGATTTCGCCTTTAAACACACGCTCCATCATCTCTGCACTTTCATATGTAAGGGCAGCATGATTTTCTAAAATACTGAAAAATTTTTCTTCTTTTCCTTTTAATTTAAAAGCCATGAAGATCCTCCTGAAACAGTATTGATTGCTTCTATAAATATAATTTAATTATAGCACACTAACCATAATTCCTAAACAATTTACCAATTTCTATATTCTAACCCCTATGCGTATATGGCATATATACTATTCATCAGCGTGAAAGCACCCATAACAACATTGAAATATCATACAAGTAGTCGCTAAATTATCTGAATAAAAAAAGCAGATAGCTGATTGAAAGATCAACTATCTGCCTTTTATCTTAAGCCACATACGGGCTTAGTATGTATCAACTAATTACAACAGTTAACAGTTAATTGTTACAAATACGATTAATTATTACTGTTACTATTTTTTACCTATTAGTTATTAGCTTCCGCTGCTGCTTTAGCCGCTTCTGCTGCCTTTTTCAAATTAGGCACAGATGTTGGACATGTAGCAGGCGTACAAGCGCCATTAGGACCTAAGTCTTCTGCACGGCTCACAAATGTAGTATGTAACATGTGATGTGCTTTATGGCTCATAGGTTTGCCATCGAAGAACTCAGCATATAATTTTTGGATATCTGGATTATCACAAGCCGCTTTCACTTGTACCTCTGCATCGCGAGTATACAAGGACGCAATACGAGCTTCACGAGCCTTATCAGCCATTGGTAATTTAACACGTGGTTGACCACCACCACCAATACAGCCACCACGACAAGCCATTACTTCAATGAAGTCATAATGGATATTTTCTGCACGCATGCGTTCGATGAATTTACGCAAGTTGCCTGTACCATGAACAGCCGCCACATGTAATGTTTTGTCTCCAATGACTACATCTGCTTCACGAGCACCGTCCATACCACGAATTGCTTCGAATGGGATCAATGTTTGAGGTGCATCTTCACCAGTTGCTAGTTTGTAAGCCGCACGCATAGCCGCTTCCATAACGCCACCAGTATTACCGAAGATGATACCACCACCAGATGCTTCACCCATCAATGGATCAAATGCAGAATCTTCTAATTCATCAAAGTTGATTTCTTCTGCACGTAACCATTTTGCAAGTTCACGTGTAGTAATACAGTAGTCTGTATCGCGCATTTCTGGTACATCCCAGTATTCAGCAGAGGAATTCATTTCGTCACGACGAATTTCGAATTTCTTAGCTGTACAAGGTGTTACTGCAACAGCAACGATTTGTTTTGCATCAAGGCCCATTTTTTCAGCAAAATAGGTTTTTTGTGTAGGCGCTTGCATTGCAATTGGACTCTTAGCAGTAGACAAGTTTGGCAAGAATTCTGGATAGAATGTTTCAGCAAACTTAACCCAAGCAGGACAGCAAGATGTGAATTGAGGCAAAACCGCATCACTATTGATAACGCGTTCCAACAACTCAGATGCTTCCTCCATGATAGTCATGTCAGCACCAAAGTTTGTATCTAAAATATAGTCGCCACCCAATTTACGAAGAGCAGCTACCATTTTACCTTCTACGAATGTACCTGCATCAAGGCCAAACTCTTCACCTAAGCCAACACGTACAGCAGGTGCAGTTTGGAAAACGACGATTTTATTAGGGTCAGCAATAGCTGCTTTTACTTCATCAATTTCAGATCGTTCATTAATGGAATCGAATGGACAAATAGATGCACATTGACCGCAATGAATACAAATTGGATGATCCCCATTAGTTGTCAAGTCATAATAATCAAATACGCCCATATCTACAGCACAAGCTTTACGACATAAGGAGCAGTTTTTACATTTGGATAAATCTTGTACTAATGCAATATTGCCGTCTTCAATTGGTACACGACGGTCTAAAAATTGGTACTTACTCATGAGTTCCTCCTACTTAGGTAACGTTGTTATCGTTAATCGATGAAATTATACTATACATTGTGATTTTTATCAATAAATTTACATGTAATTCCTTTGCATAACAGATATTAAAAAATCGCATGAGACAAGGAATTATAGACGTTCTTCTAATTCCATCCACCGTTCTGTGAGCACATCTATTTGGGATTGAGTCTCTTCTCGCTCAGCCATCAAGGATTGCATCTTTTCATAATCAGTAGCAACTTGACTGATCATGACATCAAGGCCCTTTACTAAATGCTCTAATTTAGGTAGTTCATCCATAATTTTAGCATACTCTGCTTCTTCTGCTTTGTTTAACCCCTTCTTTGGTGCGTCTTTAAAAGTATCGCCCTCAGAAGTTTTCATATTACTATCAACGACATCTGCCGAGTTACCTAGAGATGAATCATCACTGCTAGCAGTAATCGTAGCCCGTTCATTTTTTTCCACTTTAGAGCCTACAGGCATCTCCATATTAGCCATATAGAATGGACGCTTTCCACCGCTACTTTCATCTAAAGAATCCTTGTAGTCGGAATAGGATCCATGAACGATTTCTATTTGACCATCACCACAAAAGACAAAGAGTTTGTCCACAACGCGGTCTAAGAAATAACGGTCATGACATACGGTGATAATGACACCACTAAAGGAATCGAGGAAATCCTCTAACACTTCGAGGGTTGGAATGTCCAAGTCATTGGTCGGTTCATCTAGCAACAACACATTAGGCGCGCTCATAAGTAATTTCAATAGATACAATCGACGTCGTTCACCACCAGAAAGTTTGCGAATAGGTACACCATGTAGCTCAGGTGTGAAAAGGAATCGCTCAAGAATCTGACCAGCACTCAACGTAGAGCCATCACCTAGCACCATATAGGAATGGTCCTCGCGAATATAATCGAGAACACGCATATCTTCATCAAACTCTGGCAGTTCTTGCTTGAAATGAGCAATGCGCACTGTCTCGCCTTTACCAATAGTACCACTTGTAGGTTCATAGGTTCCATCAAGAATGTTCATAAAAGTTGATTTACCAACACCATTAGGACCTACGATACCAATGCGATCATGACGTACTACGTGGTAGGTGAAATCCTTAATCATAGGACGCGCGCCAAAGTAAAAAGCTAAATGTTCAATATCAAAGATGGTTTTCCCTAAACGCGTTTTTAAAGCAATGGGATCCATTTGATCAGGGCGTCTAATTTTCTCCATAGTTTTAAGTTTTTCATACCGATCTAAACGGGCCTTTTGTTTTGTCGTTCTCGCCAACGCACCGCGTCGTACCCATTCAATTTCTCGTTTTAAGAATTGACGGCGCTTCTCTTCCGTAGCCGCCTCACGAGCCTCTCGATCAGCTTTTAAAGCAATAAATTCTTCGTAATTACCATCGTATTGGTACATGTGACGATTTGATAATTCTAAAATCCCATTACATACGGAATCAAGGAAATATCTATCATGGGTACTGATTAATAGTCCCCCTTGGCGGGCACTTAAATAGGATTCCAACCAATCAATACTATCTTCATCTAAATGATTTGTCGGTTCGTCTAGCAACAATAAGTCACAAGGATATAGTAAGGCTTGCCCTAATGCAAGACGACGCTTTTGACCACCAGATAACATCGCCACCTTCTGCTCTACATTTGGAAATCCTAATTTAGATAAAATAATACGAGCTTCTTGCTCTACTTGCCATCCATCTTGTTGATCCATTTGTTCCAAGGCATTCATGTAGTTACGAGATACTTTAGCATCCTCATCACCAGATTCTTGCATTTGACGATATTCACGACTAATGCGCTCAAAGGATTGTACCATTCGTAAACGAGGATGATTCCCATCGAGAACAGCTTCTAACAATGTAGAATCTGGATCAAAGTCTGGTGTCTGCGCTAAGTAATGGATACTAGCCTTACCATTTCGCTCAATGGTCCCCTTATCAGGCTCCATTTGCCCTGCTAAGATTTTTAAAAACGTAGACTTACCTGTCCCATTAATGCCCACGAGACCTAATCGTTTCTCAGTGGTGAAAGTAATATTTACCTCTTTAAATAGCAGTCGTGTGCCATATGATTTTTCTATGTTTTGTAAACTAATAACGTTCATCGTATGCTCCTATTATGTCATTCTGATATTTATTATACTACACATTACCATTGACAGTAACAGGGCCCCTCAGTAGAATAAACGTAACGTATATATTCATGAGGAGGTCCACATGGCAGCAGATATCGTTTTAGACTTTTATGAAACTATTAACTTTGAACTTATCGATATCGATGGGTATGACACATTATTTACAGAGCTCTTGGAAGATGGCACCTATGCAACTGTGTCTGATGACGACGGTCATTTGCCAGAGGATTTAGAAACGCCAATCGTATTTAATGTATACGATGATAACGACTCCTTCCAATGGAGTGTGACCCTAGATGATTCTTATCAATTAAAAGACTTATTGGATAGTGCTGAAAGTACAGATGCATTCTTAGAAACACTTCAAAAAATTCGACAAGAACATATCGAACAGTACCAATAAAACAAAAGCGATGACCTTAAACAAGTCATCGCTTTTATAATTTTATAAATCTATTAGCTAATAGATTCCTCTGCTTTCACTAATTCTACAGACGCCTCTGCATCTAATATGTCTATAAGACTATTTACGATGTTTGCTGCACCATCTACATGCCATTCACGAGCGCGCTCAGACATTTGTTGAAGTCGTGGAGGATTAATGAGTAATGCTGTCACAACATCACCTAGGTTATGAATATCACGAGCCCACCGAGCACAACCTCGTTGTTCTAATAGTTCTGCGTTGGCCTCCTCTTGACCAGGAATGGCATTAAAGAATACCATTGGCAAACCAATTGTAACGGCCTCCATACATGTTAATGCACCTGGTTTTGTAACAAGTAGAGTAGATGATTTCATAAGCTCCGAAATATTTGTAGTATACCCATACACAATAGTATTTGTTCTCATAGATTCACTAAGAGTAACCAAGGACTCATACAACGATGTATTTTGGCCCGCTACAACTGTAATCTCATCAATACCATGTACATCATCTAAATGCTTTAATGCCGTTTCTAGAGAACCTAAACCAAGCCCACCGCCCATTACGAGCACTTTTATTGATTCTTCTACTTTATAATCTTCAATGGCGTCACGGAAGAAAGCACGGCGTACAGGAATGCCTGATACATGAATCCGAGCTATATCAATACCAGATGCGACCATTTCAGTTACCATTGATTCAGTAGCCACATAGTATGTATCAATCTGTGGGTAAAGCCAAAACTGATGACTACTAAAATCCGTCATAATAGCCACTAGCGGTACATCAATATGACCTTGGCGTTTTAAGATAGACGCAGCACCACATGGGAATGGATGAGTAAATACCATTACATCTGGCTTTTCTTGTTGCACCAACTTAAGCATACGACTTTTTAATAAGTATGATAAGGCAGTTTGCATAACAGTACCACGTTTTTCACCCTTTGATACGCGATAGATTATATCGTACAGCATAGGAAATACATCTATCATCTTGATATATGTGCCTTTAATCAAATGTTCTACAGACATGGTTTCTGTATCTAAAAAGTCCACATGAGTAATCGTAGCTTGTGGCTCCTTCTCTTTCCAATATTCTTCTATAGCTCTAGCAGCCTGCATATGTCCGGTCCCAATAGAAGCGGACACAATGAGAACCTTCCGTGATCTTTCGTTATTCATAGTACACCCTTTCTCTGTGCATTATACCATAAATAAACGAAAAAAAGAGACCTCGAAAGGTCTCTTTCCAATCCATTTGGGATTATTTTTTGCGTTTTTTAGCTTTTGCAGCGTTAACTTGTTCTTTCAAACCTTTACCAGCTTTGAATGCAGGAGATTTGGAAGCTGCGATAGTGATAGTTTTACCGTTTTGTGGGTTACGGCCTTCGCGAGCTGCGCGTTCACGAACTTCGAAAGTACCGAAGCCGATAACTTGTACTTTACCGCCAGCAGCTAATTCTTCAGCAACTGTGTCGAATACAGCTTTTACTGCTTTTTCAGCGTCTTTTTTAGTTAATTCAGTTTTTTGTGCAACACTTGCGATTAATTCTGTTTTGTTCATGACAGAACCTCCTTAAAAATACTATACCTAAGAAGCATGCAAACCTTTAGGCTACTTTTCCTGCACTTTAGCCTCCTCCCAAAAAGCATCCAGCTCAGCTAATGAAAAGTCTTCCCATGAGCGATCGCTTTGGTTAACACAAGCTTCTACATGTAAAAAACGCTGTCGGAACTTTGTGTTTGTGCGATTTAGTGCATTTTCACCGCTTATTTTATACCATCTTAATAGATTAATCAAGGAAAAAAGCACGTCCCCCGCTTCTTTTTCCATATTTTCTCTATCTTCTTGGGCAATAGCCTCCTTAAATTCATCCATTTCCTCGGAGACTTTCGCCCAAACCGGATCGAGCTCATCCCAGTCAAAACCTAGCTTTGCAGCCTT
>URQX01000060.1 GCA_900550175.1 uncultured Veillonella sp.
GTAGTCCCGCTTTAAACATAATTGGTATATTACTAGAAACCTTAGTATGTGTTAAAGCGGCTACCAGTGATGCGCTAGATGATAATGGGCCGTTGCGATCACCAAAGTATGCACCGGCTATAATGGCACCAGCTACGATATTCTCTGGAATATTACCGGCTCTTGCCATTGTGATGAGTACAATGCCTATGGTGCCTACAGTACCGAAAGCTGTACCTAATACCATGCTAACAATAGCTGTTAATAAGAAGGCACAAGCAATAAAGAGGGACGGATCGATCAAGTCGATGCCGGTGGCGATAATCATAGGGATGATGCCCGCTGCTTGCCACATGGCAATGAGCCAACCGATGAGCAGGAATATTTGCATTACCACAATGGAGGTTTTAGCACCTGCCCATGATAGGTTTAGCAGTTCTTTTGGTTGGTATCCTTTGCGATAGAATACATAGGCCATGATGCACCATACCACTATCAAGGCGTAACCAATAGCAATACCGTTAGCTACTGCGATGATAATGACGAGGATAGATATGAGTAAACCTATGAGCGACTCCGTATTTTTCGGCATTAGAGAACGGCCTTGTTGATACTTTAGAAACGCATTTAATATGAGTTGTAACCACTTCATCTTAATCGATAGGAAGTTCTGTTTCGAAGACTTCCTCAGCCGGGCCAGTCATGAGCACCGTGCCATCCTCCAAGTATGAAATATGTAATGTTCCTAAATAGAGCTCTACATCGACTTCGCGACCGGTTAAGCCTTTTTCAAAGGACATAACAGCAGAGGCACAAGAGCCTGTACCGCATGCTAAGGTAGCACCAGCACCGCGTTCCCATGTGCGAACCTTGATGTGTTTGTCGTTTACTACCTCGATGTAGTTTACATTTGTATTGGATGGGAATGCATCGTGTTTTTCAAGGATAGGCCCTTGTGTCGTTACAGGCGCCTTTGTAATGTCATTGATATACACCTCTGTATGAGGCACGCCGAGTAATACGGAGCTTACCGTTACTGTTTCGCCGTTTACATCGAGGTCTACGTCAATAACCTTATCCATATCTACATTCATAGGAATGTCTTGGGCTTTAAAGAATGGTTTGCCCATGTCTACTGTAACTTGTGTTACGATGCCATTTTCGATGGTCAAGGTAGGTTTCATTACACCTGCTAATGTTTCGATGGTGAAAGTCTCTTTCGTAGTTTCACCGTGTTCGTAAGCGTATTTGGCGAAGCAACGGATTGCATTGCCGCACATTTCTGCTTCACTACCATCAGAGTTGATGATGCGCATGCGCACATCACAGGTTTTTGAAGGAACTAGAATGGCAAGACCATCAGCACCGATACCAGTACGACGATCGCAAAGGCGAATCGCCAAATCAGTATAGTCCTTGTCAGCACCTTGAGGGTCGGCAAAGAGGATGAAATCATTGCCAAGACCATGCATTTTAGTTAATTTCATAAAGTCTCCTATCAATAAGTAAGACTTTCACCATGAAGCCTGTGAAAGTCTCATATGTATATTATTATATATTCTATAATATTATATCATAAAAGGCTTTAAAACTTTATTGTTTATCGGAGAAATGATAGAATATAGAGTAATGTAGTTTATCGTAATAGAAAGAGGAACACATATGCGAATTCAAGGGATTTCTGGATCTCGTGGCGTTGCAGTAGGCAATGTATATAGATATATTCAAGAGGAAATTGTCATTCCTGATTACACTGTAGCAGAGGATAAGGTAGAAGCGGAAATTGGTAAGTTCGCTGCTGCTATGGCATCCACCTTAAAACAATTGGATACAATCCGCCAAAAGGCATTGAAAGAAATGGGCCCTGAAGAGGCGGCTATTTTCGAAGCTCATATGCAAATTGCGCAAGACCCATCCTTGTCTGATGGTATTAAATCCCTCGTTGAGACTAGCCATACTAATGTAGTGGCGGCTACAGCTCAAACTATTGAAACCTTTGCGAATATCTTCCTTGGCATGGAAGATCCATATATGCGTGAACGCGGTGCAGATATCAAAGATATTGGTGATCGTTTGATGCGCAATATGTTAGGTATGAACCCACGTGGCTTATCCCATATTTCTGGGGAGGTTATCTTAGTAGCGCCTGATTTGGCACCATCTGATACGGCATCTCTAGATAAAAACGTGGTTAAAGGCATTGTAACAGCTGCTGGTGGCCCTACATCTCATGCAGCTATCATGGCTCGTACATTGGAAATTCCTGCTGTTATGGGTGTTGGCGATATTGAAGGATTCGTAGATGGCGAGAAAGCTGTTGTACTTGGTACAGATGGTATTGTGGAAACAAATCCATCTGATGCGGATTGGGCTGAATATACAAATCAAGCGGCTGCATACCAAGAGGAATTGAAACGCTTGCGTGAATCTGCTAATCTTGAAGCAAAAACAACTGATGGTCATCATGTAGAACTATTTGGCAATATCGGTAAGTCGAAAGATGCTAAACACGCTCTTACAATGGGCGCACAAGGTATCGGCTTATACCGTACAGAATTCTTGTACATGGAAAACGACGAGTTGCCAACAGAAGATGTGCAATTTGAAGAATATAAAAAGGTTGCAGAAGATATGCAGGGCCAACCTGTTATCATCCGTACCATGGATATCGGTGGTGACAAGGAGTTGAAATGCCTTGATTTGCCAACTGAAATGAATCCATTCCTTGGTTACCGTGCAATTCGTATTTCCTTGAACCGTCCAGATATCTTCAAAGTACAATTGCGTGCGTTATTGCGTGCTAGTGCCTTTGGCGATATTCACATCATGTACCCTATGATTGCTTCTGTAGAAGAAGTGAAACAAGCGAATGCTATGCTCGAAGAATGTAAGGCAGAACTTACAGCTGAAGGCAAAGAATTCAACAAGGATATCAAGGTTGGTATTATGATTGAAGTACCAGCAGCTGCTGTTATTTCTCCAATCCTAGCTAAATACGTAGACTTCTTCAGTATCGGTACAAATGATTTATGCCAATACACCTTGGCGGTAGACCGTATGAATGAGTCTATTGGATCTCTATATCAACCATTGCATCCAGGCGTATTACGTCTTATCAAACATGTTATCGATTCGAGCCATGAACAAGGTAAATTTACAGGTATGTGCGGTGAACTCGCTAGTGACCCTGTAGCTACAATGATTTTATTAGGCCTTGGCCTTGATGAATTCTCCATGACAGCGTCCTCTATACCACTTATTAAGAAAATCTTGCGTTCCGTTTCTAAAGCAGAATGTGAAGAGGTGGCTAATAAAGCGCTTTCCATGGATACAGCAGAAGAAATTACAGACTATGCTAAATCCGTACTAGCTGAAAAAAACTTACTATAATTCTGTATAGATAAAAGATAAACGTTAAGCATTAAGCGAATTAGTATATAGTAAATAACTTTCAATATACTTGAATTGAAATGCTTGAAATTGATACAATATATCTATTAGAACGTATGGGATAGGTACTGCCTATCGAGATAGAAAGAGGTTATCATGAAAGAATTAACAGTAGAAATTACTAACGAATCTGGTTTACATGCTCGTCCTGCTACAGCTTTCACACAATTGGCTGCTAAATACGCTTCCAAAGTGACAATCGCTGCTAATGGTAAAACAGCTGATGCTAAATCCATTTTAACTGTATTGACTTTGGGTGCTACAAAAGGCACATCTGTTACATTGACAGCTGACGGTGCTGACGAAGATGATGCACTCGCTGCATTGAGCGAATTCTTAACAACTAACCACGACTAATACTTCGTGGTTCTAAAAAGGACTCTACGAAAATGTAGAGTCCTTTTTTATAAAAAAAGAAGAGGCCTCTTAGCCTCTTCCTTATTTTCCCATGTTTGCAAAGCGCTCTACAGCCTTTGTAAAGTCGCTAATGGTTTTTTCTACGTCACCATGTTCGATACCATCTCGCACGCAGTGGTTGATATGCCCTTCAAGGACTACTTGACCTACTTTATGTAGTGCAGATTTAGCTGCATTAATTTGGCTCAACACATCTTCGCATGGAATGTCTTCTTCAATCATTCGATCAATAGCTTGCACTTGACCAAGAATTTTACGTAATCGACGATGTAGATTTTCTGAATCCATACATTGTTTCATAATACTCCTCCAATGGGCATGTTTTTATCATCTTTACTATTATACTCTATGTAAAGTTTATAATACAACTTAATAAGTATACCTAATATGCATAAAATCTGCATATGTAGATATACGTTTGGTTATAAATGTTAAGATTTTCTCTTTTATATTGTTATAATTTTGTTCATAACCGCTATATAGCAAGGTCTATCCATATCTTCTTCTTGATTGATGTGATACAATACATTTAATACACATTGTATTAGTATATGTATATAAGGCACTGTAGATATTGTTAGTTAATTATGGCGTTAACTTATGTATAGTATGGCCTTTTATGAAATAGGTGAAAGCAATGAAAATGTTTCGCTACCTTCGGAACCTAGTGGTATTTATATTAGTTATGATATTGGCCGTGTTCATATATGATGGCTTCCACAGGGTTCAAGGTACAGATCGTGAAAGTAAGGCTCACACAACTGTTGAAAAACGGATAGAACAAGGTGAAGATACCCTCAGTCGTACAGATCGTATCATACGACTATTTACTTTTAAAGAAAAGGTTGAGATGGCCCTTAACCAACGCGTTAATAAAGAACATTGGGTAAAGGGTGATGTCATTCCAGAATATACAAAGAATGCGCTCATCGCTATTGAGGATAAAAGGTATTATAAACATGGAGCCATTGATGTGCTCGGTATTATTCGCGCCTTTTATACGAATACTATAGCAGGTGAAACTGTAGAGGGCGGGAGTACTATTACACAGCAAGTAGTAAAAAATCTCTTCCTTTCATCAAAACGCATCATGAGTCGTAAGGTGGAGGAGGCAATCCTTGCTAGTGAAATGGAACATTACTACACAAAGGACGAAATCCTCACCATGTATTTAAATACTGTATATTATGGTCATAATTACTACGGTATCTACGAAGCGGCGCATGGCTACTTTGGAACGAGCCCAAGTCGATTGACATTAGGGCAAAGTGCACTCCTTGCAGCACTACCTAATGCACCATCCTATTTAGATCCATATACAAACTATAAAGGGGCTAAGGCACGACAAAAACTGGTGCTCGAACAAATGGTAGACCAAGGTATGATTACACAAGCCGAAGCAGATTATGCATACCAACAAGACTTGGGCCTTGTGGATGAATAATTGAATAACTATATTAAAATCTCTATTGGTTAATTAATATTGGCTAGCAGAGATTTTTTTTGTAGGAGATGGTTACGTTCCGAAATATATTATCAAATTGAATAAAAATAATACTTGCATTTATAATTATACAGGTGTATACTATTTTTTGTCAGAAAGAGGGAATGACCGTTGAGCTAGATGCCACGGTGCTTTCACAATTATCTGATATAATATTGATTATATGAGTTTAAATACATAGTAAGTTTTTTATGAGGTGTTATCATGGGTAAAGCAAATAAAGTAGTACTCGCATATTCTGGTGGTTTAGACACATCTGTTATCATTCCTTGGTTAAAAGAAAATTATGGCGCTGAAGTTATCGCCGTATGCGTAGATTTAGGTCAACCTGAGGATTATGATGCCGTTGAGAAAAAAGCAATCAAATCCGGTGCTTCTAAAGCGTACATCGTAGACGCTAAAGAAGAGTTCGTAAAAGATTATGTATGGCCAACAGTAAAAGCTGGTGCAGTTTATGAAGGTAAATATTTATTAGGCACATCCTTCGCTAGACCTTTGATTGGTAAAATCCTTGTAGATATTGCTAAAAAAGAAGGCGCTGATGCTATCGCTCACGGTGCGACTGGTAAAGGTAATGACCAAGTTCGTTTCGAACTTGCTATCAAAGCATTGGCTCCTAATATGAAAATCATCGCTCCTTGGAGAGAATGGGATTTAAAATCCAGAACAGACTGCATGGAATATGCTGCTAAACATGATATTCCAGTTGTAGCTACAAAATCCCATCCATATTCCATGGACCAAAACGTATGGCATTTGTCTCATGAAGGCGGCGATCTTGAAAATCCAGCAAATGCTCCTAAAGATGATGTGTACTTGGTAACACATACTCCTGAACAAGCTCCAGATGAAGCTGGTTATGTAACTGTATCCTTCAAAGATGGCGTACCTGTAGCAGTAGATGGCCAAGAAGGTACTCCATTACAATTGTTAGAAAAACTCAACGAAATCGGTGCACACTATGGCGTAGGCGTTGTAGATATCGTTGAAAATAGATTGGTAGGCATGAAATCCCGTGGCGTTTATGAAAATCCAGGTGGATCCATCATCATGTATGCTCACAGAGAACTTGAATACCTTTGCCTCGACAGAGCTACATACCACTACAAAGAACTTATTGCTAACAAATACGCTGAACTTGTATACGATGGCATGTGGTTCGCACCATTGATGAACGCTTTGCAAGCATTCGTTGATGAAACTCAAAAAACTGTAACTGGTGAAGTAAAACTTAAATTGTACAAAGGCAACATCATCTCTGCTGGTGCAACTTCTCCATACTCCTTGTACAGCGAAGATTTCGTAACATTCGAAGAAGATGATGTATACAACCAAGCTGATGCGGCTGGTTTCATCAACTTGTTCGGTTTACCTCTTAAAATTAATGCATTAATGAAAGAAAAGGCAGGTAAATAATGGCTAAATTGTGGGGCGGGCGTTTCACAAAAGGCACTGATAAAGCGGTAGAGGATTTTACATCCTCTATCGCTTTTGATGCGCGGATGTACGCCGAAGATATTGCAGGCAGTAAAGCACATGCTACAATGCTGGCAAAACAAAATATTATCTCCGACGCAGATCGGGATGCTATTGTTGAGGGCTTAACAAAGATTAAAGGCCAAATCGATAAAGGTGAGTTCCCATTCTCCGTAGCTCTTGAAGATATTCATATGAATATTGAAAAGCGCTTAACCGATGATATCGGCGAAGCAGGTGGTCGTTTACATACAGGCCGTAGCCGTAATGACCAATGTGCAGTAGATTTACATATGTACGTGCGTAAAGCCGTAGTAGAAATGGGCGAGCTCATCGTAGATATGCAAAAAGCGCTCATTGAAACAGCTGAAAAATACAGCGATGTTATCATGCCTGGCTATACGCATTTACAACGGGCGCAACCTGTATTGTTTGGTCATCATATGATGGCGTACTTCTCTATGCTAGAACGCGACTTTGACCGTTTGTTGATGGTCTTCAAACACGCAGACATCATGCCTCTTGGTGCAGGGGCCTTAGCAGGTTCTACATACGGCATTGATCAAACCTATACGCAAAAGCTACTCGGCTTCTCTCGTATTTACGAAAATAGTATGGATGCCGTATCCGACCGTGACTATGTGGTTGAATTCTTGTCCTTTGCGTCTCTTGTGATGATGCACTTGAGCCGTCTTAGCGAAGAATTGATTTTGTGGTCTACCAATGAGTTTAACTTCATTGAACTCGATGATGCTCATTGCACAGGCTCTAGCATTATGCCACAAAAGAAAAATCCTGACGTATGTGAACTTGTTCGTGGTAAAACAGGTCGTACCTATGGCCACTTATTAGGTTTATTAACTACATTAAAAGGCTTGCCACTTACATATAATAAAGATATGCAAGAGGATAAAGAGGGCATTTTTGATGCTATCGATACAGTACACTTTGCATTGTCCATTAATGCAGCTATGATACGTGGTATGAAGGTTAATGGGGCTCATATGAAAGCTGTCCTCGATGATGACTTCTCTAATGCTACAGATATGGCTGATTACCTTGCGAAAAAAGGTGTTCCATTCCGTGAAGCGCATGAAATCGTAGGTAATGCTGTTCATCATTGCATCGAAAAAGGCTGCGTATTACTTGATTTATCTGTTGAAGATTTTAAAGCTATCTCTGATCACTTTGATGCAGATATCCTTGATGCTATTTCCATCGAAGCTTGTGTAGCAGGACGTAACAACTACTCTGGTACAGCTCCAGAATGTGTGGAAAGACAACGCAATAATGGTAAAGCCGTTATCGCTGCAGAAGAAAAACAAATTACTGAGTGGAAAGCAATTGTTAATTCTGTACAAGAATAAGGTTCTAAATCAGAAATAAGGTCCTAAATCAGATCGATATACATATAAGTTCTATACCAAAGGTTATAGTAGTTTCCTTTGATGCTTATGTGTATATCGATTTTTTGTTTAAATATAAGAAACTACCTAGAAAAAGAGCACTTTTAATTGATAAATTACTATTAAAATAGTATAAATTTGTGTACGCATACAGTGGACTGCGCAAAAACAATAGTCTTGTACTAGGACACTATAACCATGATAGATAGTAAAAATCACATATATACACAGAATAAAATAGGGTAAAAATATACCTTGTCATCGTTAAAATGAGTTCTGTTCGTTTTAGATGATAAATTAACTATAATTTATTCAATTCGTGTAATATGGCTTGTCCGCCAATAAAGTACTTTCATTTTGGGTTCACAGGTGTTATTATTTAAAACGTAATAAGAATAACAACGGTAAATTCACATTCAAGCCCATCACAGCACGAACTGAATTTACTTAGCGGTATATTATATTTAAGTGAATTATGGACGAGAAAAAATTCACCTTTTGAAAGGGGATTGATACATGAAAACCACCGCTAAAAAAATGTCTGTATTCCAGCTAACCACAATGGTAGCAGCCAATATGCTAGGAGCTGGGATCATTATGTTACCAACTAATTTGGCTCAAGTTGGTACTATTTCAGTTTTATCTTGGCTCGTAACAGCTGTGGGTGCGCTTTTGTTAGCGTATATTTTTGCTCAAGCGGGTATGTTCTCTCAGATTAAGGGTGGCATGGGCGGTTATGCAGAACACCGCTTCGGTAAGACTGGACATTTTATGGCGAGCTATGCTTACAGCATATCTCTCATCATTGCTAATATCGCCATCGCGGTATCTGCCGTAGGTTATGGCGCAGCTTTCTTTGGTGTTGACCTTAATGCGACACAAACTAGCCAAGTAACAATTGTGCTCTTGTGGTTCGCAGCGATTTTGAACTTCCGTGGTAATCGCTTCACAGGTCGACTCAGCAACATGACTATTTGGGGCTCTATTGTTCCGGTTTTGTTAATTGGTACAATCGGCTGGTATTGGTTCGACCCATCTATTTATTGGGCAGCTTGGAACCCAAATGATCTTCCGTTTTATGATGCAGTAAAACAATCTATTTCCCTGACTTTGTGGGGCTTCCTAGGATTTGAGTCCGCAGCGGCTAATGCAGATGCTGTTGAGAATCCAAAGAAAAACGTACCTATCGCTACTGTGGCAGGTACATTAGCAGTGGCAGTGGTTTACATCTTGTCCACGAATGTTATGGCAGGTATCGTGCCTAACATTGACTTGTTAAATTCTAATGCACCATTTGGTTTGACATTTGTATACATGTTTAATGATACAATTGCAGACATCGTTATGGCTGCAATGGTTATTTCTTGCTTTGGCGCTTTGCTTTGCTGGCAATTCACATTGTCTCGCGTATTCAAAAGCGCAGCGGAAAATGGTTACTTCCCTAAAGTATTTGCTCGTGTAAATAGCAAAGATGCTCCTGTTCGTGGCGTATTCATTTTACTCGCTGTTGAAACATTACTTACTTTGTTCACTGCTAGCGACTCCTTGCGTGAGCAATTTGAAATCTTAGTAAACTTAGCGGTTGTAACTAACGTAGTACCGTATGTATTGTGCATCTTGGCAGTACCTACAATGATGCGTATGGCTGGGGGAGCGGGAAAGCCGATTAAAAAGTCCCAATCTAGTAACAGC
>URQX01000061.1 GCA_900550175.1 uncultured Veillonella sp.
TGAGGATAATGATGAGGGTGTAGATGTAAAAGATCCTGTGCAACGGGCTGCGTCTGTTGAAAGCGTATCCCCTAGTGAATTTAAGGCGGTAGCAGCTGCTAAAGGTGATGAAGGTTCTAAAGGAGGTGACCGGTAATGGCCGTAACAAATTTTGATGAATATAGAGACGTCTTTGTTGTAGCCGATACCATCGATGACGTGGTACATCCGGTTACGTATGAACTGATCGGTCAAGCTCGCCGCATTGCTAAGGAATTGGGCCAACTCGTTCAAGTTATGCTCCTTGGTGAGCATGTGCAAACCGAAGCAGAGGAACTGGTAGCACATGGTGCCGATATTGTTCACGTTTTTGAAAGCCCCCTTTTGAAATACTATACAACGGATGGCTACACTAAGGTATTAACAGACTTCTTTAAAGATCATAAGCCTAATATCCTCTTGATTGGTGCCACTAACAATGGTCGTGACTTGGCGCCTCGCATGTCTGGTCGCATGCAAAACGGCGTTGTTGCAGACTGTACGATCTTGACAGTAGATACGAATGAAGGCCTTGTTGAATGGACACGTCCTGCCTTGGGCGGCAATATTTTGGCGGAAATCATTTCTCCAAACCATCGTCCTCAAATGGGTTCTGTACGTCCTAACGTATTTAAAAAACCTGAACGTATTGCAGATAGCTGGGGTCGCATCCAAATTGAGCAATTCGACCTCAAGCCTGAAGACATTCGCATGAAACGCCTCGACTTCATTCCATTCAGTAAAGATGGTTACAATATCCAAGAGGCAGATATCATTGTAGCTGGTGGTCGTGGTATGGGCTCTAAAGAAAACTTCGATAAACTTTACGAACTAGCCGATGCTATCGGTGGCGTAGTAGGCGCTACACGTCCACTCGTTGAAAAAGGCTGGATTGAATTGCCATACCAAGTAGGCCAAACAGGTAAAACTGTAAGCCCTAAACTATACTTGGCATTCGGTATCTCCGGCGCTATCCAACACGTGAGCGGCATCTCCGGTGCTGATACAATCGTGGCTATCAACAACGATCCAAACGCAGAAATCTTCCAACACGCTAACTATGGCATCGTGGGGGATTGCATGGAAGTGTTAAATGATATGTTGGCGCATCTGAAATAAAGAGCTGTAATATTTGAGCTCTCCTCGTCAAACTTAATAAAACAATAGGGATACCTATCCTCAGCCTTCATGGGTACGCGTAGCGCCCAAGGCGGCTTCGAATAGGTATCCCTATTTGCTTTCTAGCTGTGGTAGAGCTCAAATATTTTTGTCTTACATACAGATGCGCCAGCATATTATTCTAGGGAATAGTAGAAGGCGCCAATGTATACACTATTTTTATCGTTTATAGGTGGTAGGGTAGCGTTTTTTGATTTTTATAATGGTATAATTAACTTATTAGAATAGAACGGATTGATAATGAGGAGGCTTTTATGGCTCGTAATATTTTTGTCACTGGTGCAACGTCTGGCATTGGTCTTTGTATTGCTGAGGCTTATGCAAAGCATGGCGATAATGTATTGATTTCTGGTCGTCGTGCTGAGTTATTGGGCGAGGTACAGGCTCGTCTATCTAAGGAATATGGCGTGCGTGTTGAGACTTTAGTTCTTGATGTGCGTAGTCGAGAGGATGTTGAAAGCAAGGTTCCTGCTGCTATCGAGGCTTTTGGTGGCGTGGATGTGCTCGTAAATAATGCGGGTCTTGCACAAGGGCTTGATCCATTCCAAGATAGTGCTGTTGATGATGCGGTGACTATGATTGATACCAATGTGAAAGGCCTTTTATATGTAACAAAAGCAGTACTGCCTTTTATGATTGATAAAAATGAAGGTCATATTGTAAATATGGGTTCTACTGCAGGCATTTATGCATATCCTAATGGCGCAGTGTACTGCGCTACAAAGGCGGCGGTAAAGACATTAAGCGATGGCATTCGCATGGATACCATAGCTACAGATATTAAGATTACTACCATTCAACCAGGCATCGTAGAAACTCCATTCAGTGAAGTACGCTTCCACGGTGATGCGGAACGAGCTAAATCTGTATATGCTGGCATTGAGGCTGTTCAACCAGAGGATGTAGCCGATGTAGTATTATATGTAACTAACCAACCTAAACGCTTGCAAATCTCTGACGTAACCATCATGGCGAACCAACAAGCGGCAGGCTTTATGGTGCATAAGAAATAATAGGCTAAATACTAAGCTTGTTAAAATGATATAGGTTGTATTTATTACTTGAAATCCTATATCATTTAGGATATACTTATTAAGCATATTTTAATAAATATAATTTTACAAAACTTGTTTTTGGAGATTGTTGTTATGACAGCAAAGATAAAGACATTACTAGTGGCTTCTTTAGCATGTGTAGCTATTGGTTCCTATAGCATTACTAGTGCTCACGATCCACCTGTTGGAGATCGTTCTGTGCCTATGACTGGTGGAATCTCAGTTGAACCTAGGGAACCAAATTTTATTATGCCAAGTCCTGTACATGTATTTACCACTGTAGAAGCAGCGTCTGAATATATAGGGTTTAGACCTCAGATGCCAAAGCTGTTGCCAGTAGGATTTAATATTCAATCTGTTATTACTATTGAGAAAGACATTTTGCAGGTTGTGTACGTGTATGAACCCGGTATAGATCCGTACGTAAATAAGGCCGGTGGTGCTCTTATTTTTTATCGTACATCTACTACATTAAAAGGTGATATCAGCGATGACCGTAAGATTCATAAGGTGATAGAAACTGAACGTGTAGATGGTACAAAGGTTACTTTCAAAGGTGGTAAGAAAATGGTTTATCTTGCATCGTGGATGAAAGATGGACAAAATCACTCTTTAGAATTTCAGCGTCCCGTTACACGAGATGTGGCGAAGGCTATTATCCGTAATATTGTTGAGGAAAAATCACATACAAAATAAATGTGTTTTTAATAATTTTTATGTTATGCGAAGGGAGATTATACCCATGGTCAAAAAATTTGTATTACTAGCAGTTGCGTGTGCTTGTGTAGGTTCTTACACTGTTGCTGGTGCACAAGGTACTTTAGATGTAAAACCAGATCCAGCTAAACCTGTAGTTGCAGAACAGGCAGCTCCAATGGTTGGTATGCCAAGCCCAATTCATGAATTTGCTACTATTGATGAAGCTGCTAAATACATGAATATTATGCCTCATCTACCTAAAGTATTACCTGTAGGCTATAATATTGAGTCTGTAAGCACAATCAATAAAGATGTTTTGCAAGTTGTGTATGTTTACCAAGCTGGTGAAGATTCTACTCGCAATCAAGCAGCAGGCAAACGTATTGTGTATCGTGTAGGTACTACAAAAGGTGATATCAGTGGTAATCATAAGGATTATCGCGTTACAGCTACAGAAAAGGTAAACGGTACAAAGGTTACTTTCAAAGGTGGCGAAAAAATGGTATATCTCGCTGGTTGGACAAAAGATGGTCAAAACCATGCGATGTACTTTGAACGCCCTGTAAATCGCGACATGGCAAAAGCGATCATTGCTAACACTGTAGCACCTACAGCACATACAGCATATACAAAATAATATAACAGTCCAGCCTAGTGGGATAGGCATGCGAGCTGTGGTGAAGCACTCGCATGGACACTGTAAGGGTTTTATATGGAACGGCTCCTCTCATGAGGGGCCGTTTTTGTTGGTATGCAAAACTTTCATAATGATAACGATTCTAAATACCCGTATGGGTATATCTATCTAAGTATTACATTGATAGAATATAAATATAGCTATTTTGTGATAAAGAAGGCAGGTGATGTATTGTATCGATTAATACTACAGCGTTTGGCGAGTATTGTAGGTATTTTATTGGTAGTTACTATCGGTACATTTGTATTGATAAAATTATCCCCTATTGATCCGGTGTCGATGAAGTTTAATCTTGTAGGGGCTACACCTGATCCAGTATTGGTGGCACAACTGAGGGAGCAGCTAGGTTTAAATGACCCTTGGTGGCAACAATATATGCGTTGGCTTAGTCAAATTGTGCAAGGAGACTTTGGTGAGTCTATACTTTATGCAGTGCCTGTGACCACGCTGTTGAAAGGGGCACTACCAAATACATTGGGGCTCGTATCTTTAGCGCTTGTCATGGGGATTGTAGTAACGATACCTCTTGGTATAGTATCTGCAAAATATCAGGATTCTTGGATCGATCATGGTATACGTCTAGTAACGTTCTTGGCCTTAGCTATTCCTGGATTCTGGGTAGGTCTATTATTATTGTACTTATTTGGTGTTAAGTTGCAGCTTGTGTCTGTAACGAACACAACCGGATTCTCTGCCTATATTTTACCTGCGGTGACCTTAGCTCTGTGGCTTTGTGGACTATATATCCGTCGTTTGCGCAATGCTATCTTAGAGGTGTCTCGTCAGCCTTTTGTTCAAGGGGCTCGTGCACTAGGGTTGCCAGAATGGATAGTATATACCCGATATATCTTTCCTCATGTAGGATTGATATTGCTACCTATGATGGGCGTAACCATGGGGGCAATGCTTGGTGGTTCTGCCGTTATTGAAACGGTGTTCTCCATTAAAGGTATTGGATATATGATGGTCCAAGGTATTGTGGCTCGTGATTATATTTTGATGCAAGGGTACATTATTTGGATTACTATGGTGTTTATTATTATCAATATAATTATTGATGTGTTGAGTATTGGGCTAAATCCGAAACGAAGAGCCGCTATAAAAGGAGGTTCTTATGAGTAGACAAAAGCCGTATACCTTATATGTCATGTTATGTTTGGCTGCTCTTTGGATTATATTTTTCCTATGTGCACCCTATATAGCACCTTTTGATCCTGAAAGTACTAGCATTCCAGATCGTTTACAAGATATTAGCAGTACTCACTTATTGGGAACTGACCAATTAGGTCGAGATGTATGGTCCCGTATTTTGTACGGTGGTAAAGCATCTTTAGGGATTGCTTTCACTATCATCGGTATTAGTGGGGCCATCGGTATCGCTATTGGTGGGTTAGCAGGATTCTCTACACCTAGCATTGACCGTTGGTTATCTCGCTTGATTGATTTAGTGTTAGGCTTTCCGAATATGGTGATTGCCATTGCTTTTATCGGTATTATGGGGCCTAGCATAATGAATGTCATTATTTCCCTATGTATTACAAAGTGGGCGGAATATGCACGTATCACACGAGGACTTGTGCAGATGGAGCGCCATGGGGAGTACATTACTTTTGCGCGTATGTCCGGTGCATCGAATTGGCGTATCTTGTGGCGTTATATTTTACCAAATGTATTGCCTCCATTGGTAATCGTGATCATTCAACATTTAGGGGATGCCATCATTTTAGTAGCTAGTTTCTCGCTCATAGGCATCGGTGTGCAACCGCCAGATCCAGAGTGGGGTGCTATCTTGTTGAGCTCTCGAGATTTCCTACAAACGGCACCATGGCTTTTGATTTATCCAGGACTTGCCATTTTTATTACTGTTGTTTTATTTAACTATATTGGTGATGCGTTGCGCGATGCCCTCGATGTATCTCGTTAACCGTGCTGTGTATAGATTTTTTATGGTGAAAGCCTCGACGAGGCAATGTATTTTAAAGGAGATATTATGAAACGTTGGTTGTTAGCATGTTTGTCCATGCTATGCATGGTAGCTCTCTTGGTCGGCTGTGGTAATGATACTGCTAAAGACAGCAAACAAGGGAAGCATATGAATGTTGGTTTGTATTGGTTTGGTGAAACATTAGACCCAACTCACGAGTGGGATGCGTGGACTTTGACTCGTATCGGCGCTGGTGAAACATTGGCAACGGTAACACCAGATATGAAATTTACTCCACAATTAGCAGACTCCTGGGAAAATGTGGACCCTACAACATGGAAATTCCACATCCGTGAAAATGTTAAATTCCACAATGGCACTCCAATGACGCCACAAAAGGTAAAAGAGTCCATCGAGTACACAATGAAACAAAGTGCTCGTTCTGCAAAAGCTGTTAAGATTGAATCCATCGCAGTAGATGGTCAAAACTTGATTATTAAAACAACAGAACCTAATGGTTCCTTGTTATCTAGCTTGACTGAACCAGCTTTCGTTATCATGGATACTGCAGATCTTAAAGATATAGCATCTAAACCAGTTCTTACAGGTCCTTACAAAATCACTTCTTTCAAAAAAGGTGAAACAATTGAACTTACAGCCTTCGCAGATTACTGGGGCGGCAAACCAGGTCTTGACTCTGTAACTGTAAAAGACATCGAAGACAATAACAAACGCGCTATGGCGTTGCAATCTAAAGACGTAGACGTAATTCAAAAAGTGGACTCTGCTAACCGCAGCTTGTTCAAAGACGGTTTCAATATTCAAGACGTTGCTGGCGTTCGTGTGTTTATGTTGAAAGCAAACAACACAGAAGCATCTCCATTACATGATAAAGCTGTGCGTTCCGCTATTGCTCATATCATTAACTATGATTCCATGGCTAAAATCATTGGTAATGGCTCTACACCAGGGGCGGCACCATTCCCGCCATCTGCCAACTTAGGCTATGATGCGATTGCTAATAAACCGATGACAGATGTAGCAAAAGCTGACCAAATCTTGACTCAAGCTGGTTACGCCAAGAATGCAAACGGCATGTATGCAAAAGATGGCAAAGAATTAGCGATTACTATTGCTATTTGGGGTAAAGACACAAGCTTATACGAAGAAATTCAACAAGAATTGAAACAAGCGGGCATCAATGTAACGCTAAAAAAACTACAAAGTCCTGAGGAAGTAGATACACTTGGTACAGATAGTTTCGATTTAGTAGAACGCAATGTAGTGACTATGTCTACAAACGATCCTTACTGGTTCCTCAGCTTATTCTACAAAACTGGTGCGAAAGCAAACGTTGGTGGCTACTCTAACCCTCAAGTAGATGCATTAATCGACCAATTGTCCGTAACATTTGATCAAAACGAACGCTCTAATATTGCAAAACAAGCGCAACAAATCTTAGTTGATGACGTAGCAGATATCTATTTGTTGTATCCAAGTGCAACGGTTGTATCTACTACAAAAGTTAAAAATGTACCAGTACATCCAATCGATTACTACTTATTAACAAAGGATTCTACTATTGAATAAATCTGATTGTATCGTATTTGATAAGGTTACAATTTCATATGGTACGGAGCAAGCGGTACGCGATGTATCCTTCTCCGTGCCCAATGGTGAGGTCTTTGCCATTGTTGGTGAAAGTGGATCTGGTAAATCTACCTTGGTCCGTGCCGCCTTCGGCATGTTGAAACAAGCTAGTATTAGCGGTCAAATTTTGTTAAACGGTACCGATGTTTCCACCTTAAGTGATGGCGATTGGCGACAACTACGGGGCACAAAGATTTCTATGATCTTCCAGAACCCTAGTGCTTATCTAAATCCGTATCGGACTGTAGAAAATCACTTCAAAGATTTGTTCCTTGCTCATGGTGAAAGCTACGAAGTCAGTCGTGTTATCAATATGTTACAGCTCGTTCACCTCACTGATGGCGAGCGTATCTTGCAGTCCTATCCATTCCAATTGAGCGGTGGCATGCAGCAGCGATTAGCAATAGCTTTGAGCCTCATCTTGAAGCCGAGCATCGTATTTGCCGATGAACCAACTAGTGCTCTGGATATGCTCGTGCAAGCCTCTGTGCTAGACCTTTTAAAAGAGGTAACACAAGCCCTTGGTGCAACAGTTGTTATCGTAACGCATAACATCAAGGCTGCCGGACATATCGCTAATAGCATTGGTGTAATGCATAAAGGCCAGCTCGTTGAAGTGGGGGCGACGGAAGATATTATGAACCATCCAAAAGACGAGTATACGTGCGTATTATTAGATTCCGTAATGAAAGTGGTGTAGTATGATTCAAGTTGAGCATTTATGTAAACAATATACAAACCACCATCATACGGTTCGTGCTGTTGATGATGTATCTTTTTCTGTAGCGGAGAATGAACGGGTAGGTATTGCTGGTGGTAGTGGTTCTGGTAAAAGCACACTGCTTAGGATGATTGCCATGCTAGAAAAACCTACATCTGGCATCTTGCGACTCTTTGGTGAGGACATCCATTCCATTCAAAATCATACAGAAATATATCGCTTTATGCAGATGATGTTCCAAAATCCCTTGGCGGTGATTCCACCGAGGATGAACTTAGAAGCATTTCTCTTAGAGCCGTATATCAACTATGGGCTTATGGATATAGCCGCTGCAAAGGAAGATATCCGCCAATGGATTAAACATGTTGATCTACCTGAAACTATTGTTCAGAAATATCCTCATGAAGTAAGTGGTGGTCAGCTGCAACGGTTAGTACTGGCAAGGATTATGTTGATGCATCCAAAACTAGTACTCTTTGATGAACCTACATCAGCCCTTGATGCGGTGAACCAAAAGTTGGTGCTAGACCTATTACAAAAACTACATACGGAACAACCCTTCGGCTACGTATTCGTCAGCCATGATATTGGACTTTTACAAGCCGTAACGGACCGAATCATCGTTATGAAAGATGGGCAAATCGTAGAAACCATCGAATCGAAACGACTTAAAGAAGCGGTACACCCATATACAAAAGCACTTGTGGAAGCAAGTTTATAAAGTAATGCCCCTGTTTGGATATGCTATTTTTACTGGAGAACCAGTAAAGGTAGTACATATCAATCAGACAGGGGCTTTTATTTATCAAACATATGATGTAACGATAAATTGACATATCGCGAAATTACGATATAATTCAGTCATCAGCTAGATGTATATCATATAGTATTCCTATAGTAATAGAAGAAAGAGGCTATAATGGCACAACATAACTTAACAGATACAATTACATTCCGTCGTGGCTTAACAATTCCTAACCGCATTGCCTTGGCTCCGATGCAAAGTCAATCTGCATTAGAGGGTGGCTATGCAAGTAATGATACGATCCGTTATTACAATCATCGTTCTAAGGCCGCAGGCCTATTGATTACTGAGTTCCATTATGTTAGTGAAAGTGGTGGCCCAGCGTACATGCCTGGCTATCCATCTCAAATGGGCATTTACTCTGATGTTCACTTAGAGGGAGCAAAGAAAATTGCACAAGCTTTAAAGAAAGATGGTAATAAAGCGGTTATGCAGATTCACCACGGTGGTCGCATGGCGATTGGTCGCTTTATCAATCATCAAGACGTAGTAGCGCCTAGCGACTTACAACGTAAGTTCCCTGTTCGTGCTCTTACTGAAAGTGAAATTGAAGAGATCATCGCTGATTTTGGTCGCGCTACAAAACGAGCTATTGAAGTGGGCTTTGATGGTGTAGAGATTCACGGTGCTAACCACTATTTATTGCAACAATTCTTCTCTGTATTAACAAACCATCGTACAGATACATGGGGCGGCTCTTTAGAAAATCGTATGCGATTCCCATTGGCTGTTGTACGTGAAGTAAAACGGGTAGTAGAAGAATCGGGTGTGAAGAACTTCATCATTGGCTACCGTTTGAGTCCTGAAGAAATTCATGGTACAGATATTGGCTATACCTATAAAGAATCTCTTCAATTAGTGGAAGCTATTGTAAAAGAAGATCTAGATTATATCCATTTATCCTTATGGGGTGGCTATGATTCAAAACCAGAACGTGCTGATCAATCCTTTGGCTCTCTATTCAAAGCTGTTCTAGATAATGAAACTAAACTAATCATCGTAGGCAACATCTTCAGTGAAGAAGCAGCTCGTGATGCGGTAGAAAACTACACTGACATCATCGCAGTAGGCCGTGGTACTTTGGTAGATCCTGAATTTGGTCA
>URQX01000062.1 GCA_900550175.1 uncultured Veillonella sp.
CGCTTGATATTGATGAGTTGAGCTCCAAATTCAGCTTCTAAATATTTTAATTGTTTACTTAAAGCTGGTTGTGTAATATGAAGAATCTCTGCGGCTTGCGTCATATTGCCCGTTTGAACAAGGGTAATAAAATTGTGGTAGTAAGATGTATCCATAGAATCTCCCTATTATACACAAAGTTAAGATAAATAAAAATTATAACGAACTAAGAAACAGTAATTTCACATTTGGTAAAATAGCATATATACTATGCTTATCAAGGTAAGAGAAAGAGAAATGTGTTTAAAATAAACTTTCTATCCTTATCACAATTTTTAATATAATAACGGTGATTGAGAAAGTAGGTACTATCATGGGCGTAGTAAAAAGAACATTAAGTAAAGCAATTCGTAACTGGGAAGCACGTAGATTAATGACTGCACATAATACAGGTCTTAGTCGTAAAAAACAACTAGAACGCGTATGGCCTCATCCATTGACTACTGAAAAACGTCATGAACTTGGTCAAGGCGTAAGTGGATTAATTAACAATGGCAATTAATATGTGTGTCTCAGTTAGATTATTGTTCTAAGGGTAGCACCATTTCAATAGAATCTAATATAGTACAAGTAGCAGCTCCATGACTCATATCTTGGAGCTCTTTTTGTATGCGCTCTACATCAGTTGGTGGTACTAAGATGGTTATATCTACATGTTCACCAAAGTTTGATTCATAATGTAATTTTTGATCTTGCACATATCTTTCAATGGCCCCATACAAGGAATAGTCGATGGTAGCCTGCAACTGAGTTCGTGTTGTGTGTAGTTCTTTAGGGGCAAGACGTAAAGTTTCCGCAACGGAGTGTGAATATGCACGAATCAAACCACCTGCACCTAGTTTGATACCTCCAAAATAGCGCGTTACTACGACGGCCACATTGGTAATACCTGTTTTTTTGAGTACTTCTAACATAGGTTTACCAGCGGTACCAGATGGTTCACCATTGTCAGAAGAGCGTTGTTGTTCTTGTTTTGGTCCTAATGCAAAGGCTGTACAATTATGGCGTGCATCCCAAAATTCTTTGTTGATACGTCCAATAAAAGCCTGCGCTTCCTCTTCTGTAGAACAAGGGCATATAGTTGTGATAAAACGCGACTTCTCCACAACATATTCATGGCGAAATTCCTTCACTACTGAAGTAAATTCTACTATAGGGCTTATTGATTCACACATAGATTCACCTCCTTTGGAATCAAAGTTTATGTTTATTCATCATCACTTTATTATAATCTATTTATGAATGTTGTGTATAGGTGGGGAGATGTTAAATCCCCTATAAAAAAGGAATAGTCCTCTAGATTTAGTAGGATATTGACGTAATGAGAATTTATGTTATTATGGAATAAACACGTATGAATGAAGACATATGTAAATGTGTTCATATAATAAACTTTACGTGTTTATAAATACTCTGTTACCGATGTATGATATGTCTACTATGAGTTTCTGACTTATATAGATATATAGAAACATATATTTTTGAAAATTCTAGTAGAAAGAAGTGATATGATGAGTAAGAAGAAACAAGAGTTTGATATTACAGGTATGCACTGTGCTGCTTGTGTAAAGCGCGTTGAAAACGTCGTTTCTAAGATCGATGGCGTAGGATCTGTAAAGGTTAATCTACTCACTCGAAAGGGGAGTGTAGAATACAAAGATGGCTCTACTGTAGAGCCACAACAAATTATCGATGCTATTACGAATATTGGTTTTGGTGCTACAGAAGCAGATGAAACGAAGCAAGAAATAGAAAAGGTTAATTTAAAACCTCATATTACGCGTCTTATCATTGCTGCTTGTATGGCCGTACCGATGATGATTAACATGACATTACATCGCTTTGGTATTCAAGCCTTGCCAGTATGGGTAGAGTTCATTCTTGCTACCATTGCTCAGTTCGGCCCTGGCCTTATGTTCTATAAGAGTGCGTGGAGTGCGGTAAAGAATGGTGCCCTTACCATGGATGTTCTCGTTGTAATGGGGACGACTGTTGCTTATCTATTTAGTATTTATAATTGGCAGTTCCATCCAGAGCTAGGCCCACAGGGTATTTACTTTGAAACCTCTGCATGGCTCATTACCTTTATCCTTCTTGGTAAACTCTTAGAAGAGATTGCAAAAGGGCGTACCTCAGAGGCACTTCAAAAATTGATTGCCTTACAACCGGCAACGGCTCATGTATTGCGTGATGGTGAGTTTGTAGATATTCCTACATCTAAGGTAGTAGCCGGCGATATTTTACAAGTTCGAGCAGGCGAAAAAATCCCAGTGGATGGTACAATTACTGACGGCTATTCAACAGTAGATGAGGCTATGCTTACTGGTGAAAGTTTGCCTGTAGAAAAACAAGTAGGCTCCGAGGTAATTGGGGCGACTATTAACTTGAGCGGTGCTTTCACAATGGAAGCAAAACGTATCGGCTCTGATACAATGCTCTCTCAAATCATTAAAGTCGTAGAGGAAGCTCAAACCTCTAAAGCAAGTATTCAACGTATTGCAGATATCGTTGCTCAATATTTTGTGCCTATCGTTATTGGCCTCGCTGTATTGACTGGCCTTGTATGGTATTTTATTGTAGGCGATTCTGTTAATGTAGCTCTCATCAATGCAACAGCAGTACTTGTTATCGCTTGTCCTTGTGCGCTTGGACTCGCTACACCAACATCTATCATGGTTGGTTCTGGCTTAGGTGCGGAACATGGGGTCCTCATTAAGAGTGCGGAATATCTTGAAAAGGCTGGCAAATTAGATGCCATCGTTATGGATAAAACAGGCACTCTTACACAAGGTATTCTCGATGTAACAGCTTTCAAAAATTATAATGGTGATGAAAGTCGGAATATGTCCCTTATGATGGCCCTTGAAAGTGGCACATCTCATCCGATTGCAAAAGCTATGGTCTACTACGGTGAAGATCATGGTTATAAAGGTAAAGCGGTAGAGCTTGAAAGCTTCGGTGATGTACCTGGTAAAGGTTTGCAAGGCGCTTATCAAGGCGTGTCTGTACAACTTGGTCATAGCCGTTGGATGTCTGAATTAGGTTATGATCTAAGTGCCGTACAAGATGATATTTTACACTATGAAGAACAAGGTGCTTCCGTGTCTGTTCTCGCTGTAGATGGTGTTATCAGTGCATTATGGGCTGTAGAGGATGAATTGCGTCCAGAAACAATTGAGGTTGTAAAAGAATTACAGTCTCAAGGTATTGACGTATGGATGCTTACTGGTGATAATCGCCGTACTGCTCAATATATTGCTAAACAAGCAGGTATTACTCATGTAATTGCAGAAGTGTTGCCTCAAGATAAAGCTAGCAAGGTAAAAGAGTTACAAGATAAGGGCCTTGTAGTGGGCATGGTTGGTGATGGTATCAATGATGCACCAGCTCTTGTAACTGCAGATATTGGTTTTGCTATTGGTAGTGGTACTGATATTGCTGTAGAAGCAGCAGATATCGTTCTTGTAAGAAATGATTTACACACACTAGTACAAGCAGTACGCCTCAGTCGTAAGACTATGACTAATATTAAACAAAATCTATTCTGGGCGTTGATCTTTAACTGCATTGGTATTCCATTGGCTGCTATCGGTGCATTAAATCCTATGATTGCAGGTACAGCAATGGCATTTAGCTCTGTAACAGTTGTAAGTAACTCTTTACGTTTGAAACGAGCTAAGATTTAATTTTTAGATTATATCTTATAACATATAATATGTGATAGCGTTGATTTAAGTTTATAAAGCACCTACCATGGTATAGGTGCTTTATTTTAAATCTGGCTATATATTTAATTCCTATGAAATTAGTGTTTTTAGACTGGTTGAGATTTGTTATACTAAATATAGTTATTCAGCTAAAAGAGAGGAGCTAGATTATGAAATTAAAGACGCGTGATATTGTATATATTGGATTTATTGCTGCCTTATGTGCAGTAGCAACTACAATTCGCATTGAAATACCAGGTGGGGCCATGGTTCACTTAGGATCTGCTGCATTATTTACATCATCCATTCTTTTTGGCGGTTTATATGGTGGTTTAGGTGCGGCTATTGGTTCTGCATTATTTGACCTCTTTGGTGGACATACGCAATACATTGTATTCTCTTTCTTTATTAAAGGTATTGCAGGCCTTATTGTGGGCAGTATGACAGCTGGCTATTTGCCACCATCCATTACAAAGCCAACAGCATCCTTTACACGTATTTTGATTGCTCTTATTATTGGTACAATTTGGACTGCATTTGGCTATTTCTTAGCATGGTGGTTTGTTCTTGAAAGTGCAGCTGTAGCAGCTAGCAAAATTCAATATTCTTTGATTACAAGTGCTGCAGGTATTGTGGTGGCTATCGTATTGACACCTAAATTGCAATCAGTAGTTCGTAGATTATTTACAAAGAACTAAATATATTAACTAATAATCCAAAATTGATCATTAGGCATAAATAAAAGAGTCTCCCGTAACTTATGTATTCCAGTTATGGGAGACTCTTTTATTTATTATATTAGATTATGTAGTTACTATTCTTACCTAGAAATTACAGAGATCATTTAAATTTTCTGCCATTGTAGGATGTGTGAAGATTTGGTTTTTGAAATATGTATATGGAATGTTGTTGTCCATAGCCATTTTAATGAGGTTAATCAACTCTTCAGCACCTTGAGAATAAAGTGTAGCACCAAGGATTAAATCGTTATCTGCATTTACTACAATTTTAAAAGCACCTTTTAAATAGTCATTTACATGAGCTCTTGGCATGGTAGCTACGAGCATTTCTTTAGTTTTAACAGTATATCCTTTGTTGATAGCATCTTCTTCTGTAAGACCTACACGAGCGAGTGGAGGTGTTAAGAAGGTTGTGTAAGGAATGTTTTTGCGATCTTTTAATGTATAGCTACTATTACCTGTAAGTGCACCAAATACGATGCGGAAGTCATCGAGAGAAATGTAGGTAAATTGAGGACCACCGTTTACATCGCCTACTGCATATACGCCAGAAACGGAGCTTTCACACGTATCATTCACTACGATAGCACCGCGTTCGTTAGTAGTGATATCCGTATTTTTTAAACCGATGTTAGCTGTATTTGGTTTGCGACCTGTAGCATATAGAACGGCATCAAACGTATAGTTTTGACCATTTGCAGTAATAACAGGTTTATTGTCATCATTAGATACGGAGTTTAAGGTTACATCATTAAGAATAGTAATACCTTGCTCAGTCAAGTACTCGTTAGCTAATTCTTGTACGATCGGTTCCTCCCGTTTTAAGATGCTAGATTCAATATTAAATACTGTTACCTTTGCACCTAGTTTAGCGTATAGGCTGGCAAATTCAAGACCGATAGGGCCAGCACCAATAATACCTAATGTACGTGGTTGAGGGGAGAGCTGTTGAATTTCAGTACTATTATAGAAACCTGTTGCAGTATCGATGCCATCAATGTTAGGCTTAATCGCTACAGCACCAGTGTTAATAATAATTGTTTCACCAGATAAGATGATTTTATCTTCTCCAGCTGTAATGGCGATTTCTTTATTACTAATGAATTCACCATGTCCAGTATATACATCGACATGTTCATTGGTATCTAACATACCGAAGTTTTTATTGCGTAAACGAGAGGTAACTACTTCGCGTTGGTTTAATACTTGATCGTAAGATAAGCCTTTTGATGCGGCTACAATCATCGTTTTAGTTGGGATACATGCAATATTAATACATGTGCCACCATACATAAGTGGGTTTTCTTCAATCATAGCTACAGCTTTGCCCATAGAGCCAAATTTAGCGGCTAATGTTTTACCGGCTTTGCCGAAACCTAGAACGATAAGATCATATTGTTTGGTATTCATAAAATACCTCCTGTCTTTATATTGAAAATATTAGATATCTATATTATAGCACTTTATTATAGATATAAAAGTAAAAAATAAAATTTATTATCATTAAAGTAATTATCATAGAACACAAAAGTAGTTGAGTACAAGACTATAATTGTGTGTTAAGTATTTCTACTTGACACATCTTTTTTTATGCTGTAGTATATGTAAAGTAATATGACTTGACAGTGATGGAGGTGGCGAAATGGAAGAACGAGTGCTTATAAGTTTGCTCTTGGATTTCTATGGGCCATTATTGACGGACAAGCAACGAATGTCCTTACAACTTCACCACGAAGACGATATGTCCCTTGGCGAGATTGCTGAGGAATTAGGTGTATCACGGCAGGCTGTACACGATAATTTGCAGCGTGCTCGACACATTTTGAATGATTACGAATCAAAGTTGCACTTGGTAGAACAATATGAACAGCGTGAAGGTTTGCTTTCGCAGTTGAAAGAAACCTTGCCTGAAGAGGTTCTAGCTGAAACTAAGGTGCAAAAAGTATTGGCGCAAATGGAGGGATATTATGGCATTTGATAGCTTGTCAGAAAAACTGCAAGAAGCCTTTCAATCCTTGAAAGGGAAGGGCAAAATTACTGAAGATGATGTCAATCTTGCGTTGCGTCAAGTACGCACAGCACTATTAGAAGCGGACGTTAACTTTATGGTGGCGAAGGACTTTGTTAAGTCCATCAAGGAAAAGGCTCTTGGTGAAGAGGTATTCGGTTCCTTGAACCCAGCGCAAACGGTTATAAAAATCGTAAATGACGAGTTAACGGCGTTGTTGGGTGGTACACAAAGTCGTATCATGATTTCCAGTAAGCCCCCAACAATTATTATGCTCGTTGGTTTACAAGGTGCTGGTAAAACTACAACAGCTGGTAAGTTGGCAGTATATCTTCGGAAACAAGGTAAACATCCAATGCTCGTAGCGGCTGACGTTTATCGTCCAGCTGCGATTACTCAATTGCAAGTTGTAGGTAAGCAAATCGATATCCCAGTATTTGCTGATGAAACACCTGGTGCCAATCCAGTAGACATTGCACGCCGTGCTGTAGAGCAAAGTACGCATATGTTGAAAGATGTTGTTATCATCGATACAGCTGGTCGCTTGGCTATTGACGAAGTCCTCATGGACGAGTTGTCCAACATCAAAGCAGCTGTTCGACCTCATGAAATTCTACTTGTTGTAGACTCCATGATTGGTCAAGATGCGGTGACAACAGCACAAACGTTTAATGAAAAATTAGGCGTTGATGGTGTTATCCTCACTAAACTCGATGGTGATGCGCGCGGTGGTGCTGCATTATCCATCAAAGCTGTAACAGGCTTGCCAATTAAGTTTACTGGGGTAAGCGAAAAAATGGATGGTTTCGATGTATTCTATCCAGATCGCATGGCTTCTCGTATTCTCGACTTAGGCGACTTTAAAACATTGATTGAAAATGTACAAGGCGCTATCGATGAAGAAGAAGCTCGTGAAATGGCTAAGAAAATGGCGAAAAACAATTTCACCTTGGATGACTTCTTGAAACAGATGAACCAAGTGAGAAAGTTAGGGCCATTACAAAATATTATTGGTATGTTGCCAGGCATGGGACAAATTAAGGATCAATTGAAAGACCTTGATTTGAATAGTAAAGAGGTGCGCCGTATTGAGGCCATCATTACATCCATGACGGCAGCAGAGCGAGAAAATCCAAGTATTCTTAATGGTTCTCGCCGCAAGCGTATTGCATTAGGTTCTGGTACTCAGGTACAAGATGTAAATCGCTTGTTGAAACAATTTGAAGAAGCGCGGAAGATGATGAAGCGCATGCAAGGTTTACGTGGCGGTAAGGGAGGCTTCCCTGGAATGCCTAAATTACCGTTTATGTAATACATGGGCAGGGGCGCTGAACCTGTCCACCCATATCAGTATAAGGAGGTGAATTTCACATGTTAAAAATTCGTTTGACTCGTTTAGGTGCTAAAAAAGCTCCTTTCTACCGTATCGTTGTTGCTGACGCACGTGCTCCACGTGAAGGTCGTCCTGTTGACACTATTGGTCAATATGATGCTACTAAACAACCAGCTATCGTTAATGTAGACGAAGAAAAAGCTTTGGCTTGGTTAGCTAAAGGTGCTCAGCCTACTGACACTGTTCGCTCCTTGTTCAAAAAACAAGGCGTTATGCAAAAATTTGCTGACGCTAAAAAGTAATTAATAGAGAGGCATACTGTGATGATAGAATTAATTTCATTAATTGCGAAATCATTAGTGAAGCAGCCTGATGCCGTATCTGTTACCATGGTCCAAAAGGGGAATATGGAGGTTTACGAACTTCACGTAGCCCCAGAGGATATGGGCAAAGTCATCGGAAAGCAAGGACGAATTGCGAAAGCGATTCGCGCTGTGGTGAAAGCGGCGGCTATTAAAGAGAACAAAAAGATATCTGTTGATATTGTCTAAAAGGGAGTATTCCAATGGAAGAAATGACATTACGTGTCCCTGTAGCAGTAAAAGCAAAAGTAACAGAAGACTTGAAAGCGAAAATTGTATCTGATCTTGAAACTCGCCTTGATATGGTGAATAAAGATTTGGAAGCAATTGAGTTCCAAGCTCAACGTATTTTGGCTGATGCCGCTAAAGTTGATGCTACAAGTCTTACTGCAATTCGTCAACAAATCGACGAAGAGAAAAATAAACGCTTGGCTTTCAAAGAAGAAGTAACAGCTAAATTGAAAGACGCTCAAGAATTGTCCTTAGGAACTGAAATTCCTCAAGGTACATTAGAGCAAACAGTTACCGTTAAAATCGGGGATAATTTGGATGCCATGATGGGCGCTGAAATCCTATTAGAAGACGGTAAAATCGTTGCGTTTCGTCAATAATGAAGCATAACGATTTCATCACAATAGGTGTTATCATCGCCCCGCACGGCGTGCGGGGTGATCTTCGTATTATGCCTCAAACCGATTTTCCAGAACGGTTTATGCATATGGATGCCTGTTACATCGATGGTAAAGAATACCACGTTGCATCCGCACGATTTCACAAACAATTTGTATTAGCATCCTTTAAGGAAATTCCTGATCGCAACACGGCTGAATTATTCGGTAAGAAAGAAGTTCAAGTGCGCCGTGAAGACTTAGTGGAATTGCCAGAAGGTCGCTATTACATCTTTGATATTATTGGTCTCGAAGTACAAGATACAAAAGGCAATGTGCTTGGCACAGTGACTGATGTATTACAACCGGGTGCTAATGATGTCTATGTGGTTTCCAAAGATGGGGAACCAGATCAATTATTTGCAGCCATTGAAGATGTTGTTAAAGACATTGACGTGGAAAATAATTTAATGATCGTAGATCCGCCTGAATGGATATAATCCTTTAGGCGGTTTTGTTTTATCTACATATAGGTATATTATGGTAAAAGTTATATAATATAGCTATATATAGATAATGCTAATGATTTTATGTGAGTTAATAAGTACAGAGGACGGTCTATGCGTATTGATATCGTATCTTTATTCCCTGAGTTTTTTGATGCCTTTTTTAGTCATTCCATCATAAAACGGGCTATCGAAGCGGAACGCTTATCTATGGGCGTAACTAATCCTCGTGACTTTAGCCATAATAAACATGGTCAAGTTGATGATACGCCCTATGGTGGCGGTGCGGGTATGCTTATGATGGCACCTCCCATCTTTGAAGCGGTAGAATCTGTTATTGCTCAATATGATAGCGATATGAATAGCATCTATTCTACAGATGAGATGTGTGATGAAATGAGCCTTATTGGTAATCCTAGTGAAAGTATACGACGTCGTGTTATTTTTATGGGACCTACAGGTCAACCTTTTACACA
>URQX01000063.1 GCA_900550175.1 uncultured Veillonella sp.
ACGTTTTTCATCATCGCCCCAAACTGTTCCCTTGCTAAACGACGCCGGTTATGAAGGGTATTGTAGTTAACCAAATATGCCGCTACTACGATAATTAGTGCTAAAACTGCAATGGCCCAGTTCAAATAGGCCAGCAATAATAACAACAATACGATAACGGTAATAATGGTAACTTCTAAACCTTCCCATTTTCGTTGAAAGGATTTCATAACGGCCTCCTTTCTATTACAAGCTACGTTTTTGGAAACGCACTCGCATATCTAAAAACATATCTAAAATACCATATATAACGAGTGCCATTGGACTCATCACATACAGGAAGCCTATGATAGCAAACTTAAAGATGCCTGCCAAGTTATAAGACTTCATAATGGATAGCAAACATGTAATGCCATTTAGACCACATATCATGCCACCAAATAAGGCTATATTGAGGCCTATATCTGAAAGAATACCATTAGCATAGCCCAAGTACTGACCGCCATAGGCAAGGATAATACCTACTGCTAATGTACCAGCACCCCAAATCGGCATGCGCCATGTATCCATTGTTGGCAACGTACGCATAACACTATTTGTACGACGACCAATATAGCATACAAGCTTCGCTGAAATATAGGTTACGATTACATTAGCAGCAAACCAGTACGCTAAGAGCATACGCTTTGCTTGATCAAAAGCAAAATCTAAGCGGTTAATATACTCATTCATTTGCTCTTGTGTCATAGGTTGCTGTTTCACAGATTCAATAATAGCATTCTTAAGGTCTACATCAATCATATGATTAATCTGAGATAAATCAAAGGATGTAAGTCCTGCCGACACGAGAATCCCTATAAGGCTCGTTAACGTAAGTGCAATGGCGGGTATAACGATGAGCTTACCAAAGGACCAATTGGCTCTGAAAGCTTCACCCAAGAAAATACTAGGCAAGGAATATGCCAAGATGGTTGCCATTGCCATTAATGGACCTACTAAAAGGGAAACAAGAACGAATGCCACCACTGATGCAGCACAACTATATCGGCTGCCCCAACGGATACCAATGAGTGCAATCCCAGCAGGTGCAACCAAGGTTGCTAGCAAACTGAGGATAGGAACCGTAGAACCTACTATGGTTAACATAACAACGATGGCCGATACAAATGCTGTCTCTACCATCGCTCTAGTATTTGTTTGTTTCATAAATCTCCATTCTAAATAAAAGAAGATAGATTAATTGGTATCTTTTAATTATAACAGTTTAAAAAGGTAACTTCAAATACCCTATATAGTAGACAAATGCGATAGCACCGCTATTTATGGTAGATTTAAAAGGTTCCTTTTAACATGTTAAAAGTACCACACCATGAGGTGCGGTACTTTTATATATTGTATGTGATTATACGTCTTGAATAATCGGCAAGATCATAGGGCGACGGCGAGTTTTATCATAGAAGAATTTACCCAATGCGTCACGTACGTTTTGCTTGATAGTAGTCCAATCTTTAATGCGTTGCATTTCGCATTCTTCAAGAACTTGGTCTACGCGGTGTTCTGCAGCAATCATAAGTTCTTCTGCATCGCGTACGTAAACGAAGCCACGAGATACGAGGTCTGGACCAGCCACGATTGTACCAGAAGCTTTGTCCATCGCCATTACAACGATAACCATACCTTCTTGAGCCAATTGTTGACGGTCACGGATAACGATGTTACCTACGTCACCAACGCCAAGACCGTCTACGAAGATAGCGCCAGCTTGTACACGACCAGCTTTACGGCCACCATCTTTATCGAATTCAAAGATTTGACCATTATCGCCGATAAGGACTTTCTTAGGATCTACGCCCATAGCAACACCAAGTTCACCATGGCGGCGCAACATGCGGTACTCACCATGAACTGGGATGAAGTATTCTGGACGAACAAGGTTAAGCATTGTTTTAAGCTCTTCTTGGCTCGCATGACCAGATACGTGGATACCACGATCTTTACCATATACAACGTGACAACCTAATCGGAGCAAGTTATCGATAGTTCTACCTACAGCACCTTCGTTACCTGGAATTGGTGTAGCAGAGATGATAACTGTATCATTCGGTGCCAACTCTACAGTGCGGTGGTTGCTTGTAGCCATACGGGACAAGCCTGCCATCGGTTCACCTTGAGAACCAGTTGTTAAGATCATAATTTGGTCATCTGTGTAGTTGTGCATTACATCTACGTCGATGATTGTATTTGGTGGAATGTTCAAGTAACCGCGTTCTTGAGCGATTTCTGTAACATTTACCATACTGCGGCCCATAACGACAACCTTACGGTTATACAGAACTGCCGCATCAATAGCTTGTTGGATACGAGATACGTTAGATGCGAAGGTAGCCAATACAACGCGGCCTTTCGCTTCTCCAACAGCTTGTTTAATAGCAGGACCTACGGAGCTTTCAGAGCCTGTAGTACCTGGTTTTTCAACGTTTGTAGAGTCAGACATCAACGCTAATACGCCTTTGTTACCAAGCTCAGCAAATTTGTGCATATCCATCAAACGGCCATCAACTGGCGTTTGGTCAATTTTAAAGTCACCTGTATGAAGCACAGTACCGATTGGTGTATCGAAGTACACAGCACAGGAGTCAGGGATGGAGTGGTTTGTTTGGATGAAACCAACATTTACAGAACCAATTTGAACTTCATCACCTGCAGCAATCGTGCGAAGACATTTTGGAGATACTTTATGCTCTTTGAATTTGCCTTCAATCAAACCACAAACGAGGTTTGTTGCATATACTGGGCAGTTAATTTCCTTCATAAGGTACGCCAAGGAACCAATATGGTCCTCGTGACCATGGGTAATTACGACAGCTTTCACGCGATCCTTATTCTCGATGATATAGCTCATATCAGGAATAACGATATCTACGCCAAGCATATCTTCGCTAGGGAACGCAAGACCAGAGTCGAGAATAATGATTTCGTCCTCATATTGGAAAATGGTCATATTTTTACCGATTTCGCCAAGGCCACCTAACGGAATAATTTGGAACTTACCCTTGTTAGCGCCATTTGGTGTACGACCTACTAATTCCACAGGTGCCTCTTGATTGTTGCGATTTGTGGAACGATTATTTGGACGATTGTTGTTACGGTTTTGACCATTGCGACCATTATTAGTTCTCGTATTACGTGTATTTTCACTACGTTCACCACGTGGTGCACGAGTTTGACGAGGTTTACGTTCTGTACGTTCTTGACCCTCACCTTGTTCAGCATTACGACGTGTACTGGTACGGCGTGTCGTATTTGTACGACCACCATTTGTATTTGTACGAGTATTTGTACGGCGTTGACGTGTTGTGCCTTCGCCTTCACCAGCGGCATGTTGACGAGTACGACCTTCGCCAGCAGGGCGACGTGTATTAGTGCGGCGGCGAGTTTGTTTATGTTCGCCTTCAGCCGCAGCTGTACGAGTAGCAGTTTTCGCTACTGTTGGTTCTGCTTTCACTTGTGCAGTAACCTGATTATCTGTTGTATTCACAGTTCCTCCTAAAATTTTGTTCATTATTTTATTTAACATAGTTTCTTTTCTCACCTATCACTTGAATTGATCTATGCTATGGAGGCCACACAAAGAAAAAGGCGCTAAAATACTAGCGTCTCGTCAAATGGGCGCAAAAATGCGCTATCAATTTTTGCCGTTCCTAGTGTTATTGTGACCATTTGCCATAGCAAATGAGTATATTGCCATCATTAGACATATCAGCCGCGACGGGTACGTTCTCTTCGTTCCAATCTAATAAGTTTCGCAATATAATCCGATCGATTTTGATGAAAGCCTCGCTTTCATACGTTATGTCTATTGTAACATAAAAATAGCGTTAACAAAAGAGGGTAGCCCCCATGTTAACGCTATTTCAATATATCATATTCTATTTGTCATCATCTGGCATAGTTTTGTAAAAGCCTTCGATACGCCACACACCATTCTCTTCAATAACAGAAATATAGCGCTTCATCGGCGTGGATTCTACAACACCAGCGCCAACCTTTGTGGTTTGTAGGTTCGCCTCAAAGACAATGCGCTTCAAATCCCCTGTGCGACTCACCCGTGTAACACCTAGGGATACTACATCCACCTTTGGCGCCTGTTTCATGGACTCTAGCCATTTTTGTTTTTCTGTCGGGTTTGTACTAGCTTGGCTAATGATATAGGTGAAAGCCTTATCATAATCCTTGTTATTTACGGCATCAAAATAATTTTGCACAGAAGCTCGCGCTGCTTCCGCACTGCCTTCACCAACGATAGAGTTTGTAAGCCATCCGTCAGGGAATACCTCATTAGCTGGGCCCATCAAACGTAAAGATGCGCCAAATACACAAATTACAACCACAAGTATACCTACAAGAACGCGTGTTGTGAGAGCACTGCTCGTAGGAGATACTTTCATAATAGATGCCAACCGCTTGTCTATAACAAGATGCTGCAACGCACTACCATATTGATTGTCTTGAGACTGACCTTTTAAGCATAATAGACCTAATAAGATCAGTGGCCCTACAAAGGGAATGAAAAACAGCATCAATGTAGCACTACTTTTACCCGTATCATGGAGACGTCGTATAGATAGCGCAATCAAAGGCATCAAGGAAACTAAGCTGAGTATGGCAACGATAAGACCAGCTAATCCGATTAGATAGGGCCCCGTTTGGAATATGGCTGTCAATCCATAAAACACCGCTAACAAGCCAATAATAGCAATATGCCACAACAACAGAAATTGGAAAAACTCCCTACGAGAGGCGCGTCCATCCGTATCCATAAACTTTTTCCCCATTACATAGAGGAATGTGTCCTGATAGCTTAACTGATAGTGAGACAACGGATAAATCACATCGCCTTCTGGCGCAATGCGCTCCACCTCTGTTGCCACCGTATACTGCCCACACGTAGGGCAAAACATAGCCGCCTCATCACAATAATGACGGCAAGCATCACAATACCGTTTCATAAACTTCTCTCCAAAACTCTCTAAAACATGCTCTTAAAAGCTCTCTCCAAAACATTCTCTTAAAAGCGCAAACGCTTTAATACTTAAGAACTTATCAAAAAGATAATATTATTTCATCAATTTGTTTAATTTACATTTTATTCTACCATTATGTATCAAACCATATTATCGCAAATAAGTATCTACAGCCTCAGCAAATCCTTGTCGATAGAGATTAGCTCCACCATTTGCAGGATGGCGCAAACCAATGGCAGATAGACCAAATTTGCCCATTGTATCAGCAGATTTTTGTCCTACTGCGAGCATAAGAGGTTCTACACCGCCTAGTTCAAAATGTAAATCTAACAAGCGTTTTGTATACTCCCAACCTACTTGTTGTTCTCTATCCGTAGGTGTACGGTTAGTCAATGGGTTGCCATCCTTATGTGGGTGGAATGGGAATATATTCCATAGCAATGTATCATAGGTATTGATACCCTTTTCAACAATGGCACTCCATACTACAGTGTCAGTAGGTTCATTAAAACCATCCTTTTGCTGTGTTCCTTTTAACAAAGAGCTAGTAGGTGAACTAGTACGTTCCAACTGAATAGGAGTTACATCCTTCGCACGAATGGTTTTGTGCTTATCTAATAACATTCTTTCACAAGTTATGGCAATACCGGTGAAACGTCCCCCTTGATACCCTACAGCCTCAGCTACCACAAAGACCTTAGCTCGACCCAAGCGCGGCAATAAATAAGCGACTAAATTATCTCGGCGCACCTGTGCCGCATCAAAGCCCTTTGTGACAATCTCTAAATCAGGATTTACCTCACCCCACGGATTATGAACAAGACTCCCCGAATACTGGGAGAGCCAATCTACAAAACCGCGCACCTTCTCTACGCGCTCTGTCTCAAAGGACCCTATATATTCATCAAAAAACAAGATCTTCTCTAACTCAAATAAAGACATACAGCCTCCAATTTAAATTTTATACGTTATTACCGATATATATCTACTATACATGATAATTACACGAATTGCATAAGAAATATAAAAACCACCCAAGGACGTCGAAATACTTGGGTGGTTCTTTTAAGGTGTACACTAATGGAACTCCTTACTCTTTTAGCTACTTATAGTATACATTATTTTAGGATTTTGTCTATTATCCTCACAAAAAATCATATCTTTCTTTATGAATATTTTCAGGCATATATAACTAAATATAAAACTCGATTTTGTCTTCTTTTGCTAGTTGGAATTGTTCGAAGATATGGTTACGTATATTAACAAAGTTCGGCGATGTACGGTCTGTTCGGTCGATGATGTTCACAGGGATGATAGTTTGTACACGACCTGGATTTGCCGCTAGTACTACGACGCGATCCGCAAGAACTACGGCTTCTTCAATGTCGTGGGTAACAAATACAACCGTTTTACCTTCTTCGCGGCAGATGCGAGAGATTTCGTCTTGCAAGTTGATACGTGTTAATGCATCGAGGGCGCCTAACGGCTCGTCCATGAAGATAATATCTGGATCTACCGCTAGTGCACGGGCAATGGATACACGTTGTTGCATGCCCCCAGATAGTTCTGCAGGATAGCGATTGCGAGCGTGATCGAGGCCTACCATTTTAACGTATTTATCGATGATAGCGGGACGCTCTTCTTTAGGCACCTTTTTACTTTCAAGGCCTAACTCAATATTGCTTTCCACCGTACGCCACGGCAACAAGCCATAATTTTGGAATACCGTTACATATCTGAGTTGAGGCGCTTTCACCTCTTCACCATCGATAGTAATGGACCCAGATGTAACGAGCTCAAAGCCCGCTATAGCGTTTAATAGCGTACTTTTACCGGAACCAGAAGGGCCTAAGAGGCAAATAAACTCGCCCTTTTCAATATCTAGATTAATATCTTCAAGAATGGTGAGTGGTTCCCCATCTTTCATAAATTCCTTGTGTGCATTGCGCACCGAAATGTAACCCATGAGGCCACCTCCTATTTCTCAATACCCCAACGTTTGTAAATCCATTTTTCGATGAGGGATACGCCCCAATCGAGTAAAAGCCCAACGAAACCGATGGTTAAAATGGCTACCATCAAAAGATCGTTACGCAAGTTGTTTCTCATATCGATAATGAGGAAGCCAAGACCTGTTTGGGAGCCTACCATTTCCCCTGTTACAAGGAAGATCCACGCCGTACCGAGAGCGATGTGAAGACCAGATGCAATGCCAGGAAATACGGCAGGCAATACGATTTTAAATAACAATTCTGGCTGTTTAATACCAAAGTTGCGCGCCACCTTGATATATACAGGATCGATATTTTGAATAGCAGACACTGTAGACAACAGCACTGGGAAGAACGCTGCGATAAAGATGATAACGATAGCTGGTGCTTGACCGATACCGAAGAAGAGAACGATAAACGGCAACCACGCCACAGGAGAAATTGGTCGAATGACTTGAACGATTGGATTGATGTAGTTCCAAATCCCCTTATACCACCCCAAGATAAGGCCGAAGAATACGCCAGCCACAACAGAAATGATGTAACCGATGAAGAACCGTACTAAACTATCTGCAATATCCTTAAAGAGGACACCGTCTCCAATGAGTTCACCAAAGCCGACCAACACCTTATACGGCGTTGGCAATAGCGCTTCGTTAAAACCGCCGAGGCGAACGATTAACTCCCAAATTAGCCAAGCTGCGATAAATGAGCCCGGCACATATGTATATTTCTTCATGGTCCCCCTCCTATGGTAACAATGATGTATCTACAAACTCTGAATAGGTCGGCACTTTTTTGATTAAATCAATATGTGTCATATGATGCACAAGCGCATTATAACGGTCCTCTGTAAGGGCTAAATCTTTAAACCCAATCACTTTGAGGGAACGTTCAATAACTTGGTCATTAAACTTCATATACTTTGAGGAAATCTCCTCTTGTGCCTTTGGATGCTCGTCTAAATATGTACCTGCATCGAGATAGGCTTTTGTGAAAGCTTTTGCCAAGTCATGATGTTCATCGACGAATTGACCATTAAACACAAGGGCACAGCAAATATTATCATGCCAGAGATGGTCAGGATCTTCGAAGACCTTCCCAGTTCCCATTTCAAGGGCTAGAGAGCCAAATGGTTCGGCTACACTATACCCAGCAATTTGACCTACCGATAGAGCAGATGGCATTTCTGGAGGGCTCATTTCTACGATTTGTACATCTTTTTCAGAAAGACCCGCTTCTTCAAGCATGCAATCCACGAGAACTTTTTGAGTAGATTGTTTATGAGGGATAGCAAAGGATTTGCCTTTTAAGTCTTGAACGGAGTTAATATCCTTATTGACGATGATAATATTACCCTCTGTATGACCAAGAGCAGCAGCACGAACATCAATGCCTTGTTCACGAGCCTTTACACCAAGTTCAACAAGAACAGCTGCGGCATCTACCTTACCAGTATTTAACGCATCCATAAGCTCTGGCCAAGATCCATATTTAACAAGCTCTACATGTACAGGACCATCTGCCGTTTCCAGCTCTTTTGTAGCAAATACTGGTAATGCATGAGTAATTGGTAAATAGGCTACGCGTACAGTCTTTAATTCTTGTGCCGTCTTTGGTTTATGGTATTCATGATAACCATAGGCTATGCAGCCAATAACCAAGAGAACTACTCCGATGATTAGATACCATGTCTTCTTCATAACTTCCCCTCTTTCTACCTCACAACAAGGGGCGTTTTTGACACATGTCATTTTTCACACTTTTCTAAAACCTAGATGAAGTCTGGTTCTAGAATACCTTGTCTTCTAAACTTATTTATACCCTACTATATCAATATGTATTAATTATGTCAATAAAACACAGTAATATTGTAGGTATTATTATTTAAGTACGAAATACATCAATATAGACCAAATAAATATAGTAGTCTAAGTATAGTAGTCTAAGAATATGAACTACTATATCTACAAAACGATTTAGCACTCCAGCTTTAGCAATACTATAAATAAGTACTCTATCACTAAACAAAAAGCAGGTAGTATCCATTGGATACTACCTGCTACCAGCTTTAATATTTTCAGCTTTAATGTTTTTCACTTATTGTTAGATTGTATGTAAAAATTCACTTAAAACAGTGTCTTTTTATTTAGTATATATACTTCTGCTGTACCAGCTTCGCTAGACTCAGATACATTTGGGTAGATAGTAGACTGACGGAAGTGCTTGATTTCACCTTTTGGAACGATGAGCATTAGAGGTTTACCAGAGGCGATTATCTTGTTAAATTCCTCTTCGTTAACTTGTTCCATAAGATATTTCTTTGACCACTCGGCACTGCGTTTTTTAATTTTATCTCGATCATCCCAGCGACTTTCATCACCGTTGATTTTAATAATCTTATGACCTGTATAGTATACGGCGGATGTACTGTACCCGTTGTAGTAATAGATATCCCCATCATAGGAGTCTACCACAGGCACTACATCGATATTACTACGCTGTTTTACAAATGGTTCTAACCCTTCTACCACAACAATGGAAGAAATAACCATCGTACCTAGGACAATGACACTAACAAGACGATACCCTTTTTTCGTATACCATGCGTGGAATAAAAGGATTACGGCTACGGCCGCCACAACATAGAGCAAGAAGTAGAAGCCCCATGGAGCGAAGAATGATCCCG
>URQX01000064.1 GCA_900550175.1 uncultured Veillonella sp.
ATTGATCATGTAGAACCTATGCTTACATTAGAAGGTTTACGCCTTATTTACGAAAGAAATAAATAATGCTACTATAATATAGTTACATATATGTAACGAAGTAGTGTACATTCGGGTACAGCTTATGCTGTACCCTTTTTGTTAGGGGATATAGAATTATATGAACAATAAACAATGGCAAATCGGGTCCGTCAAAATTGACGGGCAAGCCATACTAGCGCCAATGGCAGGGGTTAGCGATATTGCCTATCGTTTACTTGCTAAAGAGCATGGCGCCGCCTTGGTATGTACCGAAATGGTAAGTGCTATGGGCATTAAATATAAAAATGAGCGCACTCATGAATTGTTGCGTCTTGAAGAGGTAGAACGACCTGTTTCTATGCAAATTTTCGGGTCTAATCCAGAGGCTATTGCCATCGGTGCAAAGGTTGTAGCTGATGCGGGGGCCGATATTGTAGATATCAATATGGGCTGTCCTGTTAAAAAAGTCGTTTCCTCCGGTGATGGCTCTGCACTTATGAAGAATCCTGACTTAGCTGCACGCGTAGCAGAGGCTGCAGTTAAGGCTGTTGATGTGCCTGTAACAGTGAAAATGCGTATTGGTTGGGATAGTGATTCTATCAATGTAGTAGACTTTGCAAAACGCATAGAATCTACAGGGGTCGCAGCTATCGCCGTACATGGCCGTACAAAGGAACAAATGTACAGCGGTCATGCGGACTGGTCCTATATTAAGTCTGTAAAAGAGGCTGTGTCTGTTCCAGTTATTGGCAATGGTGATATAGTGGAACCAGAGGATGCGAAACGCATGCTCGATGAAACTGGGTGTGATGCGGTAATGGTTGGCCGCGGTGCGCAGGGAAATCCGTGGATTTTCGGTCGCATACATCATTATTTAGCGACTGGTGAAGTGTTACCGGCTCCGACCGATATTGAACGTCTAGATATGTTGTTACAGCATTTTGATCTATTGTGCCAATACAAGGGTGAGAGTATGGCTGTTAAGGAGATACGTACCCATGCAGGGTGGTATATGAAGGGGCTTCCTGAATCTGCATATTGGCGTAATCGAGTGAATACAATTCACACCGTAACAAGTTTTCACAATGAGCTAGAAACATATCGTAAAATACTGGCAGAAATGTAGTCAGATTGACAAATGTACAGTATTTTTATATAATGGTTGAGATAATTTAGAAATGAAAGATAAGGTGTCATCTTACTATGGCACTTTTTTCTTATTTAATTTATAGGTAGAAAGAGTGGGGTACCCATGGCAGACGTAAAAGAAACATTACTTACCGCCGAAGGTTTAAAGAAATTAGAAGAAGAATTAACGTATTATAAATCTGTACGTCGTATTGAAGTGTCTGAACGTATTAAGACAGCTATTGAATATGGCGATATCAGTGAAAACTCTGAATATGATGATGCAAAAAATGAACAAGCTTTCATCGAAGGCCATATTGTAGAGCTTGAAAATAAAATTAACACTGCGAAAATCATCGACGAATCCGTAAAAGGTGATGTTGTATCCGTAGGTAGCAAAGTAACTGTATTAGATACAATGTACAATGATGAATTAGAATATGTTATCGTTGGTTCCTCTGAAGCGGATCCATTCAACAATCGTATCTCTAACGAATCTCCTGTAGGTAAAGCTATTTTGGGCAAACGTAAAGGTGATGAAGTAGAAGTTTCCACACCAGATGGTCCTGTTACATTCAAAGTGTTAGCAATCCAATAATTTACATTTACTGACGAAGAGGCGATAACATGAGTGAAGAAATTAAAAATGTACAAGAAGAGCTGAATGAGCAAATGCAAATTCGCCGCGACAAATTAGCTGAATATGAAGCGGATGGTATCTATCCATTTGGTCAACGTTTTGTTGTAAAAGATAATGCAAAAGACATTAAAGATGACTTCTTCTTGAAATATGACGGTCAACCTGTAGTTATTGCAGGCCGTTTGATGACAATCCGTTCCCATGGTAAAACAGCATTTGCGAATATGCGTGATAAATCTGGCGATATTCAAGTATATTTCCGTAAAGATGTATTGGGTGAAGATGCTTATAAATACGTAAAAATGCTTGATATCGGTGATATCATCGGTGTTGAAGGTCACGTATTTAAAACTCATACAGGGGAAGTTACAATTAAAGTTAACAAATTAACATTGTTATCTAAATCTTTGCGTCCATTACCAGAAAAATGGCATGGTTTAAAGGATACAGAGCTTCGTTACCGTCAACGTTATGTTGATTTGATTGTAAATCCTGAAGTGCGTGATACATTTGTAAAACGCTCCCAAATCGTTGCAAAGATTCGCGAATATATGATGCGTGATGGCTTCATGGAAGTAGAAACACCAATGATGCATGCTATCCCTGGTGGTGCTGCTGCTCGTCCATTCATTACACACCATAATGCGCTTGATATCGATATTTACATGCGTATTGCTCCAGAATTGTATCTCAAACGCTTGATTGTTGGTGGTATGGACCGCGTATTCGAAATGAACCGTTGCTTCCGTAACGAAGGTATCGACAACCGTCATAATCCAGAGTTCACTACTATCGAATCCTACCAAGCTTATGGCGATGTAGAGGATGCAATTCGCTTAACTGAAAATCTTGTGTCTTACTGTGCTCAAGAAGTTCTAGGTACACAAGAAATTACATACCAAGGTACAGAAATCAATTTGACTCCACCTTGGAATCGTATCACAATGGCTGAAGGTGTAAAAAAATACACTGGTGAAGATTTTGATGCGGTTACTACTGTAGAAGAAGCTCGTGCTATTGCAGATCGCTTAAATGTAGAATATACAGAAAATGATGGTATTGGTAAAATCCTAAATCTTTGCTTCGAAGATTATGTAGAAGAAAACTTGATTCAACCAACTATTGTATATGGTCATCCAAAAGAAATTTCTCCACTTGCTAAAGCAAGTCGTGAAAATCCATTGGCTACAGAACGTTTTGAAGCATTCATTTATGGCCGTGAATTGGCAAATGGCTTCTCCGAGTTAAATGACCCAATCGATCAAAAACAACGTTTCTTGGATCAATTGAAAGAACGTGAAGCTGGTGATGATGAAGCTCACCGCATGGATGAAGACTTCGTTACTGCTCTTGAATACGGTTTACCTCCAACAGCTGGTTTAGGTGTTGGTATTGACCGTCTTGTTATGTTCTTAACAGACTCTGCATCTATCCGCGATGTATTGTTGTTCCCATTGATGAAACCAGAAGCTCCTAAGCATATTGAAGCTGAAGAAGAAGCAGCTGAATAATCTAAAACTAAAAGGCTCCCTATTCTTTGAGTAGGGAGTCTTTTTATTCGTCATATGTTGTTAATAGTATATTTTATTCTATATATGTTGACGTAGTATATAAATGATACATAGTTATGAAAGGAGGAGGCTGTGAAACATTTAAAGATTGCTTTATCTGATTCCGTACAATCCAGAATTAGTTCTATAGAGGGCCGTATATGTGTTCCTGTTTATGATACAGATTTTATAGATGTAGGTGCCGTAGTCATCGGTGATTGTGATTTAGATCTTGTCAATAATAATCAAATTCATATATTGGGTATACCTATTATTGTTCTAAGATTTGATGAAACTAGCGATTTATCTTTTTATAAGGAGCGCATAGCATCGATTATAGATTTTTCATCTATAAGTTTGGACGACTGCAAATCAGAGATCGAAAAACTAGTTGTAAATTATGAATCCTCTATTTTACCACCATTTTTCAGTGCTTTATCCGATTACGTGGGGGAACGAAACTCACAGTTCGATTGTCCAGGCCATCAAGGTGGTCAGTTCTTCTATAAACATCCTACAGGTCGTGCCTTTTATAATTTCTTTGGAGAAAATATATTTAGAGCAGACCTTTGTAATGCAGATGTAAAATTAGGGGATCTTTTAATTCACGAAGGCTATGCTTATGATGCGCAAGCGCATGCAGCTAAAGTCTATAATGCTGATAAAACTTATTTTGTGTTAAATGGTACATCTTCAGCGAATAAGGTAGTTCTTAATGCTCTTTTAACACCAGGGGATATTATTTTATATGATCGGAATAACCATAAATCCATTTGCCACGGAGGCCTTGTTATGTCAGGTGCAACGCCTATATATCTTGAAACAGCACGCAATCCTTTTGGCTCCATTGGAGGTATTTTAGATCATTGTTTTGATGAAAGTTATATTCGTCAATTAATCGGTGAAAAATCCCCTCAAAAAGCAAAGGCAAAGCGCCCTATTCGATTGGCGGTAATTCAATTGGGGACCTATGATGGTACAATTTATAATGCTCGTCAAGTAGTAGATAAAATAGGGCACCTTTGTGACTATATTTTCTTTGACTCTGCGTGGGTGGGATATGAACAGTTTATTCCTATGATGAAAGATTGTAGTCCCCTATTATTAGAGTTAGGTCCAAATGATCCTGGGATTTTAGTAACCCAATCGGTACATAAGCAACAAGCTGGCTTTTCACAAACCTCTCAAATTCATAAGAAGGATAGTCATATAAAGGGGCAAGACCGTTATGTAGATCATAAACGTTTTAATAATTCCTTTATGATGCATGCATCTACCTCTCCATTTTATCCGTTATTTGCATCTCTCGATGTAAATGCGAAAATCCATAAAGGTGAACTAGGTCAAAATTTATGGCGTGAATGTGTTGAAGTTGCTATTGATGCTCGTAAAGCCGTATTGAAGCACTGCAAATATCTCCGCCCTTTGGTACCACCTATAGTGCATGGCAAAAAATGGGAAGACGGAAATACGCAGGATATGGCAGGTGATGTAGATTACTTTGCTTTTGAACCGGAAGCCAAGTGGCACTCGTTTAAAGGCTATGGTAAGGGGCAATATTTTATCGATCCTTGTAAATTTCAACTGATTACACCAGGAATTAATGTAGAGACTGGCGAATATGAAGAGTTTGGCATCCCTGCTAATATTCTTGCTAATTATTTACGGGAAAATCGAATTATCCCTGAAAAATGTGATTTAAATACGATTTTATTCCTTATGACACCAGCAGAAACTCAAAGTAAGATGGATGAGCTCGTAGCGGAACTCATTCGTTTTGAAGACCACATAGAATGTGATGCACCAATGGAAGAGGTACTGCCATCTATTTACTTTAGTCATATAGAGAAATATAAAGGTTATAGTATTTGTCAGCTCTGTCAAGAAATGCATGATTTTTATAAGTCTAGAAATGTAAGCCTCTTACAACAACGGCTATTTTCTCGTGAATATTTCCCTAACTATGTAATGAATCCACAAGAGGCAAATTTTGAGTTTCAACGTAACAAGGGAGAATTAGTGCCGCTATGCGAAGCAGAAGGGCGTATTGCTCTTGAGGGCGCTCTTCCATACCCACCAGGTGTATTGTGTGTACAACCAGGAGAACGTTGGTCGAAGACAGCTTGCGACTATTTCTTGGCTTTAGAGGAAGGTATTAATCTGTTGCCGGGTTTTGCGCCAGAAATACAAGGTGTATACATTACTGAACAATCTAATGGCTATAAACAAGCCTATGGCTATGTATTGAAAAAAGAATATGAAATGTAAGATTATACGATAGAATACAAGGATTATAGGAATTTACTGAATTAATAAATCTATAGAAAATAGTTTTTTAGATTAACTAACAATAATCTGATTTTTATTAATAATTATTGACAGCGTATAAAAATAACTTTATACTAAGCCTATAAAATGCGATGAACACATAATCTTAATGACAAAAACTCATTAAATGAATTTCTTTCTTATTTAATTTTCATACCTATCAATGAGAAGATGATTTAAATTTTATAGTAATATGATATTCCTTGTATAACCTTGACGTGATGGGTCAAGGCTCTCTAGCGTAAACCGGTATTTACGACTACAAGAGCTTATTTTTGATGCTCTTGTAGTCGTTTTTTATTTATCTACTTTATTTTCTTTTTCTAAAAGTTTGGGAGGTAAATGAGATGAGTTCGATGGAGTACGAAAGAACGAATCAATCCAAGGGTTTTCTTGATCAGTTTTTCAAGTTATCCCAACATGGCACGTCAGTAAAAACTGAGTTTTTTGCTGGTATTACAATGTTTATTGCATCCGTATATATCCTAGCAGTTATACCAAATTTGCTAGCTGTATCGGGGATGCCTCATGAGAGTACAGTGGCTGCCGTGATTTTAACTACTGCCTTTGCGACTATGCTTATCGGTTTAGTAGCTAATGTTCCTGTTATCGTAGCACCCGGCCTTGGTCTTAGTGCGTTCTTTTCGTACACTATTTGTGGTGCTATGGGGCTTAGTTGGCAAACAGCATTAGGAGCCGTTTTTATTTCTGGTACAGTGTTTGTTATTTTAACGGTTACCAAAGTTCTTAACAAAATTGTAGATGGTATTCCGCAAGTGCTAAAAACATCTATCGGTGTAGGGATTGGTTTATTCGTTGCTTTCATCGGCTTTAAAAATGCGCACATTATCGTTTCTGATAATGCTACCTTTGTAACATTAGGCAATATGAAAGACCCAGCTGTATTATTAACCTTATTGGGTTTATTTATAACTAGTATTTTGCTGGCAAAACAAGTTAAAGGCGGCTTGCTCATCGGCATGGCTTTCACTACAATAGCAGCGATGGGATTAGGTTTAACTAAGATGCCTGCTACAAGTGCAGATATCTTTAATTTGGTACCACCGGTTCCCGTTGATACATTCGCTCAACTAGATGTAATGGGGGCTATTAAATATGGTATATTCTCTATTATTTTCTCCATTACTATTGTAGATATGTTTGATAATATTGGTACATTAATCGGTGTAACGAGAAAGGCAAACCTCGTAAATGAAAATGGTAAATTCGAAAATTTAGACAAAGCGTTGCTATGTACTTCTATCGGTGCTGCGGCAGGTGCCGTTGCAGGTACTTCTACAGTTACTTCTTATATTGAAAGTGCGGCAGCCGTTGCAGATGGGGGTCGGACAGGTCTTTCTGCTGAGTTTAATCATTTATATTTGGGTTCTCTGTTCTTTGCCCCATTATTCTTGTTGGTGCCTGTGCAAGCGACAGCACCGGTACTGATTACCATTGGCGTATTTATGATGAGTGAAGTAACGCACATTGACTTTACTGATTTTACAGAAGCATTGCCTGCATTCTTAACGATTCTTCTCATGCCGTTAACATTTAGCATTGCTCAAGGCTTATCCTTTGGATTCGTTTCTTATACATTGATTAAACTGACAACTGGCCGCCGTCATGAAATTCATCCAATTATGTACATCCTGACTGTGGCGTTCATCATTCACTTTGCTATTTAAATAGCATATACTATGAATCATATAGCATAGTCTATTAAAGAAAAATCTAGCGTGTTATTTGGGCATAGTCTTTCAACGCTCTGATCACGCAAGGAGGTTATATGAATTCGACACTTATTTTAAAAGGAAATATCTTATATACACCGCGTCCATCAGAGTTTATATCGATTCAACATGGCTATATCATTGCCGTAGATGGTGTGGTCGTATATTGTGGTGAAAGTATTCCACCAGCTTATGCAGCGTGCGAGGTTACTGATTATGGTGATAATCTCATCATTCCCGGCTTTGTAGATACGCATGCTCACGCTCCGCAGTATTGTAATCGTGGCCTTGGTATGGACAAAGAATTATTACCATGGCTAGAAACCTATACATTCCCTGAAGAAGCAAAATTTAGTGATTCAGATTATGCACGGTTAGTATATGGCGCCTTTGTACAAGACTTATGGAGAAATGGGACTACTAGAAGTATACTGTTTGGTACTATCCATAAAGAAAGTACATTGGTGTTGATGGAACTTTTACAAAAAGCTGGATTATCAGCCTATGTAGGTAAGGTAAATATGGACCGTAATAGTCCTGATTTTTTGATTGAAGAAACGAATCAATCATTAGTGGATACTAAAGAGTGGTTAGAAAAATCTGTTCCATTTGGTCCTTTAGTAAAACCTATAATTACCCCTCGGTTTGTACCATCCTGTACAAGTGAATTAATGAGTGGATTAGGGAAATTAGCAGAAGAATATAATGTACCAATTCAATCTCACTTGTCCGAAAATCACGGTGAAATTGATTGGGTTGCATCATTACATCCAGAGTCACCAAATTATACAGATGTGTACTATGAACATCGCTTAATGGGACAGGTACCTACAGTGATGGCTCACTGCATTCATTTAAGCGATGCAGAAATAGATCGTATGACAGAAACTCAAACTATGGTATCTCACTGTCCATATTCTAATGTAAATCTATCAAGTGGTATTGCACCGATTCGTAAGCTAATGAAACGAAATATACCGATTGGTTTGGGCTCCGATATCTCTGGTGGTCATATTGTATCGATGGCGAAGGTTCTTACGGAAGCTATTGGATTGTCAAAAATGAAATGGGTAGAAGTCAATCAAACATATGCGCCACTTACATTAAGTGAAGCTTTCTATATGGCTACAAAGGGAGGCGGTAAGTTCTTTGGTAATGTTGGTAGCTTTGAAAAAGGTTGTGAACTAGATGCCCTTATCATTGATGATACATTACTATTTGATCCTAATGAACGCACTTTAGAAGAACGATTAGAGCGTTGGTTATATGTTGGTGATGACCGACATATTGTTGAACGCTATGTAGCGGGACAGGTATTACCGAATCCTCAAGGTTTTCAAGGTTAATAGTTAACCTGTATTAAAGCGGGCAATAAAAAAGAATTTACATAGTATCCATAGCAGGTAGTTTGTATAGCATGCAAGCTACCTGTTTAATTTTGACCTCATATTGCGCATCAATACCCTTGGTGTATAATAAAAAGACATACAAATTAAGAAAGTGGAGGACTTAATGGATATATTAGGGGCAAGACGCTCTATAGAACAGAAGTTACTTATGCAATCCGTAGGGTTAATGGCCCTTGTAGCAGTAAGTGGCACTATAATGGGTATTGTTACAGGATCTAGCGCGGTCTTATTAGATGGTGTATTTTCCTTTGTCGATGTTGTTATTAAAATCATGATGCTCATGACGGCCAAGTTAATAGCCCGTGAAACGAGTAAGCGCTTCCAATTTGGCTATTGGCAGTTTGAACCTTTGGTACTTGCCGTAGAAGGCTTTTTTATATTGCTAATCGTAATTTATGCCTTATCTAGTGGCATTACAGACCTTATATCGGGGGGACGTCATGTAGATTTTGGACCAGCTATTTACTATGCCATCTTCTTTACAGTGGCGGACACAATATATTACTTATATGTGCGTCGTATTAATAAGAGTCTGCAGTCTAACTTAATTAAATTTGATAATGTAAGTTGGTATGTTGATGCTTTGCTAGAAGCAGCTATCTTGATCAGTTTCGTCGTGGCCATCATGTTAGAAGGAACTGAATATGCTGATTGGGCAGC
>URQX01000065.1 GCA_900550175.1 uncultured Veillonella sp.
ATTACACATGTTTATAACTACGACGTACCACGCGACGTAGATTACTATATCCATCGTATTGGTCGTACCGGTCGTGCAGGCAACTCTGGTGTAGCTGTAACCTTTGCTACACCACAAGATGAATCTTGGTTACGACGTATTGAACGTGCTATCCAAGCAACGCTTACCAAATACACTAAAGATGGACAAATTAAGACTAAAGGTAATGCAAGTGCTGCGCCAAAACGTGCAAAATCTTCTGGCAAAACTAAGATTACAAGTTCCTATCAATCTACAAAGGCTAAAGCTCATAAAGCTCGTGGCCATAAAGGTGTTAATACACGCCAACGCCGTACGTCCACATCACAAACAGGACGACGTGGTAAACGTAAGTAAAAAAAAGCCGTACAAGAATGTATAAAAACATGCTTGTACGGCTTTTTAGTATAAAAATAAAATTAAAAACTACTATTCTTTAAATCATCAAATACCTTAATAGTCGTATCTTTTTTCTTGAGACGAATGAAATAATCCCCTAAAATTACTCTTAATTAGATTTATTTACGAGAGAAATCAGAGCTATATGGTTGATAATAATAAGTATTTAATAATCTATTAGGTCGTCTTAAATCATAAACCTTTAAATATGGAGTACCAAACATTTCAACCATCTTAGGATTATCATTATCATGTCTTAACCAATCTAATCTAATACTTCTAGGCCCATTAGCTTCTAATATCGTAATAATTGCACCACCAGGATTCCCCCCAACATAATCATAACAATCTATAATTTTGGCGCCATTGACATAACCATGATGAATACTATACACCAAATTACCATTTGCATCATACCAATCACCGGATAGCTTACCACTTACAGACTGAATCATAGAATCTCTTCGATCCATAGGGGACGATGCAAAGACATTAAAATTCATCAATACTAAAGTTGCTGTACACACCACTAAAAATAAAAATTTAAAATATTTCATAATAAATATCCCTCTAAAGTCACGATGAATAATAATTGAAATTTTCTAATCGCTTTAACAATCAAAAAATCACATAATGATATTAATTACAGATAGTAATCTGTGTTACCTTTTTACCATTATGAGTAAAATAAATCCCATCTATATAATCCGAGCCAGCCTTCTGATACCCATAGAAATAATAGTTTCTGTAAATATAATCAGGTTCTCCATATGCTGCTACAACTTGTTTTAAAGTATCCCCAACAGCAATCCCTCTTGCTGTTGCTGCATCGCGATTTGTTACATAAATTCTATCCACTCGATAATCACGATATAGATATATATCTCTATGAAACTTAATACCACCATATTGCAAGTATTCATTTGATTCATATTGTGGATTTCCCAGACTAGCCTTTATTTCCGAAAACGTTGCTCCTAAGGGAACTCCAGCAATTTTCATATCTTCTCTAGGCAATAAATGACCTATATCATATTTTTTTCTATCAGTAGACGGTGATGCATTCGTACTCACTGTATCTAATGAATTCTCCAAGCGTCCCCAAGCCTTAGAAAGCCAGCTAGCATTAGCCGTTATAGAAAAACTTAACATAAAATATGTGACGAACAAGACCCCAATAATGATTTGTTTCATAACACGACTCCCTTTAGAAACTAATTAATTCCATAGTCTTTCTTCAATGCCGCTAACTTATCATAAAACTCATCATATTTTTTTCCACCTTCATCAAAACGATAAGTATTTCCAGCAGCACCATCATACATGGCATTAACACGTTGAATTTGGATATTTTGTAATTCAATTACACGCTGTTTAACAGCAGGCTCTAAATCTTGAAATTTAGAAGCTTCATTATTAATTTCACTGAGAGTTCGTTCACGATTCCAATGACTAGTACTATAACCTTTTACTCGTCCTACATTAATATCATCCGCCAAAGATTTCAGCAGAGATTCACCATTCATAAGTGTATCGATTGCATTCTTAACTTGTGTTTTAGTTAATTCTTTTTTTGCCTCTTCTTCTTTTTGCTTTTTATCAGCTTCAGCCTTATCTTGAGCCTCCTTAGCTTTTTGACTAGCTTCTATTGCCGCAACACGAGCTTGTTCAGCTTGACTTTGTTGTAAATAATAACTATAACCGAAGTAAGTACTCCCAGCTACTACTAATACTGCAACAGCGATGGTTGTAGCTTGAATAATATTTTTCCGTTTTCTTTGTGTAGATACGGAGTTAGATATATAACCTAAAGTACTATTCGCCATATTATTTGGAGTTTTATTATTAGCTTCCTCTACTAATTGCTCTTTACCACAAGATGCACAATATAATGCATCGTCATCAATTGAAGTACCACAAAATCTACAAAATTTGCTCATATTATTTCTCCCTATTCATTTATCTTATCAGCATTAATTTGAATTGTTATATCTGTAGGTGTATCTTGTTTAACAATTCCGTATGATTTACCTTCAACAGTTATAAAATCACCAATATTTAATCCATTAAGACTTTTAACTAACTTTGGATCTACATCAACCATTACACTATATCTTTTTCCAGCTGCATCTGTTTGATAAATGACAATACCGTAATTATTTGAATTTTTAAACTGAAATTTATCTACAACTTTACCATTAATAGATACAATATTATCCTTATATTTTGTTTCAGCAGAATACTGGTCCCTGATATAATCATCAGCCATATCTTTTGCCTTTACAGTAATTTTAGTTCCATTAATACTAGTAGTTGTAGTAGGAGAATGTATCGCAACTGCAGCCACAATCATAATAGCAAATAAGATAACTACCCCAACTATATACTTCCTAAAGTTATTACTATTTACAAGTCGGTTCTGTAGATGTTGGACAATTGATGAACTTATTTCATTCCCACATTTTGTACAAAAACGTGAATCTCTAGGAACAGTTTCTCCACAGTTTGGACATAAGTTATTATCTTTTTCAGCACCACACTTCACACAAAATTTTGCCCCAGATTTCCATTCAGCACCACACTGAGTACACTTATACATAAAAATTCCCCTTACTTCAAATTAACTTTACGATCTACTTCCTTAGCTATAGATTGAAAATGCTTTATTGTTTCAGCTCTGGAATCATATCCATCTGAAAGCAGTACTAGTATATAGTAGTCGCTTTGATTACCATTATAGATAATACCTCCATCATGGTATACGCTCGCTAATTCACCTGTTTTATGAGCAATCACTCTATTAGGCAACGCCAGTGAAATACATTCTGTATCCGTTTGCTCTAACAAATAATGTATCATCTTTTTATTAGCTAAATCAGAAGCCAGCTCTCCTTTTGCTAACTTCAAAAACCAATTTCCTAAATCCTTAGCAGAGGTATAGTTTTCAATACCTTTATCAATAGCAATTAAATCCATCATTTTGCGATTTAATTGCGTATCCATGTATCCTTGGTTTAATAAATAAGAATTAATATTTTCTAGGCCTAGTTTATCAATTAATATATTAGTAGCAGTATTATCACTTTCAGCGATCATTAATCTTGCCAGCACATCAATAGATAGTATGGATCCACTTTCATATCCATATAAAATACCTGATCCACCAACTTTATCAGAAGGTTTCAATACATATATATCTTGTAAGGAAATCTCGCCTTTATCAACCTTTTCAAAGAGATAGCTTAAAATAAATACTTTGATCATACTAGCGGACTTTATACGATGAGAATGAACTGTCGAACTTTTACCATTCATATATAAATACGCACTCTCTGATGGGGCAAGATTAAAGTCCTCCCATTTATTTTCTGTTTTATTAATAGTTGGATCAACTCTATTTATCCTCTGTTGTAAGCTAATAGTATCATTTGAATCAGCTTGTTCAGGCATTGAGACAACATGTTTACCACCTATTGCCCCAAGACAAATTGTTGTACCTAACCCTAGTATTAGAAACGATCTAATGAATTTTGACTTTAGATTCATAATTATTAAATAATACTTTCCCCAAGAATTTTGCTAAAAATTGATTGTATTAAAAACTTGTAATACTGCACTATAATATGTATCAAAGTCAGCTGTAAAATATCCCCCATGATGTAATGCAGCCACGTAGTTATATAAGGAATTAGCATTAGTCATCCCATCTTCCCTATAGTAAGTTAAATAATTCCCAAAATAATTAGCAAAATCTATGAAATCATTAAAATGTCTCCAGCTCCCATCTGTATCCATAACACCACCCAAATTATGATGACTAGCTTGTAATTGGGATGTAAATCCCTCTGTTTCTATATACCATTGAGTATAAATAAACTTTGGATCTACATGAACACCATTTTCTGCTGCTTTCTGAGATGATATTTTTGCCAAGCTATAAAAGTATTGATTAACTTCCACTATACTTCCTCCTATTTATATATCAGCACTAGCAGTAACGCGTTTGTGATTAATGCGATTACTATCATTAGATGATTTAGATAACATATCTGATTTAATTTTCTCATGAACGAACTTAGAATATTCTTTAATCCCTATATCATTTGGATGAATACCATCGTCACCAAGCCAATCTCTGTGCTTAGCAGCTATACTTGCCCAGTCAATAATAATAATATTAGGATGTTCTTTTGCTAATTTTTCTAAATACGCATTATTTTCATCTATCCAACTAATACCAGGTGCATAATTATTGATCCAATAAATCTTTCTATTCCCTAAATAATCAATCAAGGCTTTAGTTTCTGATTCATAATAGCCTGTAATCGGACCATTAGTTCCTAGGCCAACTATAACAACATCCCCTAATCGACCTTCATTATTAATTCCCCTAAAAATATCCAAACCAGCTCCAACATAGCGAGAAACTTTAGCATCAATGTAAATACCTGCAAAATCATTTCGTAAAGCTGGTGCAGCACCAAGCATGACAGAATCACCTACTGCTACAATATTAACCATTCCTTGAGGATCTTTTATTTCTGATAAATTCACATCTTTATTCTTATCATTTGCACTAGCTTGAGAGAGAGCATTTGCTTCTAAACGTGCCTGTAAATCACTCACATCACGTTGCTTATCGGCTGGTGCCATACAAAAGGCAATACCACCAGCTAAAATAACTAAAGAAGCTACCGGGGTTACAACCTTTACATAATAAGATTGAACAGCTTTGAAAAAATCTGACCATGAAATCAATGAGTTAAACCACTTACTAACATTATCAATCCATACTGTTAATAAAAGAATAACCGATATCATAGCTGCATAATATCCTATTTCATTCTCAAAAAACTTCAAAAATTCTAATTTTTGGAAAATATAGATAACCGGATACTGCCAAAGAAATAATCCATAACTATGATGACCGAACCATTTAATTAAAGGTAAATTAAAGACCTTTCCAGCAAAAATCTTTTTATTTTCTGTAATTAATACCATTCCTGCAAATAAAATTGTAAAGGCTGGCATCCAAACAATATAGGTAAGCGGGTCTTGTCCATTTATTTTTACATACCCAACTAATACTATAAGGGTACTAGTAATTAAAAATATTGATCCTATAGTGTTTTTTAGTTTAGAAATGCCTGCAGATTTATTGACATCTACATAATGTAATCCCAAAACAGCCCCCAGTAACAATGCCCAAACTCGAGTATCAGTGCCAAAATAAACTCGTGACACATCACTACCTGGTTGGTACATAAGAGGCATAATAGCACCTAATCCTAGAGAAATAACTAGCAATACACCTAGTGCTATAAAATTTGATGACCAACGACTTATACTACGATACAACCAAAATATAATGGGCCACACCAAAATATACTGTAATTCAATTCCCATAAACCACATATGAGTAAATGGTGATGTATTAGCAAGTCGTGTGAAATAATCTGCATTTTGGGATATTTGCCACCAATTGTTATATCCTAAAAGGATAGAAATCACTTCAGAACGCACACCCGCAAGTGCCTCAGGAACTAATGCATATAAAGTCCCTAGAACAATCATAATCATAATAATTAATGGTAAAAGAATACGTTTAATCCTACGAACCATATAATTCTTTATACTATATGTACCTTTTTTATATTGACTAGCTGTTGTAAAAGCTAATAAATACCCCGATAATAGAAAAAATAATGATACACCTAAAAAACCACCTATGACAGAGTTAGGAAACATATGGAATAAAGTAACACCAATAATTGCTAACCCTTTCAACCCATCAATACCTTGTATTGTGTCTTTTTGAGACTTTATATTTTTATCTACTCCAATAAAAATAGTCTTATTTGAATTACCTACTCCAATATTTACGTCCATTATGTTTCCCCTCACATTAATTAACAATCCAGATTCAATATTACAAACACTACATAACTATGATCACGATTTGTATTTCAAAACTTGAATCTATAAGAGCATATTCTGATCATATAGAGAGAATATCTTAATTTTTTATAAGTATAGCATATAAAAAATAGCCAAATCTACAATATAGCTAATATTTTAATATTTTTATTCATTGTATATTCACGTTTAGAGTATTTTACTATTATTAATAATTCATTTAACATTCACTTTTCACCCAAATAAAAAGCCACTAATCAGCTATATATAGCAGATTAGTGGTTTAGATTTTCGGCTACTTAAATTTTAGACAAAAATATTTTATTATTCTATCTATTTATATTTATTAATACTACTAATTACAAGTTAAATATTAATAAAACTAGTACCTAATAAACTAGTACCTAATAAAAATAAAAACCTAGTACCTATTTATTAGCATAAATGCTTGGCACTCCATTCACATCGGAGCATTGTGTCTTGCATTGAGATCGATTACTACAAATCCAGTTAATTCGCCCTCTCACCTCTTGCTTAACAAAATATCCTTCTTTACATCGTGGGCATTTATATTGTTTATCTTCTTCAGCTACAGTGATATTACTTTCACCATTTGAAACATCACCCTCAACTGGTTGTGTATGTTTACAAGCAGGGTAGTTAGTACAGCCTAAAAAAGCACCAAACTTGCCATTACGTTGTTGCATTCGGCCTTTATTACACTTAGGGCAGATGGGCAAAGAAGTTAAATCTACATCAGTATTATCCATTGGGCGCTTCCGATTTTGATTCGTTATCGTGCGAACTACATTTGGCATCATTTGACCAGAGTTTACCTGTTTATCAAAGCCAAGCTTATCAATCAATAACTGTAAAAACTTAACTTGATCAGATAAGAAGGAATCTAATGTATCCTCACCTTCACTCATGAGAGCCAATCGCTCTTCCCAAACAGCAGTTTCATCAGGATATAACAATTCATCAGGCAAGGCATCTACTAAAAGATAGCCCGTTTCCGTTGGTGATAGAACTTGCTTTTTCCCCGAAGTTTTCATAAATCCACGACTGATGAGTTCATCAATAATATTAGCACGAGTCGCCTCTGTACCAATACCAGACACCGCCTTTAATTGCTTTTTCAAATCTTCATTTTTTACAAACTTGTGAATTTCCTTCATGGCTTGTAACAACGTAGATGGAGTAAAGCGAGATGGTGGCTTAGTTTGCTTCGCCTCTACAGAGGAATCCGTGTAAAGCACAGAATCCTTCTTCTTAACAGCCGGCAAATGATCTGTTTCTTCAATAGCCTCTTTTTTAGTGTCTGTTTCAGCACCACGTTCATCGGTTAAGTCTGGCTCATCATTATCTGTCATCAATTTAGACTTTTGCCGTTTATAAAGTAACTTCCAACCTTCATCTATAACTACACGACCATTGGCAACAAAGTCTTCTTCGCATTGCTCTACTACAATTTTAGTTTGCTCATAAATGTGCTCCCCATAAAATTGAGCAATATAAGCCTGACTAATGAGGAAGTAAATATTGCGTTCCTCACGGGACAAGCTATTTACATTACAAGCTACGGTCGTAGGAATTATAGCATGATGGGCTGTAATCTTCTTTTCATTCCAAGCGCGGCTCTTAATTGAGCGGTCTGCATCAGTAGCCCACTGTGCTAATTTTTCATCCCCTGCATTCTGTAAATTATTGAGAATTGCATTGCGGTCACCATATTGATTTGGTGGTAAATATTCACAATCAGAACGAGGGTACGTAGTCAATTTCTTTTCATATAGTTTCTGTGCTGTATCAAGTACAGTTTGCGGATCATAGGAGAATGCTTTACCAGCTAATACCTGCAAAGATGATAGAGACAATGGTAACCGCTGTACATCTTTCTTTTTAGATTTTGTAACAGCTTTGATAACTCCATCTGGACCAGCCTGTAAGCGCTCTACTAATTCATCGGCTATGGCTTTATTAATAAGGCGTCCATCTGGGTCAAGCCCCTTTTGATCGTCTGTAGGCTGCCACGTAGCCCAGAACACACCGTTTGGATGATTGTATAAAACCTTTAATGTAAAATAATCTACCGGTTTAAAAGCGGCTAGTTCTCGTTCTCTGCGTACTACAAGGGCTAATGTAGGGGTCTTAACACGGCCTATAGGTAATATTACTTTATGCCCCTTATATCGTTCAGATAATGTATAGGCACGAGATAAATTCATTCCAATGAGCCAGTCTGCACGTGCTCTGGCTAATGCAGATTGATATAAATTGTGAAAGTCTTTATTATCCCGTAGATCATTTAGGGCGGCACGAACAGATTTTTCGTCCAATGCATTTAACAAAATACGTTGTACCGGTTTTGTATTTCCTACATAATATAATACTTCATCAACCAAGAGTTGTCCTTCCCTGTCCGGGTCACCTGCGTTGACGATAATATCCGCTTTACCTATTAATTCTTTTACAGTCTCAAACTGTTGACGACTACTATCCGTAACGAGTAACTTCCATTCATCAGGCACAATAGGTAAATCTTGAGGGCGCCAGCGGATATATTTATCATCATAATCACCAGGTTCTGCTTGATGTAATACGTGACCTACAACCCAAGTCACCACATCATCACCTTGGATAAAATAGCCATTCCGTTTTTGGATATTCTTATTTTCTGGCAAACATTTACTAATTTCGCGAGCCATGGATGGCTTTTCCGCAATAAATAACCGCATGGTCCCCCTCCTTAACATAAAATAACGGCTATTCCCCAAGCCGCTCTTTGAAATCTCATTATACTACAATTTAGTGGTCATAACTACCAAAATCATGTATAATTTTAAAGATATGAATGGTGTGAAGATTGTATAATAAATAAGACTTTCACAAACGAAACAATAGAGGTGAACTATGACATTTTTAGAAGAAGTGCAACGTCGTCGTACGTTTGCTATCATATCTCACCCGGATGCGGGTAAAAC